>WRHW01000044.1 GCA_009783055.1 Holophagaceae bacterium
AGACTGCCACGCCAAGTATTTTTGGAAACTTGTTATTTCGGACACGCTTGCTGGTATCTTGTTTTCTTCACCTTCCTTCTGCGGGCACTGCTTTCGCATTGCCGTCATACCAAGTTGCTCCCGTTTGGGTGCAACTTGGTATGACCGTATATGCTCTTTCATTAGTTATCAGTTATCAGTAAAAACATCAGTGGGTAGTGGTTGCGTTCAACCTGTTGAAGACTACTCGGTATTAGGTGTCTTGCAATACCGGCGGTTTTGCAAGAATCTCAATTTATTACCCACCCCATTCTTTTGAACAGGATTATTATGTCTTCTTCATCAATTAAGCCATCGCCGTTTAGGTCATATTTGGCAATGTCCGCTGGGTCGGTTGAGTAGAGTGCGTTGGCTAAGTCCAAAAGTTGCGGGGTCTTTGGCCCGTTGCCATCAAAGGTTAGGATGGTTTCGTTATTTATCCTTATTTGAAGTTGTGCCCATACTGAAGGGTCTTGGAGGCTTTCTGCAACTATAGTCTCCATTTGATGAAAACCCACTACCTCGCTTGGGGCAGTATATTGCCCGTCGGCAGTGATTGATCCTAGCAGGGCAGACCAGGCCATAGCTTGGTTTTCGAGGCCGACTACATTTGCCTGTATCTCTACCTTGTCTTTTATAAACAGAGCTTTGGGAGGAGATATGAACTCGATAAAACCAGCTAAAACAACAACGGTTGCAGAGGCACTCTTAGATGTATCTTCTACGCTGGTGGCTGTAATTGTATACGTGCCTGACGTAGATGGAGCGGTATAAACACCTTCAGTGGTGATGCTACCACCGGTGGCTGTCCATGTCAGGTCTGTATTTCCTGATCCCCCAGTAACAGTGGCTGAAAACGTAAAGGTTTGGCCGGGGGAAAGGTTGACGCTTTCGGGGCTTATAGCTACTGAAATTGACTCGGTGACGTTTACTGTTGCAGAGGCACTCTTAGATGTATCTTCTACGCTGGTGGCCGTAATTGTATACGTGCCTGACGTAGATGGAGCGGTATAAACACCTTCAGCGGTGATGCTACCACCCGTGGCTGTCCATGTCAGTTCTGTATTTCCTGATCCCCCAGTAACTGTAGCTGAAAACGTAAAGGTTTGGCCGGGGGATAGGTTGATGCTTTCGGGGCTTATGGTTACTGAAATTGACTCGGTGACGTTTACGGTTGCAGAGGCACTCTTAGATGTATCTTCTACGCTGGTGGCTGTAATTGTATACGTGCCTGACGTAGATGGAGCGGTATAAACGCCTCCAGTGGTAATGCTACCACCCGTGGCTGTCCATGTTAGGTCTGTATTTCCCGTGCCGCCTGTAACTGTGGCTGAAAAAGTAAAGGTTTGGCCGGGGGATAGGTTGACGCTTTCGGGGCTTATGGTTACTGAAATTGACTCGGTGACGTTCACTGTTGCAGAGGCACTCTTAGAAATATCTTCTACGCTGGTGGCTGTAATTGTATACGTGCCTGACGTAAATGGAGCGGTATAAACGCCTCCAGCGGTGATGCTACCACCCGTGGCTGTCCATGTTACATCTGTATTTCCTGATCCCCCAGTAACAGTTGCAACAAAAGTTTGTGTTTGGCCTGGGGAGAGATAAACGCTACTTGGTTCCACAGAAACAGCGATTGGGGGATATATGACGTTGACGGTTACAGACCCACTCTTAGATATATCTGCCACGCTGGTGGCCGTAATTGTATACGTGCCAGGCGTAGATGGAGCGGTATACACGCCCCCGTCTGTGATGCTTCCACCGTTGGTTGTCCATGTTACTGCCTGATCCCCAAACCCTCCTGCAAGTACTGCTACAAAGGTAAATGATTGGCCTGTGTGCAGGGTTTGGTCGTCCGGCGTTACAGCAACCGGGGCATGTATGTTGATTGTAGCCCTTACAAACTTGCTGTTGATGTTGTTGTAACTGGAGGCCCTAAGCGAATAATTTCCGGGCACGGCACCTGCTGTATAAATTTTGGAAGCAGTTGGGCCAGCAGGTGAGATAGTGGAACCGTCTATCGTTCCGCCAGAACTGGAAATAGTCCACACTATCCTGTCGCCAGAGTCCATACCCACCAGATTGGCGGTAAATGTGCAAGTTTCGCCGGGGACTAAGTCAACGCTTTCAGGAGTGATGGTGACAAAAGCCGGATCGGCTGGTGTGGTGAATGCTCTGACCGCAAAATTTGCCGGCCCTGTCACATTATTCATATGTACGGTGGCCGCGTCCTTCCAATCCGCCGTTACGTGCACATTGGATGAAGTTGAATAATAACTGACGTTTGGGGTTGCAGGTATTCCGTTTGTAAATGTCAGCGAATAGCCAAAGTTTGGCTCTCGCAGACCAACTATTACCGCAAACCTTGTGCCACTACTTACTAAAACCGGCTCGGGCAACGTGATACGCTGATATCCAGGGGTTGTCAAAGTGCCGGTGACCGGCCCAAATGCCTGAGTGCCAGCAGAAGGATTACCAACAACCATTCCACTGGTTGTCACTATCGTTAAATTGTATTCGGCATTCATGGAATGGGTATAAAAAGATACATCAGTAATACGTTCATCATCGGTAGGCCAAAAAATGTTTGCCATCCAATGCCATGAATTGTTTACACCTGACCCTGTATATGCTACAACCCCAAGCTTGTCGTAGTAGTACTGCTTTCTGCTTGGCTCCGGATCTGAGGTGGCCTCAAAGGCAGACACCATGTCCAGGCTAGAGTCGTAGGACATATAAAAATATCCGCCCTCTCCCCAAGTAGCCCCCCAACTGTTACGCACTATCCATGCACCGTTGGCCGCAGGCTGGGTGGGAAAATCTCCTCTTGGAAAATCATCATCCCAGCCAACAATGGCAATGGAATGGTCTACAGTGCCACCACCAACGCGCCTGAAAGCATATTTTGCAGGATTGTAATATGTAGACGAAGTATCAAATACAACTGAGGCAGAAACCGCGCCATAGGTTTGTATAAGCCCCTTAATATTGTCAGTGTCGTTGCTATTGCCCAGCATGGGTACGCTTTTTATAAATGCAACCGATTTCGCAGACGCAGATGGCGCAGACGGGTAAGGCGAACTGGATTCTAAGACTGGTGCCCCAGCCTGTGCCCCCCTCGACATAATACCTGTGGCCTTGAAAGGGTTTCCACCAGAGTTCAATGCGCTTTCCAGGGATCTATTTCCATACCCTGGTAGGCCATTAATGGAGTTATAGGTAAAATAGGCCAAGTGAGAGGGGGAGAGGGAGAGGGGAACTCCTTCGCTAATCATGATGTTAGTTTCCATGGCAGTAAGGGCGGCGAAGGCCCAGCATGCCCCATAGGGGTTTTGGTTGCCTACAGGGTTTAACAGCCCCGCCACTTCTCTCATGTCATAGCGTGGCGAAAATGCTGTTAGCCCAGCCTTTACCATTGCTGTGATTTGGGTAACTGACCCATCAATGGTGGGGAAAATAATTGGTAGGGGAATGGGGCCACCAGCTCTGACCTGTCCGGGTAGAATGTCATTAAATTCGGCAAAGCCTTTATCCCTCTGCCTTGATAGCCATTCGGCATAATCAGGGTTGATGGGTGGTTGCTTTAACCCCCCCTGAGCGCAGAGACTGCCCCCTGCAAAAAGCAATGACATTGCAAAGCA
Source organism: Holophagaceae bacterium (assembly GCA_009783055.1). Lineage (GTDB taxonomy): Bacteria > Acidobacteriota > Holophagae > Holophagales > Holophagaceae > WRHW01. The sequence continues at coordinate 3,660 of WRHW01000044.1, forward strand.
TAATTTGGCCAGGACAGAAAAATAAATTTTCATTGTTGCCCCTCCTTGATATTTCACTGAAACAACCGAATTATAGCAGGAGCCTCTTACAAAATATACGGTTTTGCAAGACACCTAGTATTATACCATTTCACTTTTCCACTGCAAGTAATACCTGCTGTAAAGATACGCCGGGTCAGGCTTTCCATCTGAAAACTGAAAACTAAAAAAATGCCACCAACCACTAATACCCAATCCACTGAAAACAAGCCACGGTAACAAGGTGAGCTATATTTCAAGACTAACCAGAGGGTGGCTAATTCATTTTTTCACAGACAACAATATATTCGGAAAGCATTGTTTTAGAAGTCTTGCCAGCAATGTTACTTGGTGAATTCTTAAGCGGCATAACCTTGTTAGATATTGCACGTTCAAACGTGATCAAGTGCCGGAAATCGTTCTCTTCAAACTTTTCAGCAATAAATTGGTCAGTTGGTAGCTGAACACCTTTAACGGTTCTATTGCCGACAATATATATTGACTTACCGCCTTTCTTGACGCTGGTAGCCACACTACCAATAGATGCTCCTAAATCTCTATAGAAAGCTGATACATCCAAAGACCTCTTTGGGTCAATCGTCCGAACTTGCTCTATATAGTCTGACATTAAGCCATTTACAGTATCTTCGTTTGCACGAACCCCTCCCATCAATTGATTGTCTAATGATCTCGCCTTGTTTATTCCTAGCCATTCATTAGAAAGAGTAGAAAACTGCCCATATGCAACGGTAGTTCTGCTATCTCCATATGGTGGACTTGTCAGCACAACATCAAATTTATGATTTTGCCCCCGTGCTGGAAATGGTATCGCTGTAACTTTGACACTGACTCCTTTCAACTTTTTGGAGTAAAACTGTTGATACAAACTTAAGTTATTTTCCAGCTTCTTAAAATACATGCCAATCACATCGGGATTGAATCGAAGACATTCATCTGGCTTCATGCGATAAAGTTTGAACTCATCATTGCGTGTATAACTACATTCTCGGACGGTTTCTGAAAACGGCAGTTTATAAAAATTTCGGATTGGTTCGTTGTCTATTTGTTCAATACAGTGTTTTAGCAATGCTAAATTTGTCGCAACTTCAGACGAAAACCAAAAGTCGATGTTTGTAATCATTGGGGTTGGTAACTTCTTAGGGTATTCATGGTCTTTCAGAAATTCAAAAATGGTGTTGCGAAAACTCTGCATCGTTTTCAATATATTTTTAACTGAAATATTGGTAAATCGAACTTTTGAAATTAGTACTGCTAGTGGGTTTATGTCGTAACCCACCATCTGCGTAAGCCCATAACCTAGTCCGCTGGCAAAAGAGGAGCCTGACCCACAATACGGGTCAAGCAAAATTCCGTTAGGTATACTAAACTCTTTCAAAACATCAATACCGATTTGAGGCAACATTGTCGCCGGATATTTGTGAAGGTTTGGAAATAGTTCGCCATAATTCTGTCCTGTATAATCAAACCTTGTATTACGCTCAACTTTGTATTTCATATGACCTCTATGGTACTGAATAACAACGGCAGTTTGTCTTCAAAGGTTCTAAACCCTGTTCCATGATTCCTCGCCATTGTCCCCTTGTCGTGTAATCGTAAATCTACCAGAATGTCTTCAACTCTGAAATGGTCTCCTAACAACTCAGGTGAAGTGCCTTTCATCAATTGAACACGATAGTAATGAAAGTATTCAACCCCGTCTCGCTCTTCAGAAGAAGCAGAGACAAATAACAATGATGGGAACTTTTTTTGAATGGGTTTTTATCTCCGCCCCATCAATATCAGGTTTAGCTAAATTATCTTCAGGCAAGCCCATCAATTCATTAATGTTTGACCAACGCCAGTAGGTCAACGGCGCACCGACTGGACGAAGCCCATAGCTTTTACGTCTCTGAATTTGTTCCTAAATTCATCAATCCTCATAATACTGGAATTATACCATTTCATCTTTCCAATGCAAATAATACCTGCTGTAAAGATACTCCGGGTCAGGCTTTCCATCTGAAAACTGAAAACTAAAAAAATGCTACCAACCAACTACCAACTTGAAACCAAGCATCTGAAAACTGATAACTGATAACTGATAACTGGTATAATTGAATGCTTGGTTGCAAGCTACAAAGAAAAGAGAGGAGATGGCAATGGAAACCTATCAAACCTATTCTGGACATGTTCGCAACGGCCAGCCTGTGATTACCGGAAATGCAGTCTTACCGGAGAACGCAAGCATATTAGTTACGGTTTTGAAGTCAGCAATATTCCCAAAACCCTTTGACAAAACCACTAACCTTCAGACTGACCGCAGGCAGGCCAGAATAGATGCCTTTGAAGAAATTCTTGCGGACTTAGCCAAAATAGATGATGAATCGTTGGATGAGGAATTCGATGCGATTTTAGCCAAGCGGGCGAATATCACAAGGGAATTGGATTTATGATCTACGCCCTCGACAGCAATATCGTTTCATACATTCTTAAAGAGGATGCCAAGGTAGTGTCACATTATCGCCAAGCCTTGAAGGATGATTGCGAAATGGTGATACCGCCAATTGTTTACTACGAAGTGCAAAGAGGGTTGTTGGCTAAAGGGTTGCGTAAGTATTTAGCCACATTTGACAAATTGTATCAAAGTGTCTTGCAGGTGGGGTTTGACATGCCTGTATGGAAAATGTCTGCTGAAATCTATTCATCATTGTGCCAACAGGGTAAACCCATTGAGGACGCTGACATTTTTATCGCGGCCTATTGCTTAGTCAACGACTATACCCTTGTAACAAACAACACGCGCCATTTTGAACGTGTTGACGGACTGAAAACAATCAATTGGAAGTAGGGCCAGTGGGTCAGATAACATAAAATATCAGTTTCCAGAGGAATTACGCAGAATTGAGGTTGTCCACGGGTGGGGGCGTTTTTTCAAATGATACCATTTCATCTTTCCAATGCAAGTAATACCTGCTACAAAGATACGCCGGGTCAGGCTTTCCATCTGAAAACTGTAAACTAGTATTAGTTGCAATACCTTTTCTAGCTACTAGTCACTCGTCACTAGTAAAATAAAAAAAAGCCCCCTTGGGTGGGGGCTTTTTTATTGGTGTGCTTTTAGAGTTTATCGTTTGAGTGCCAGTGTTTCCTGCATCATTTCATCGGAGGTGGTGACGATTCGGCTGTTAGCCTGGTAGCCACGCTGGGTGATGATCAACCTTGTAAACTCGTCTGCTACGTCAACGTTAGACATTTCTAAGTGTGAGCCAAGGATTGAGCCTCTGCCTACGTCGTTGGCGGTGCCTATGTTTGCGGGGCCTGAGGCGATGGTTTCTTTCCAGATATTTTCGCCCACCTTTTGGAGGCCATTGTTATTTGTAAATATCGACATAGCTACCCGCGCTACAGGGAAGGTTTGACCGTTGCTAAAGGTGCCAATAACAAAGCCGTTTTGGTCGACAGTTAAACCCTTGATTGTTCCTGCCCCAAAGCCGTTTTGGGAGCTGTTGCTGGTGCCAGATTCGGTAGAGGTTTGGGTGATGAGTGGGAATGGCTCACCAATGTTACCGGTGTTAAGAGTCCAGGTCATCCTGGTGTCGTCAACGGCCATCGCGTCCCAGGCATGGGGTAGTGAGCCATTGCTCCACTTGATTTCCATAAGCGGGTTGCCGTTGCTGTCTAAGTAGCCGGGGATTGCGGCGGCGTTAGGAAACGCAGGAGGGGTGGCATTTAATGGCACACCGCCGGCGGGGACCCCAGGAGCAGGAGCACCTGTTACTAAGTTTAGAGGCTCAACATGCGTCATCGCGCCGCTGGAGGAGAAGTGGATGATGCCTTCTGCGAGTGTAAAGTAATCATCGCCCCAAGTAGCGGTGGCGAGGTTGATGTTGTCTGGCAGAGTGGTGGGAGGGTTATTGCTACCTAAGGCTGTGACGTGGCCACCAGCGGCTGGGCCTGCATCCAATAATGCGGCTGTTTGTGCTGGATCAACGTCTGGTGCCCAAACGTAATATCTCCATTCATTGTCGGCTGTCTTTTCGTAGGTAATCAAGAGTTGATGTCTGCTACCAAGGCTATCGTAAACACCTACGCTGGTGGTATATTTACTTTCATTCCTGGCCACGTCTGCGTTTAGGTTTGTGGTAAAGGATATGGCCTTGGTTGCAACGGCAGATATGGTTTCGCCCATGGGGAGCTTGATATCGACAGCACCCATCGCCGCATCGATTTTACCAGCGGCGGTTCTGTTATAACCTTGGAGCTTGTTTCCGGCTGGGTCTACCACAAAACCATTTTGGTCGATGGTGAAGTTGCCTGACCTTGTGTGGCCAAATCCGCCATTAATTAGCCTCATGTAAAAGAAACCAGCACCCTGCACGGCCATGTCCATTACGTTGGAAGTACTTTGAAAAGTCGATTGACCAAAGTTTTGCATCACCGCGCCCACTTGTGCGCCCAAACCGACCTGAGAGGGGTTGCCGTTGCCCTGAAATGCAGACGCACCTAAATTGGCAGAAAACAAATCCTGAAAGGTGGTGGAACTGCCCTTAAATCCAATCGTATTTAGGTTGGCAAGGTTGTTACCGATAACGGTCAATGAACTGGAATTGACCGATAGACCGGATAACGCGGTATAAAATGCACTGGCAATGCCCATGATGGAACTCCTTGATTAGTGACTGGTAGAAAGTGATTAGTGGCTAGATGCTAGCCGGTGACTTCGATGATGTCGCCGAGGGAGTAATATTTGCCTCCGGCTACGATTAGGACTGTTCCTTCGGCGAATGCTACAGAGTCGACCCTCAGGTCGCTGACGCTGGCGGCGTTTACCTGCTCGCCATTTTCGTCAAAGGCATTAAATTCGATGGTATAGGTTCCGGCTTTTAGCTGGGCACCTGATTCTGTTAGGCCATTCCATTCAAATTCGTGATGACCCTTCTCAAAGCCACCCTTGTCGATGGTGGCCACCTTTAATCCATTTTCGTCTCGGACAATCATGGTGACAGTAGCGGCGGTGGCTAGGTCGAGGCCGACTTTGGCTACCATGTGCCCATCCTCACCCTTCTTTAATTCTGTGCCGGCACCATTTACTCGGACAGTTTTGCCTACCAAGTTGGTTGCTTGGGATTGGAAGAGGGCTACGTTTTGGTCTTGAATTGCCATTAAGTGTGAGCCTAGGTTTTCGAGTTGTTCTAGCTGGCTAAATGCAGTCATCTGTTGCACCATAGCCATTGGATCGTTTTGATCGGTGGGGTCTTGGTTTTGCAGTTGTGCAACTAAGAGCTTCATAAATGCCTCTTTGTCCATGTCTTGAGAAGGCACGCGCTCTGCCGTTGTGTAACCCATGTAGTTGTTTATCTGTGCCGCATTGACTGCCATGATTCTTTACCTCACGGACATGTTAGTTCATACTTCGTGCCAGTTTGAAGGGGGCTAAAATTGCCCTTTTCTTTAGTTATCAGTTCTTTCCATTCATGCAAAAAAAGTTGCCAGTTATCAGATGCTTTCTGAAAACTGACAACTGAAAACTGAAAACTAGATTATGCGTACAGCTCCACCCGGCCGTCTTTTACACCCTGTGTGGTCAACTGTATGGGAAGCTCTTGAATAAACTCGCTACCATTCCAGGCCTCCATCATCTGGGGGGCGAAGTGGAAGTGGTTGCTCTTGTGATGGTTATGTCCATCATGGCCATTTCCTTCTGCTTGTTGTCCGCCCTTACCTTGCTGGAGGTCGAAACTACTGAGGTTTAACCCTTGCTCTTTGAGTGAGTTTTCTAAAAATGCGCGATGTTCTCTCAACATTGGAATTGTGCTTGCTTCGCTTGCCCAAATACGTGCATGTACTTCATTGCCTTCTATCCTTAATCGCACTGTGACTTTGCCCATGTGCTCTGGATACAGTTGTATTTCTGCCATTTTTGCGTCGTTGCGAAGTAACCATTTAACGCTACCATCTAATTGAGCCATCGGAGCCTGGGGTGGTAGGTATGGCTTTTGGGTGGCCTCTGGTGCAGTTTGTGTCGGAACTGGAGTAGTGGTACTACTGCTTGCTACACCTGCAAAAGTGGCTGTATGGCTAACCGGAACAGAGCCACTGGCTGGCCTGGAATCTGTTGGGGTAGCAAATTGTTTTGCTGAACTATCTGAATGAGTTGAGCCGTTTGAATTGTTTGAATTAGAAAACTCGCTTTGCGATTTGGCAGTTGCTACTTCTATACGTTGGTCGGAGTTTGAGCGGGTTACATTGCTTTGAGTTGCCTGCGCTCTTTCTGAGTTTTTGGGGACTACTTGGTGGTGGCCAATGTCAGTCCTCACGGGTACATGCCCAACCTGAGCCTTTTCTGGACGTGCTTGACTGGAGTGTCCATGCGCCCTCCGTGAGCGGGTGGATTCGCTGGCTTTGTTTTCGTTTTGTCCATTTTCGGATTCGTTGTGCCTTTTTTCTTGGGCATTATGGTTCTTGCGATTCCTTACCTGCTTTGTGTTTTCAGACTGCTCTATATTATTTTCATCTGACTTTGGTTGCTTAATATGGCGGGGGCGTTGGTCGGTATCTTCTACTGCTTCTTTAGTCTTGGTTGCCTTTTTGCCCTCGATATTTTCTGCAGGTTTAGTAGTTTCTGTAACAATTGGCTCTCTATTTGGCTTATCAGGCTGGTCAATAGCTGATTCTTTATCAATAACCTTGGCTGGAATGGCCTCATTGCTTTCATCCTCTACCAAGGCCATGTCCATGGCTGGTTGGATATTTTGTTTTGGTAGGGCTACTTCTATTTCTATAGGGGCTGTGCGTGTGGGCGCTACAGGGACTGTATTTTCCGTTTGGTCGGCAGGTAATTCTGCTACAACTTCTGAGTGCACTTGAAGCGTTTTTCCAACGTTTGCTTGGTCAATAGCCGACTCAGAGGCTACATTTTGAGATACCTGAGATGCCTGAGATGCCTGAGATACCTTGGCCTGTTCCGCCCCTTGACTAGCAGTGTTTGCTGGCGGGGTATCGGGTTGTAATTCTGTGCCAGGAACCTTTACTGCTACTTCCGGTGAAGTTTCTTGTTTTGAAAATATTTCGGCTGGTAGTTCGATTTCACCGCCTTGCTTTTTAATAGCTATTTGAGCGGAGTCGTTTGCCAAATCAGTTACAGGCAGTTGTTGTGGTTTTTTTTGCTCCCTATGGCTATCCTGCGCCGGAAACTCTGTGCTGGATTCAACATCGACTACGGGCATGGCAATATGTTCGACCTGCTCTGTCATATATATATTGAATAGCTGGGCTACATGTGATTCACCCGTCTGCACAAACTCACTTTCTTCGCTATCTATCGAAAGCGGGGCGGGTTCATCTGTATTATTGGTAGCTTTAGCAGTATCGGATTGAAAAACTGGTTTAGCTACGTCATTTGTAGAGTGATTGTCGGTGGTTGTAGGCTTGCTAATATCTGTGGTGGAAGTAGGCAATTTTGATACACCACTTTTATTGGTTTCATTAACTTTGGCTCGATCATTTTCTGTAGCGTGCGATACCTCGGTGCTTTTTGCGACAGTTTTTTGGGGCGTGCCTTCATTTTTTTCAAAAGATGATTTAGCTTGACTTAGTGCAGAATCAAAAAAATCATTTGCACCATTATTGGTGCATTTTGCGAATCCCTGCTCGCCCCCTTGCGCTGTTTGGGGGGCTACTACCAACATTTGAAAGTCTGCCATGATAACTCCCGCGGAAATATTCCGCACCCTCATATCGCACAGTCCGTGCCGAAAGTGAATGGGCAAAAAAAGCAGTTGCCACAGGAGTTATACAGGAGCTATACCAAGTTGCTCCCGGTTGGGTGCAACTTGATATAAAGGAGACACTTCTAATTAGTCAACCACCTCGGCATCGATCACTGTGTCATCCTTTTTCTTTTCTTCGGATGTTTCGGGTGCAGATGGCTGATCGGCTGGCGCACCTGTTTTATATAGGTGCTCGGCCATTTTATGACTCTTATTATTCAGGTTTTCGAGGGCCAGCTTGATCTTATCTCCATCAAGGCTGGTGAGGGCATCCTTGCCCTGCTGAATGGCTTCTTCAACCTCTTTTTTATCTGTATCAGGTATTTTATCGCCATTTTCTTTCATCAGTTTTTCCAGTTGATAGATGCTTTGATCCAAGACGTTTTTGTCTTCCAAGAGCTTTTTACGCTTGTCGTCCTCAGCTTTGTTGTTTTCTGCTTCGCGAATCTTGGCTTCGATTTCATCTTTGGAAAGACCGCTCGAACCTGTGAGGGTTATGCTGGCATCCTTGCCGGTGGCTTTGTCTTTGGCGGTGATGTGTACGATTCCGTTTGCATCAATGTCGAAAATGACTTCTATCTGTGGAACGCCGCGGGGTGCGGGCATGATGCTACCAAGGTGGAACTGCCCCAGTAGTTTGTTGCCTTCTACCAGAGGTCGCTCGCCCTGGAAGACTTCGATGTCTACCCCAGGCTGGTTGTCCACGGCTGTGGTATAGTTTTCGCTTTTTTTGGTTGGGATAGTAGTATTGCGGGGGATGATAACGCTCATCTGCCCGCCATTGGCGTTGATACCAAGCGATAGGGGTGTGACATCCAGGAGTAGTACGCCCTTGACATCGCCTGCCAGCACTCCGCCCTGTACAGCCGCACCGAGAGCTACCACTTCGTCAGGATTTACGCTCTTGTTAGGCTCTTTGCCAAATAGCCCTTTGACCATCTCCTGCACTTTGGGAATGCGGGTAGAGCCTCCTACAAGCACTACTTCGTTTACCTGCGAAGGGTTTAGCTTGGCATCTTTTATCGCGCTTTCGCATGTTGCCTTGAGTTTGTCAAGTATCGGCTGGATCATTAGCTCAAATTTGGCCCTGCTTAGCGTGGCGGTTAAATGCTTGGGGCCACTGTTGTCTGCTGTGATGTAGGGCAAGTTTATATCGGTTTGGGTGGTGCTAGAAAGCTCGCACTTTGCCTTTTCTGCCGCCTCCTTTAGACGTTGCATGGCATCGGCCTGTTTGCGCAAGTCTATGCCTTCGGCCTTTTGGAATTCTTCTAGTAGCCAGTCAATGATTGCCTGGTCGACATTGTCGCCCCCAAGGTGGGTATCGCCATATGTCGATTTGACTTCTACTACTTCGTCGCCTATTTCAAGGATGGATATGTCAAATGTTCCCCCGCCAAAGTCGAAGACTGCGATGGTGCTTTCTTTCATCTTGTCGAAGCCATATGCGAAGGCCGCGGCGGTTGGCTCGTTTATGAGTCGCTTGACTTCCAGGCCAGCAATGGCGCCGGCATCTTTTGTTGCCTGCCTCTGCGCATCATTAAAATATGCGGGCACGGTTATTACCGCTTCTGTAACCTTGTGACCCAGGTATGCCTCAGCCGTTTCCTTCATCTTGGTTAGCACCATTGCGCTTAATTCTTCGGGGCTAAACTTCTTGTCTAAAACAGCTATAGAACATCCACCCTTATCCGAGCGTTGTACTGCGTAGGGCACGAGGGTTTGTTCTTTTTCAGAGTCGGCATAGGGCAACCCCATAAACCGCTTGATTGAAAATACAGTGCTCTTGGGTTGTGCAACTGCTTGTCGCTTCGCAGTGGCTCCCACAAGTCGCTCTGAAGTTTTTGGATTAAAGCCCAAAACCGAAGGTGTAGTGTTTGTACCTTCTGCGTTAGGGATGATTTTTGGCTGGCCGCCCTCCATGACTGCAACGCAGGAGTTGGTGGTGCCAAGGTCGATTCCGATGATTTTTCCCATGATCGATTCTCCTTTAGGAATTGTTTGTCTGGGTGGTTTTTAGTGTGCCTAGTTGGTTGCTAGGACGTTTGTGCGCCAACTGCGCAAAATTTTTGTTGGTTTTCCAAAAATGCCATTCGACACTTGAGAAAAATCGAGGGGAGTTTTACCCCTCTATTCAAGTATCGGTTAGTTCAAAAAAAAAGTCAAGAAAAATTTACAAAAAAAATTCACAAAATTTGAGTGTGTTATCATCAAATATCAATTAAATACAATTATATCAATGATAAGTAGTAAAAATATTTCAATTTTTTATTGAAAATATGGTCGTTTTGGCAGGTAGCAAATTTCTAGCTGAAGTGATTTGCCAACAGAATTTAGCAACTCAACTTTTTATAGTCAATGGTGGTTGCTTTTGTAGGGGCTATGATGGGGATTCTTTATACCAGTTCACAGTTTTCAGTTATCAGTTTTCAGATGGAAAGCCTGACCCAGCCATCTTTACAGCAGATATTACTTGCATCGGAAAGGTGAAATGGTATTACTACTGAAGTCCCGAAAAAACATATCTAGAATCCTCCGAGAGTGTTGTAAAAACTGGAACTGGCGATTTCGGCACGTTTTGTCATAGATATATTTTATATCTAGATGGATTTTTAAGAATCTATATTTCCCGATGCTTTTCGAGCATAGATATAAAAATACGGGATTTCAGGATTACTTACAAATGGCCAAAATATGGCTACAAGGTGCTGGGTTTGTGGCGAACTACAATAAGTTTAGCCTCTATAACTGCTTTTAGACTGCTCATTTGCCTGTATCTATTACCAGTGCTTGATACCTCTCCATCAACTCCGCCACAATTTCAGGTTCAGACATTCCCATGGCAAAGCCATAGAGTTTCATCACGGCACTGTCAAGGGCATGGTGTGTCCTGAGTAGCTCGCGAGGCATGGTCAGGGGGTCGTAGAGGTCGGCGAGGGAACTTTTGGGGAACAATGCCCTTGCATCAAGAATGCCCTGAGCAAGTTTTTCGATTTCTTCCTGTTGCTTATCCTTTGCTTCTGGCCAGGGGAAATTGTTGTACACAATTCCTTTTGAATAGCTGTAGCGCAATTCCAAGCGTCCACAAACTGCCCTCATCCACGCCATGTGGACGCTGGAAGTCAAAATTCCAAAGTGATATAGCGTCGCAGTGGGAATTACGAACATGCTATTTCCCAAGACAGTTACCTTGCCCAAGTAGCCCATCGGGATGTATTCACGCCTTTCGGAAGACACAACGGGAATTGCAAGGTAATGACTTGGCACTATTTGTTCCCTGAAAAGAGTAGGGGTGCTAGCGAGTTTTCGCCTTCCCACGTCAGGTGCATTTTGTCGATCTTTTCTACAGGCTATCACTCGTCGCATAACTTCAGGCATTTTTTTCAGTTCAGAAGGGGCAACGCCTACAAGCCATAGGCACCACCGTTTTTTGTTGTTAATAAATTCATCGCCCATCATAAATCGCTTGATATATTTTTTGGACAATGGGTCTGCTTTAATAAACCCTTGTAAGTCTTTATCTTCTATTATCAAATGTCCACCATCGGCAGGTCTGTTTCCAGAAATCATCTCCGGCACTTTACAAATAGGTGCTCTGCGATTTTCTATCCAGATATTCTTTGCATCCACCAGATATGGGTTGATATTTATCGCCGATGCTTTTGCAGAAACATCATCATAAATAACCTTCTCTATGCCTTCCACAGTGCTAAATCCAATAATTACGCAATGCACCGCCGCCTTGCCTTTGGCTTCATTACTCCATTTGAATGTACGGTAGGCGAAGTCAATATGTATTCCAAACATATCAAAGAGGGGTTTCCAGACAGCGGCTACCTGTTCGCCTTGGGTGATTGAATTGGTAGAAACAAAGGCAACTCGGATTTGTGTCCCTTGGATGTATTTGGATGCCCTGTAATACCAAGCGGCTACATAGTCTATCTTTCCAATGTTCTTGATTGGTTTGCTTTTTTCGTCAAGGCAGGTCAGGAGAATATCCTCTTTTTGTTCGTGGCTTTGGTTTGAATAGCCGATGAAAGGCGGATTGCCCAATATATAGCTCAATTGGTTTTTGGGGACTAATTCTTCCCAGTCTATCCGATGGGCATTGGCACACCGTATCTCCGCACCCTTTTCAAGCGGGATACGGGCGAAGTGCTTTCCAAACTCTTCCGATGCCTCCATGTTGCACAGGTGATCCATCAGCCACATTCCTGTTTTGGCTATCTGGCATGGCCATGAGAGTATCTCAATCCCATAAAACTGGTCTACGTTTACCTTGAAATGGGTCTCGATGTTCAATAGCTGATGTGCATTGCCTTTTGTTAGCCTGAACTCTTCTCTGACAACTTCAAGTTCGAGCTCTCGCAGTTCTCTATAGGCAATGATAAGAAAGTTGCCACAGCCGCAGGCTGGGTCAAGGAATTTGAGGTTTGCTAGCTTGTTATGGAACTCTGAGAGGGCTTTCTGGTTTGCTTTCTTTTTGATGGAGTTGAACTCTTTTCTTAGCTCATTCATAAATAAGGGGTCTATGAGTTTTTTGATGTTTTCTTCTGTGGTGTAGTGTGCTCCAATCTCACGTCTGTGGTCTGTGTCCATTACTCCTTGGAACATTGAGCCGAATATGGCTGGGTTGATCATTGACCAATCGAATTCAAGACATTCCAGTAATGTCAGGCGCATCTTTTTGTCAAATGTGGCGTGTCTTATTTGTTTTTCAAAGAGGCCACCGTTGATGTGTCTGAAATGGGAGGGGTCTACCCGATCTGAGAGATAGGGGTTTGGGACACGCTCGTCCAGGGGCTCGTTGAGGTCTTGGAAAAGCTGGTTCAGGCGTGCGTCTAAGTCCGTGCCTTTTTCGCTGGATGCGAGGATGTAGTTATAAAAGGTGTTCTGTGGAAATATGCCGGTGTCGTCAGCGAATAGGCAGAAGAGTAGCCTTGCGAGATAGATTTCTAGCTCGTGCCCTTTGTAGTGCCGGTCTTGCAGGGCTTCAAAGAGTTTGTTCATCTTTGCTGTTGCTTTGAGGTCAACTGCCCCTTTGTCGCTGTGTATTGGCTCAGGCTCTTCGCCTATAAGGGCGGCGAAGTACTTAATGTGTTTGCGGAGTTTGTTGGTCTTGAAGTAAGTTTCCTGCTTTGTTGAGTTGTCATAGATGTATATGTGCTCGAAGTCAGACACCATCCAGAGATTTGGCGGTGTTTCGCCTTCTGGTAGACATTCCATATAATGGCTTAACTGTTCAAAGGCTCTGTCGAGCCTTTTGCCTCTGGATTTCATTTCTATTGCTATTTTGTCTTTCCAGTAAAAGTCTATGTAGTTTGTGCGTCCGTCAGGTGTCGTTACTGGCTTTTCAAATTCGCCTACGTTGCTGGTATGGCCAAAGACGCGGAGAAATGCCTGAATAAAGTTGTGTCCTTCTGATTTTTCACTTTTGGCGTTTTCCCAGTCTTTGGCGAAACTTATCGCCCATTCGCCTATTGAGGCCCAATTTGGTTTGTTTGGGTTAGCCATGTGTCATTCTACCTACTTCCAAACTCAATCATATCGGATATGGCTGATTTGATGAGCTATTTTCAAAATCCATTTTTTGTTTTATACTAGTAGCCGAGGTGCCCGAAAGGGCTACATGCCACTAAATAAGTCTCGCCATTTGCAAAACCTTGATAGTTCAGGGCCTCCGATAATTCCACTCCAAGTTTCCCTACCAAAAAATCCTACACGAAGCACCCCTGCCTCTGGGGTGTTTCACTGTACAGAGGAAACTCAATAGTGCTAATTCACTCGCCCATAGTTATCTTCTAGGCGTTCTATGTCATTTTCATCAAACTGACCCAAGCTAATCTCCAGCACTCGGACGGCTTCCAGTGCGGATTTATCACAACTTAGCCTATGAACTGAGCCTTTTGGCAACCATATTTCCTGGCCTTTTGCGGGAAAGTGCCTTTCTCCATCCAACTCTACTACTACTCCATCATCCATCGCAATCCACAATTCATCTCTTTGAGCGTGTTTTTGGAGGCTCAATTTCTGCCCTGGCTTGCAAGTGAGTATCTTAACGGTACAGGTAGTGTTGAGTACAAACTGCTCGAAGCAACCCCAAGGTTTATCTACATGTATTGTTTCTGGGCGTTTCATTGTTAGGGTAGGTAGATAGAATGCGATAAATGGCTGTTGGTATATGTCTCATTTCTTAGCAGTTTTATTTGCTGAATTAGAGGCAGGAGCCTTGTTACCTGGAGATGGTGCTTTCGAAGCAGTGGTATTTGGCTTTGGAGTAGGTTTGGCTGTGCTAGTAGCAGGTTTTTTGGCTGGCGTGGTTGCTGGTTTCTTAGCAGTATTTGTTGCTGGCTTCTTTGGGGCAGGTTTTTTGGCCGCGGGTCTGGCTCTTTGTTTTCTGATGTCGTGGGTGTGCATTTCAGGTGGGGGCAAAGGAGGAGGCTCAGTCAAACCCCTAGGGACAGGCGGAAGATCACGACCATTCCCTTCTATTCGATTTGCTTTGGCCTTTAATACTGGGTCAGAGCCTCGATCTTGCGCAAAGGTGTCAGAACTTGCAAAACAAATGGCTATGCCCAAAATACATTTACCAATCATTTGGCCTCCATTATATTTACCGCTTACCTGCTAGATTTAACATCTTGCAATATTTCGGCGGCGCGCCTTGCCTCTTCAGAGGTAGGCCATCGGTCGACGATTTGTTCAAATGTAGAAATTGCCGCAAGTGTATTCCCCTGATTTAGCTGACAACGGCCAACACTAAGTCTTGCCTGCCTGAACAAAACTGAAGCAGGGAATTCATTACAAAGTTTTTGGAAGGAATCCTGAGCTTCCTTAAAGGCTCCGGTAGCCATCAAGGCTCTACCCTTGATATACAGAGCATCTGGCAAATTGTCGCTATCAGGAAAATGCTTTATTAAATTATCTGCTGACTCAATTGCCGATTGAAATTTTCCGGCGTTATAGTCCTTTTCTGCAATAGCGAAAAGTTGCTGGTCAGGTTCTAATGCCAACGGCGGTGTGGTGGGACTGACTGACTGTCCTGCTGGGGGTCTGGATGCGATAGAGGATGTCCTCTGAGGAGTGCTTGATTCGAGCCGATACCTAACGCCCTGAATACCTTCGTTAAGCTGTCGCAGTGACTCTTGGGTATCTGCCCTATGCTTTTTACCCTCAGTGCTTTCAGCGGTTACAATGTTTTCAATCTGCCCCGTCTTTTTTGCTAAATCCTGCATTTCTTGGCGTTGGCGGTAAATTTCCACCTTGAGGTCGTTCACCTCATTTTCCATGCGAACAAACTGGTCGTTTGGATTACAGCCCAAAATCCCCACAAGGCCAAAAAAACCAACAATTGCAAAACCTACCAAATGAAATTTTCCCAAAACTCCTCCAAATGGTTTTCATCCGGAACATGGAGGGGTACAAATGCCCCCTCCATATCCAAAGACTTGCTATCGATCTTGAAGTTTGAACTCGCAACGGCGGTTTTCGGAATAACTTATTTCGTTGCTACCAAATACTTTTGGAAGTTCCTTGCCATGACTGATAGTAGAAAGGCGGTAGTCACTGACACCTAGAGTTGTCAGGTATGCCTTTGCCGCAAAAGCCCTACGCTCCCCAAGTGCCAGGTTGTACTCTATGGTGCCACGTTCATCGCAATGGCCTCCAATTTCAACCCTTACATCAGGATATTTGAGCATAAAGTCGGCAATCCTCTGTAATTTGGCTCTGTCAATGGCACGGATTTCGGACTTGTCATAGTCGAAATTTACATCAACCAAAGCGGCAACAGCATCTGCTCTCCTAGCCTCAGCGGCTCTTCTTTCTGCATCCCTTCGTGCATTTTCCTCAGCCTGTCTAATCCTATCGGCTTCAGCCTTTGCCGCGGCTTCTTCCCTTGCGGCTTTCTCTCTGGCTTCTTGTTCTGCTCGGAGGCGGTCGGCTTCGCTGGTATCAATCACCTCTGGTTCAGGGGGTTGGGGCGGTTTACATGCTGTTCCCAGCCCAACAGACAATAAAACTGCCATTGCAGTATACAGTTTGTAGTTAGACACGATTCGTACCTCCGAAAAAAAATGTTCTATACTAATACAAAAATACCATCAAAACCAATAAAATAACACAATTTTTCATTTGTGCCTCACCCAAATGGGTTGTTGGCATCCAGTAAGATTTGTTGCCGGGACGATGCGACTTCCTGATAGGTCGGTAATATATAGTGTATTTTTCCCCCCGCGGGTACTAGAAAAGATGATATGCCGGCTATCAGGAGACCAAGCTGGATTTTCTGAATTGCTAAATCCAGTTGTTATTTGGTAGGGATTTGGGTCGCCCAGCTTGTATACAAATAGATCAAAATTGCCCTCAAACCTGCTTACGAAGGCGATCATACTCCCATCGGGACTCCAAGCGGGGCTTGAATTATATGAACCATCAATATTCAGGGCACGGACATTTGTGCCATCATCTTCCATGATGTATAGCTGTGGACTGCCCGCCCGTCCTGAAGTAAAAGCCAATTGGGTTCCAGCCGGGTTCCAGCACATTTCTGAATTGATCACATTTTGGCTGGTTAGTCGCCTAACTTTGCCAGAGGCAACATCCAGCAACATAATGTCTGTGCCCCCCTTTCCATTGGTTTGTACAAAAGCTAACCTTGTGCCATCTGGGCTAAATACCGGAGTATATACATTAAATCCTGCACTATCCTGCAGGGGATAAAGCCTTACATGTGGTCCGCCTGGAGTTTTCTGTCCCCATATTGTAGGCCGTGGAGAATATGTCAAATATGCAAGGCGACCATCATTGGTCATTGTAGGGGACATGGTGAGGGTTTTGCGGTTGGTGAGCTTTAAAAGATTTGAACCATCTCTATCTGACTGATAAATTTCTTTTATGCCTCTAGATTCTTCCCTACAAAAAACAATGCGACTACTAGCTACCCCTGGTGTGCCAGTCAAAAATTCTTCAATAGCATCAGCAACTAGGTGTGCCAGTCTTCGATAGCCTGAGGAGTTGGCCTTTTGGGTAGTAGATGTAACTCGCCTACCTGAGTTGACATCAAAAACGATAGCTTCTACAACGAGGCTATTGCCATCGGCCTGAGACATTTTGGAAGTAATGAGCCACTCACAACCAGCCTCCAACCAAAGTTTGAAAGACTCAGGATCGCTAACCGAAGGCAAGCCATTCCTGAGAACGGCGATGCTTTGTAGTGCCTCTAGGTCGTTTTTTAGGGTTTCAACATATTCGCGTTGAACTTGGTCGCTATTTAGGTTTACAACTTGAGCAGGAGCCGCCGCGATAGCTAATTTTCTGACAGTGGCAGACAGCTCAATTTCCGTGCGCGTAGGTTGTTCTTGAGCAAAAACCAAAAGGGTACTCGCCATAACAAGCACAATGCGTTTCAAAACCATTCACACTCCTGACACACAGACAATACATCAACGACTGACGTAAATAAATTATGCGTTATTAGCAGTAATTGTTTCACCGAGGTACAAGAATTTGTACCTAAAGTTCTAGTTTTGCAAGTTTTATTCCAAGCGTAAAGACAGTATCCTCAGAAACCCATGTTATTATTTGGAATAACTTTAACCACCACAAGATTTCCAAGCCAGGAGATTAGCTCTGTGGAAAGGCCAATGCAAACCAAGACATCCATGACCCCGCTGGACTGGGATTTGGCAAATATCCCCAACGGTGTTGTATGGGGGGGTGTAGACGAAGCAGGGCGTGGTGCTTGGGCAGGCCCTGTAGTGGCCGCGGCGGCTGTATTAACTAGAGACATAGCCAAAAAATGGCGTGCAGTGTTGCTAAATGCACGTGATTCTAAAACAACAAAACCAGCAAAGCGCACATCTCTAGCCATGGAATTGAAAGTGATTCTGCCAGCTTGGTCTGTAGCCGTGGTTTCCAACCAGATCATCGACAGAGACAACATACTTGAGGCCACCAAGGCCGCCATGCGCCAAGCAATAGCCGACCTGACAATGGTACCAGATGTAGTGCTTATTGATGGCGACCATGCCCCAGGCTCATCACTCAAAGAACGCACCATAGTGGATGGAGATGCCTACTCCTGCGCAATAGCCTGTGCTTCCATATTGGCAAAAACATACCGTGACGAGCTAATGGTTGCCCTAGATTTAGATTTCCCTGAATATGGTTTTGCCCGCCATAAGGGGTATGGAACAAAAGAGCATCAGACGGCCTTGGCAAAACATGGCCATTGCCCAATACATCGGTTGAGCTATAAGCCAGTGAAAAATTGAGCTATTGCAGTAAACTCATGCCAAGTTGCGATCAATAAGCTCTATCAGCCAGTTCAAATAAAATTTTCTTTGCGTCGCAAGGCGTATCAATACTTATTTTATACCAAGTTGCACCCAACCGGGAGCAACTTGGTTATGACGGCAACGCGAATGCGGTGCCCGCAGAATGAACGTGATGTTGGAATGAAATTGCAAAGCGAGCATAAAAGCCACCTAAACCAATGTAGCTGGCGTGACTGCCTCGGACATTCGAGCAAAGCGAAGGATTCCGAGAGATTACGGGCTTTGCTCGTGTTTG
>WRHW01000045.1 GCA_009783055.1 Holophagaceae bacterium
TTTCCTGCATTTTGTCCTTTCAAATCGCTGTTTATTTGGTTGCTTACGTCACGTTCATTATGACGTTTCGCGTTTAATCCCGATTAAACGCAACCTAGTATTAGGTGTCTCACCAATCATAGGCACGTAGGGGATCGGCTAAAAAGAAGTTGGACTGCCATATGCTATACTTGTAGCAGAGGAATGCGATGAGCGATCAAGTAACAATAAAATCATTCAAAGAGGGCGATATTTTTGCAGGTTATTTGTTAGCCCAAGAGGTGGCTTTCAAGACCACAACAAGAGGAACAGACTATCTTGAATGCACATTGTCTGATTCCAGCGGAAGGATCAAGGCCATTTTGTGGGACTTGAGAGCCGTTGAGGGTGAAATGGAATTAATCCAGCCCGATGCCTTTTTGAAGGTCAAAGGCTCCATCACCATATTTAGTGGTCGCCTTCAACTCAAACTAGACAAGGTGCGCCATGCTACTGACGATGAAATTGTAGACCTTTCAGATTTTTTCCCGATTTCAGGCAGGGATATTACTGAAATGGTTGCAGAGTTGGATAATTTTATTGATAGCCTAAAAGACCCTTGGATAAAAAAACTTGTGGTAGCACTGCTACGCGATGATAAAACCAAGAGGGATGCCTTTGTCAGGGCACCAGCCGCAAAGCACTTACACCATGTTTTTATAGGTGGTCTGTTAGAGCATACACTTTCTGTAGTAGCCATGGCAGAGAGGGCATGTGGCCACTATAGAGAAATTAACAGGGATTTAGTTATCGCCGCGGCTCTACTGCATGACATTGGAAAAATCGCCGAATTATGCTATGACCGCTCGTTTGGCTACACAGACGAGGGCAACTTATTAGGGCATATTTCTATGGAAGCACTATGGATTCAAAATGCCATGGCAGGGATAGAAAATTTTCCAACTGAAATTAGGCGACAATTGCTACATATAATACTGAGCCATCATGGGAAGTTGGAATTTGGATCACCGGTACTGCCAAAAACACCTGAGGCTCTGTTGGTTCACTACCTAGACGACTTAGACGGAAAACTGGAATCGGTTTTTACTAACATCAGAGAAGATGCAAGCAACGGCAACTGGACACCCTTCAACAAATCCTTAGAGCGAATGCTCTACAAACCCCACTGGCCTGAAGTTGATAGGCTAGATTGACTCTAAGGATTGGAGGATGCCTTTCTTATGATATTGGATGGCTATAAGCATGAACCATATGCTCACTGTGAGAATGGGGCTATCACTAATGCCGTAAACTACTATCGCCCAGGGGGACAAAAGATCAGTGAACCAATGGTGTTTGGTATTGGAGCTGGACTATATTTTCTGTATTTCCCTTTTTGGAAAATACACAACATGCCGTTGCTTACCTATAGGAATATACCCGGATTTATACTAAAGAATTTCTGTAAGTCGTTGAATATAAAGACCCGTGTTCAAAAGTTTCGCTCTGTAGTTAAAGCAAGGCAGGCGATGGATGAGGTTTTATTGCAAAAAAGGCAACCTGTATTGTTGCGATCGGGTGTATATAATCTCTCCTATTTTCCAAAGGCGTTAAGGTTTCATTTTAATTCACACTTGATAGTTGTAGTTGGAAAAGAGGGTGATTCCTACTACATAAGCGATTCTGTTATGGGCGATTTAAAGCAACTTTCATCAGATGATTTAGACTTGGTTAGGTTTGCCAAAGGGGCCTTTGCCCCAAAGGGGACTATGTATTATTTTGAAAATATGCCTGAGTCTCTTGACTTGGAGCGTGGAATTAGGGTGGGAATAAAAAAAACATGCGCCAATATGGTGGGTGCACTGGCTGGCCCGATTAAGGGAGTAAACGGAATTAAGTTATTATCACGAGTTATGAAAACTTGGGAAAAGAAATTAGAAAGGTCTCATGCTATTTCGATTTTGGGGTATATCTTAAGGACACAAGAAGAAATAGGGACAGGTGGGGCTGGCTTTAGGTATATTTACGCAGATTTTTTGTCTGAGTCATCTCAACTTTTGCAAAACTCTAGTCTGGAGTTATTTTCAAAGGAAATGACCCAAATAGGTGATAGCTGGAGAGAATTTGCTTGTAATGCCGCAAAGTTATTTAAGTCGCGTGAGGAGGCTCTATCGTTTGCAGACCTATCAGAGGACTTGTTTAAGATCGCTCTAAAAGAAGAGGAGTTCTTTAAAGAGTTACGCGAGGTCAAGATATGAGCGAGGAGCTAGTAGTCGAAATAAAAGATATAGTTAAGCGATACTCTTCCTCTAGAAAAATTGCAGTAAATGGTTTAACTCTAAATATCACGCAGGGAGAGCGATTTGGTCTACTGGGGCCAAACGGTACAGGGAAAACCACTACAATTAAGGCTGTGTGTGGCTTGATTCGCTATAATTCAGGATCGATCAGAATTTTTGATGGTCTGGTACCCACGCATATGAGTAGAGTAAAACACCTTGTCGGCTATGTTCCGCAGGATTTTGCCTTGTATCCCACCTTAAGTGGGCTTGAGAATATGAAGGTATTTGGTGCTCTGTATGGTATAGACAGCAGGGCATTAAAGTCAACAATAAATGAGTTGCTGGCAAAATATGGTCTTTACGAGCATAGAAATAAGTTGGTTGGCCATTATTCTGGTGGAATGCGCCGTAGGTTAAATCTTATTGTTGGCATTATGCACAACCCAAAATTATTGATACTAGACGAACCAACAACTGGTATAGATATTCAATCAAAAAAAATAATAATGGATGGCCTTCTAGAGCTTAATAGGGACGGCACTACTCTTCTGTATACCTCCCATGATTTAGCTGAAGCGCAACAATTATGCTCAAGGTTTGCAGTTTTAGACGAGGGTCGGAAGATATTTGAGGGGTGCTTAGAAGATGTTAAATCAATGGATTCACTTGAAGAGTTATACCTTAGTCTTACAGGACATGCAGTGAGGGATTGATGATTACAGAGTTAAAAAAGATTACCGCACTGCTATACAAGGATTTACTTGTTCTTGTGAGAGATAGAGCTGGTCTATTGGTAATGTTTTTTATGCCTGTAGCTTTGGTTGTAGTAATTACCTATATCCAAGACAATACGTTTAAGTCAGTGTTAGAGCTTGATGTGCCTGTTGTGTTGTTAAATAAGGACGATGGTAAGTTTGGCATGTCGGTTAGGCAAAAGATAGAGGAATCGAATTTTTTTAATGTTACGATTCTCGATAATAAGTCTGATGTTTCATCGTTAAAAGACGATGTTTGGTCTGGCAAATATATGATAGGCATTGTCATACCAGAAAATTTTACAAAATTATTGTCAGATAATTCCACCAAGGTGGTCTCAAGGCTCTTTGGGGGTCAAAAAATGCCCGATATTGAGGTGCTGGATATAGAAATATATGCCGATCCTTCAACTAGGGATTCCCTCGTAAATGCTGTTGTTTCGCTGATAAGGGAGTATTCTACTAGGTTTCAGATGGAATTTGTTTTTTCTCGTGTGCAAGCCCAAATGTTCAGTTTTAGAGCTATTACTTCAAGTATGGGTGGGGCTACTAGTCCTACCATAGATGAATTCGATTTTGTAAATATTAGCAAAAAAATCATATCCAAAGGGGGTGTAGAGATTACCCCCCCCAATTCGGTGCAACACAATGTCCCCGCTTGGACAATGTTTGCCATTTTTTTTATAGTGGTGCCGTTTTCTGCAAGTTTAATAAAGGAAAGAGACGAGGGGAGTTTTATGCGACTGAGGACTATAGCCTTCCCTTCCAGTTATTACATGTTGTCCAAGGCCACCATCTATTTGCTTGTATGCGTGTTGCAGTTCCTAATAATTTTGTGTGTCGGAGTATGGATTTTTTCTTGGATTGGTCTTAGCTCTTTTGAATACGAAGGTAAGCTAGTGCCACTACTATTTGTGGTTGTTTGTACTGCGGTAGCCGCCATTGGTTACGCCGCATTAGTTGGCAGTGTGGCAAATACCCATCATCAGGCCGCTGTCTTTGGGGCAGTTTCAATTGTTATCTTATCGGCAATCGGTGGTATTTGGGTTCCTGTCTTCGCGATGCCAGAGGTTTGCAGAACTATTAGCGGGTGGTCACCATTGAATTGGGGGTTGCAGGCTTTCTATGATGTGGTTTTGCGAAATTACAATATTGGCGAAATACTGCTCCATTGTTATAAACTTACAGGCTTTGGAGTAGTTGCAATGGTGTTGGGGAGTGTGTATGGATTTCGCAAATCACACTCTCAATAATTGCTATCTCACTATTTTCAAGGCCATAAATGGAGTAGACCAAATGGTCGACTTCGTAGTCCAAAGCGTTGATGAGATTTGAGAGTCGCGCTATCTCTTCTGCCTTTTCTTCAAATAGGGGCAGAAGTTCCATTTCTTGTTTGGGTGATAATTCGACTTTTTGTTTTTTTAGCTCGTCGATGAAGTCTTTGAAGTTTAGTCTATAAAATTCAGATAGCTTTTCGCTCACCGACTTTGGCGAATGAACTGATTTTATATAGCTGATAAACTGCCTGGCCATGTCGTGCCTGGCCTGACAGTTTTCCAATAGCCTTTCTACGAGTGAAATTAGTGGCCTTTGATCTGGGACTGCAACAATGGGAAAACGCTCGACATAGATTTTTTTATTTTCTGCCAATGGTTTGCCAACGATATGGAAATTTTCATGCTGGAAAACCCACTTCATTAATTTTGAATTAATTAACCCAAGTAGATACATCAAAGAAACAGGGGATTTTCCATCCGATGAGTAAATACAGTGCGTTGTATTTTTGCCAATTTTGCCAGTTGCATCAAATGTGGCAATTGGATAGTCCCCAGTTTGGCGGATAAATATTTTTTCATTTTGAAACATTTTTTGGGTTCGTGGCGCGGCCAGCCATTCGCCGTATTTAATGTATTCTCCATCCCATTCGTCTGTATATCTGCCAATTGTCTTTCCACGTATGTATGGGAGCCAAGTATCATCGACCTTCTCATAGCCTTCATAAGGCTTGCTATTTACAATTTCCTGTGTCTGCGGAGGCAAACCCTTCCCTTTTTCGTATGGTTTTACACCTGCCGATACTGAAAAAAAATCTGATAGTGGCTTTGAGAGTTTAATTATTTTTTCAATTATCCTCTTTTCATCTTCCGTTTCCCTAAAGTTGAAAATATAACCATCTTGTTGTCTTAAATCGCTCTGTGTGAACGCAGTGATAGTGCCATCTGATATAAAGGTTGAAGTCAACTCGATATTTCGTGGCAGGGATATGACTTCTAACTTGTCCCCTGCGTTGGGTGGTCTCTTTTTGTAAACTGAAATTGCCGGCTCTACCACCGCAGTCGGAAAGACGTTGAAAAGCTCGGCCACATTGACCAGTGTGTAGTTTTCAAAGAGGAACTTCCTTAGCTTTGTCGCCCCTTTTTCAAGCACAAAGTACGTATTTGGTGTGATATAGCCCATATAGCCATCTTGCTTGGTCAGTTTAAGCCCCAGCTCCATAAAGGTTTTGTAGGTGTCAAAATTGTATTCGGTGGTTTCATAGTTGTCGGCAATATAGTCTTTTTCAGCCTGAGACAGGTCTGCGCCGTAGGGCGGGTTGCCCAAAACCACGTCAAAGCCACCATTAGCCATGATGTCGGCAAATTCCCTGTGCCAGTCGAATGCCAGGTCGCCAGCTATTGTATGGTCTTTTATGATGGAGTTACCTGCTTTGATATTGTCATCAAGGTTTATTAATTGCTCGTACTTGTTGGCGGTTTTGAGCCATAGTGAGAGTTTTGTTATTTCAACAGACTCTCTGGCCATGTCGACACCATATATATTGTTGGCGAGCACTTCGCTACCTATGTGTGTGGCTGTAACATTTCCCTTAAGCAATTTTTCAAGCTCATGCTGGATGGCTCTGCCTTCGGCACTTAGGTAATCAAAGACTTCATTTAAGAAGGCACCAGAGCCACAGGCTGGGTCTAATACTTTGATGCTGTATATGAAATCCCTATATATTTCCCATGCCCGCACATGTTTTGCGATGTTTTGGCTATAGGATATCTTGCCCTTAACATTTTTTATGCTCGAAAAGTCGGCAGTAGTCAACGAGGGTAGGGAGTCGAGGCCAAATAACCTGCGTTTGTCTGCTAGCAGTCTACCAATTGTCTGCTTGACTATGTACTGGGTGACGTAGCGAGGGGTATAAAAAATGCCTTCGGCCTTTTGGCGGCCACGCTTTTTTTCTTGGACTGCTCCCATTATTTCGGCCTTGATTTGCTCCTGGTCAGAAATGCTCTGCTCAAATATGTGGCCAAGGATATTTACGTTTAAGTCAGAGCCAAAGTCGTATTCAAACAATTCGGCAAGGCGCACCAAGGGCTTGTCGGGCAAAGCAAGCGAGTCCAATTCAGGATCACCCTTAAACAAACCGCCGTTGTAGCCGTGGATGTTGATGTCTGGGTTGCCTTTGTCTATGGAGTTGAACAGGCCACATAGTTGGTCCCACACTCGGTGAGGGGCTTGAACGCGGGATTTTTTTCCTATTTCTATCGTCTCTCTGAATGCCCCTGCTTCTATTAGCCCATTATTTTCACAAAAGGCTATAAAGATTGTGCGATCCAAAATTTTTTGGGCAACCTCAAATAGTTTTAGATCATCATAATTTTCATTATTGGCTTTTAGTGCTTGAAACAGTTCTTTGCGGAGAGCTTTGTATTTGCAATAAAATTCAGAGGATATTTCTCCAATGGCCAGCTCGTTGTTGTCATATAGTTTGTCGACAGGCGACTTACCGTCACTGCCTAGAAGGCTGTCTTTGCACAACAGCGCATAAAACCTTTTGAACTCAGCTTCTTTGTCTAATTCTGTTATCAGGAATTTTTCATATTCCAACGAGCTGGAACTTCTGTAAAGGCGAATTTCTACAAAGTTTGAAATGATGACCCATCTGCACCCAGACCCATTTTTGTGGGCATAGCTAAAGCCTTGTTCTACAGGGCTATAAAAATTGATACTCTGCCGCCTTTCATCAAGTTTTGTTGTGGCATCCTTTAGTTCGATGACTGCCCGGATTACCTTTTTGTCTGCAGAAAAAAAGCCCAAGGCAGAATCGGATGCTGTTCTGTCGCCTTCTGTTTTACATTCTTGTATTTGGTTGTATTCGCCAATTTCTGAGCCCTCTAAAAAAGTGTTATAGCCAAGCACTTTTTCAAAGACAGATTCTAAAAACTTGCCCTGAACTGACATTTCTTTGGTTTTTTCCAGGTTGCCAGATGCAACAGCACTTTTCCACTTGAGCATTTCCTTGTGCTTTAGCCCGTAGTCAGGAATGGCATCAATTGCGATGGATGACAAATATTTTTCCAGCACCACGCGGTGAAATACAACGGGGAGGCTACTCATTTTACAAAAGACCTCTACAGCAAACCATTAATGGTCGCATTATAAGGGCTTACCCCCATCCAATCATTTCTACCCACTCCATTAGCCAGGGGCTGAAGGCTGTTCCAACTAGCAACACGGCAGTGCAGGCGGTGACTAAAACTGTTGTTGATATTCCGACTGGCTCGGCATTGCTATCGGCAGGGTCTTTGAAATACATTTGGGCAATTACGTTTAGATAATAGTAGGCGGCCACTGCACTGGTGAGTAGGGCTATGACAGTTAGAGCAACGTGCCCCTGAATGATTGCTAAACGGAAGAGATAAAACTTGCTAAAGAAGCCCAATAATGGCGGAATACCAGCTAGGCTAAGCATGAAGACCATCATTGTAAAGGCAAGCAGGGGGTGTTGTTTACCCATGCCACGAAGATCGTCTATCCTTTCACCTTCTGTTATTCCTTGTTTATAGATCAACACAGCAAAGGCTCCTGTTTGCATGACTAGATATACGGCCATATAGAGCCATATTGCCTTTGCACCGGCTTGGGAATCTGTGGATAGTATACCCAGTAGCATGTAGCCCACATGGCCGATAGATGAGTAGGCCAGCATTCTTTTTAGGCTCTTTTGTCTAAGGGCGGCTACATTGCCTAATATCATGCTGGCGGCGGCTATGAATGACAGGGGAGCAATCCAGTTTTCTGTTACTCCAGAAAATCCTGTGCCGAATATTCGCACAAAGGCGGCCAGTGCCGCGGCTTTTGGAGCCATTGACATAAAGGCCGTGATGGGGGTTGGCGCACCCTCATAGGCATCCGGACTCCACATGTGAAATGGTACGGCGGCTACCTTGAAGGCAAAACCAACTAATACCATCAAAACACCACTAAATACCAGTAATTCATGGTTTCCAGGAGCTAGGGCGATTGCTTGGCCAAGGCGTTCCAGATTTGTTGTGGTTCCGCCTGTTGCGGCGAAGAGTAATGAAATACCAAAGAGCAGGATGCCACTACTGAAGGCTCCTAATAAAAAGTATTTGACTCCGGCTTCGATGCCCCTTTCTTGAGTTCGCAGGTATGCCACAAGGATATATATGCACAGTGCCATTAATTCCAGAGCAAAGTAAATGGAAACTAGGTCTGTAGCACCCACCAATATCAACATGCCACTTATAGAAAACAGTATAAGGGAGTAGTACTCGACCGTGTGTTCTTTAAGCGCACTAAGCTGTTGTTTACCAAGGGCTATCGTAAGTATGCCAGCGATAATACACAGAATCTGAAACCCTTTTGTAACGCCATCTATGCGAAACATCTCCGAAAAGCCAATAGCAGTTGGCGTATGTAGGACAAACCAACCCGAAAGCAACAATACCGCTATGGACAAGAATGCCCAGCGTTCCTTTGATAGTCTCTTTAGGAGCCATGAGTCAAATGGCCATAACATTAAGGTTCCGGCAAGCCAGAGGACAAGTACGGGCAAAACCAGCCGACTATCCCTGGCTAGGGATTCCCAGAGGGCTTGGGCAAAGGGCATTAGTGGCCTCCGTTACCGGCGTGGTTGTGGTCATCGTGGTCATGGTCATGGCCATCATGTATGTCCGGGGCTTCCATTGCACGGACGCCAACAGCGGCGGCCTCGGCCTGAATTCTGTCTAACACTTGGCCGGTATAAAACTCAGGGTTGACTTGGTGCACCAGTTTTTCGATTGGCTTCTGGAGTACGTCCATAATGGGGGATGGTCTTAGCCCAATCCAGAAGGCGGCAACCACGAGGGGGGCAAAATAGGCAATTTCTCTGGCGTTGAGGTCTTTCATGGTCTTGTTGATGTCATCTATCTTGCCAAACATGACTCGCTGGTAGAGCCATAGCATGTAGGCCGCTCCGAGGATTATTCCGCTAGTGGCCAAAACCGCCCACCAGGGTTTTGCTTGGAAGGCTCCCTGAAGAATTGCAAATTCACCAATAAAGCCATTTAGCCCCGGTAGGCCAATTGAACTCATGGTCATTATCATAAAGATAGTTGCATAAATTGGCATTGTCTTGCTTAGCCCACCAAAATCGGCTATTTGGCGGACATGGCGACGTTCGTAAACTATGCCAACTATTAAGAACAACCCGGAAGTAGAAATACCATGGTTGATCATCTGGAACATGGCTCCCATTATTCCATTGGGGTTTAGGGCAAATAGCCCCAGCATACACAAACCCAGGTGGCTTACTGAGCTATAGGCTACTAGTTTTTTCATGTCCTTCTGGATCATTGCTACAAGCGCGCCATATATGATTCCTATCATTGCGAGGGATAAAAACCAAGGCATTAATACCTGCATGGCAGAGGGAAATATTGGTAGCAAAAACCTAACAAAGCCATAAGTCCCCATCTTAAGTAGAATACCAGCCAAGATAACCGATCCAGCAGTGGGTGCCTGCACGTGTGCATCGGGCAACCATGTATGGAATGGGAACATCGGCACCTTTATCGCAAATCCAATAAAGAATGAAAGACATAGAAGAACTTGGAAGGTTTGGGATTGATTGGCTATGACCCCAGCCATGTTATGGAAGGAGGCGATGCTTAGGTCATAATATCCCGTGGCCTTAAACTGGAGGAAGTATATGGCCAAAATACCTACCAGCATCAGCGTACCACCTGCTAAGGTATAGAGGAATAGCTTTATGGCGGCATATAGTTTTTGTGGCCCACCCCAGATAGCTATCAGGAAATACATTGGAACCAGCATTATTTCCCAGAATAGATAGAAGAGGAACATGTCTTGGCAAATAAAGACACCCAGCATGGTGAACTGCATTACTAATAGCCAGATATAAAACTCTTTTATTCGCTCGTTGATGGCTGTAAACGAACACCATACAGCTATTGCGCCAATAAATGTGGTCAACAAAAACAGTACTAAACTGATGCCATCCATGCCGATGCTAAACTTGACACCGATTGATGGTATCCAGTCCATCTCCGTCACCCATTGGACAGCGGAGGTTGTGCGGTCATACCGAAACCATAGAGGAATACTTATGGCAAAGTCTAGCAGGGCGATAGAGAGGGCTCCCAACTCAAATACTCGCCGCTTTTCTTTGGGTACGCAAACTAGTAACAATGCGCCTAAAAGTGGCACGGCTGTCACCCAGAGGGGGAGGTTCTTAAACCAGGGAAGTAACTCGGGCACGGGAACTCCAGGGGGCATCAAAATATCCATAAAAACCTAAGCCAAGAAATGCCAAAAGGCGAATGTTAAAAAGGCGAGGAACATCACGAAGGCGTAGTGCTGGAAGCGTCCAGACTGTATAAATTTGAACAGTAGGGCGATTTGCTGGAATATCCAAGCTACTAAATTGACTAGACCGTCAACAATGCGTGCATCAATCCAGAAAGTAAAGCGACCTGCAAACACAGAAAACCGCGCCGCTCCATTTACCATGCCGTCTACTACCCAGGCATCGAAAGCCCATAGTTGGGCAGAGAGCCGCTTGCAGGGGTTTATGATTACTCGGTCGTATAGCTCGTCTACAAAGTATTTGTTGGATACCCAGCGATAGACGGCTGGAAACCTTGAGACAAAGCCCTTTGCCTTCGACCATGAGGGATCGATCTTGTAAATCCACCATGCCAAAAAGATTGCCGATCCTGCCCATACTAGGGCAAAAACCTGTAGTAAATATTCGATGGCTGGGATTGAGTGGCTACCCACATGTACTGCTTCGCTTTGGAAAAGCAATGGGGCAAGCCATTCGCCGAAATGCGAACCTCCCAAGAAGTGCAAGCTATGTGGGACGTTTAGGAAACCACCCACTACCGCTAACCCCGCTAGAATAGCCACCGGCACCCACATATTCCATGATACTTCGTGTGGTATGTGTGAGCCATGATGGCCTTGAGGTTCATGGGAGTCTCCATGGTGCTGGTCTGCATGTCCATGGTTGGGCTGGGGGTCTGCTGGAGAGCGTAAGCAGTGCGGGTCTTCGCCGTTGCCCCGATAATTGCCCCAGAATGTCATCACCATTAGCCTGGTCATATAAAATGCTGTGCAGAATGCGCCCAACATGCCTAGTATCCAAGCCAATAGGTTAATGGCAGACCCATCATAGTGGCCGTGGTTGTACCAGCCTTCAAATACCTTCCAGAGTATTTCATCCTTGGAGAAAAAGCCGGAAAATGGAAAAATTCCGCAAATAGCCAGCGTTGCAAAGCCCATCGAAGCAAAGGTGATTGGCATATATTTGCGTAGTCCGCCCATGTTTCTCATATCTTGTTCATGATGGCAGGCCACAATCACAGAGCCAGCACCGAGGAATAGGGCGGCCTTAAAGAAGGCGTGGGTAAATACATGAAACATGCCGGCAGTAAATGCCCCTGCACCCATACCCATAAACATAAACCCAAGTTGGGAAACAGTGGAATAGGCAAGCACCTTTTTGATGTCGTACTGGGCAAGTCCCATCGTAGCACTTACAAAGGCGGTAACAGCCCCTACCACTAAAACTACTGCCAGGGCTGTTTCAGCACTTGCATAGATAAAGTTCATCCTGCAAATCATATACAAGCCACTAGTCACCATAGTTGCGGCATGGATCAAGGCACTAACAGGCGTTGGCCCCGCCATAGCGTCCGGTAACCATACATAGAGTGGTATCTGTGCAGACTTACCACAGGCTCCGATAAATAAGCATATACCAACAAGGTTAAACCACCACGAGGCGGCATGTGTGACACCAAAGAGGGTAATTTCAGACTGGGCCAGGACATCCCTTGTCATACCCATCATGGTGTTGTAATCCACACTGCCAAAGAGCATGAAGAGTAAAAAGAATCCGATCAAAAACCCAAAGTCGCCTATCCTGTTTACCACAAATGCTTTTTTGCCTGCTATGGCGGCAGTTTCTTTGTCAAAATAGAAACCAATCAATAGATATGAACAAAGCCCAACGCCTTCCCAGCCCAAAAACATCATCATTATGTTATTGCCCATCACTAAGTTGAGCATGGAGAATACAAAGAGGTTTAGATATGCCATAAAGCGGTAGTATCTGCCGTCATTCCGCTCGTCTGCCATATAGCCGGTGCTAAATAGGTGGATCAAAAAGCCTGCACCACATACTAGTAAGGCCATCGCGATAGAGAGTGGATCGGCTCTGTAAGACCACTCCATTACGTTTTGGGTTAGGCCACCATTGACGTTTGCTCCGCCCAAGTTAAACCATGTCCAAAGATTTTGGGTTATGACCCTTTGAGATGGTTCAAGGGCAAAGAGGCGAAAAAAGTAAAAGACCGAGAGCAAAAACGAGATACCGACTGAGCCAAGGGCTAGATAGTCTACAACCTTTGTATTGCGGAGTTTGCGACCTGTACAGCCGTTTATTAATGCTCCAAAGGCGGGCAAAAATGGGATTAACCACAGAATCGAACTGTTATGTTCCATGTTTATCCCTTCAACAAGTTAATGTCGTCCACTTGGACGGTATCTTTTTTGCGGTAGAGAGCCACTACTAAGGCTAGGCCAATGGCAACTTCAGCGGCGGCAAGCCCCATGACCAAGAGGGCAAATGCCTGCCCTGCAACCGTGCCACTATGCCGCGCAAATGCTATCAAGTTGATGTTGGCGGCATTTAGCATTAGCTCGACGCACATAAGAATAATCAGAGCGTTCCTGCGGATCAACACGCCCAACACGCCAATGGAAAACATTGCAAAGGAAATAAAGAGGACAACATTCATGGATACCATAGTCACACCCTCTCCTGCTTAGCAAGCACTATCGCTCCAATTAGTGCTATCAAAAGAATTACTGACATAGTTTCAAAGGGTAAAAGATAACCTGTAAACATCCCACGGCTAATGGCTTGGGCGTTTTGGCTGGCAACCTCTAAGCCTTCAGATAGTTCTGGTGGTAGCGTCAGTGCAATTTCGGCACTGGTGCCAAGGATCAACTGGTTAAAAAGCCACCAAAAGCCAACAATACCAGCCAGTACCAACGCCCCTGCGACTGGCGTTTGTCTTTGAAAGAGTCTGGTTTCCTTAAATTTAGAAAGCTCTACCAGCATGACGACAAATAAAAATAGCACCACAATGCCACCTGCATATACCAGCAACTGCGCCACCGCAAGAAATTCGGCCTGTAGGGTTAGATAGCAGGCCGCCGTGCAGAGCATACAGGCTAAAAAGGCCAAAACGCTGTGTACCGCGCTTTTTGCCAGAACCATTATTGCCGATGAAATAACAGCCAGTATGCCAAATACCAAAAACAGGTTCTGCCCAACTTGGGCGAGGATTTGGTTTATTTGGGAAAGGAATTGTTCCATATTTACTCCTCACCCGAATATGAAAACTTAGCTACAGGGCTTGGCTTGTCAATCGACTGAAAAACTCCACCCAAACCCAAAGACAAATCTTCTCGGTTATAAACGGCTAGTTCAAATTGGTGATTTAGGCTTATGGCTCCAAAGGTACAACTTTCTACGCAGAATCCGCAAAATACGCATCGCTCCAGCTCAAAGTCATAGCTGGTTGGGATGCGTGTTTTACGCCCCTCTTTTTTTCCGGCGATGATCTGAATAGCATTAGTAGGGCAAGCCTTTACACACAACATGCAACAAACACACTTTAGCTCCCCCTGTTCATCCTTTATCAGCTGGAGCCGTCCTCTGAATCTGGGTTGCACCTTGGCAACAACCTCTGGGTACTCCTGGACTACATGTAGCTTAACTTTTCGCCGATTGGCAGAAAATAAAACCTGTCCAAAACGTTTGCCAGTCAGCAGTAGACCCTTGGCAAGCTCAATGGGGATTAATGTTTTGAGGAACTTTTTCATTCGCTCCCCCTCAGGCAAAGTAGCGGACGAGGCCCGCGGCTACAAGGTTTACAAGCGTTAGTGGTATCAGATATTTCCATGCAACTGCCATTACTTGGTCATACCTGTAGCGTGGCCATGAACCGCGCACCCATATAAACACAAAGAGAAGGGTAAATATCTTTCCTACAAAGTAAAACCAATGTGGAGCCATGATCCATTTCACCAGCCAAAGTTCGACTAGGCTGGGCGCATGAGTTGCCATAAAATCCCATGCGATGCCCTGTAGCCCAAATGGGAGCAACCAGGGGCCACCTAAGAAAAACGAGGAAGCTATGGCGGCAACAACAGACATGTTTATATATTCGGCTAAGTAAAATAGTCCAAACCTCATGCCTGAATACTCCGTATGGAAGCCGGCTATCAGCTCACTCTCGGCTTCGGGCATGTCAAATGGCAACCTGTTGGTTTCTGCAAATCCACATGTCATGTAGACAAAAAAACCAACAAACAGAGACGGCACTGCCCAAGGGGACATTTCGAGGGTGGTCAGTTGCCCCATTTCATAAAAATTAATGCTACCGCTCAGAACTACCGGAACCAGGAGGCTAATGGTGAGTGGTACTTCGTAGCTCACCATCTGCGCCGCACTTCTTAGGCCACCAAGGAGGGAATATTTAGAGTTAGATGCCCAAGCCCCCAGCACGATGCCATAAACGCCAACGCTTGCAAAGCCAAGAAGTATTAATAACCCGACATTTACTTCGGCTATCACACCTGACACCGGCAATCCGCCAATAATAGGAATTTCGCCAATGATGGGTAGGGAAGCAGGGATTGTAAATAGTGGATCGGGATGAAAACAGATGACTGAATATGTCATCACAGCCGCCACCATTGCTATGGCAGGCGCAATCAGGTATACCAATCTGTCGGCCTTTGCCGGCTTTACATCCTCTTTGAATAGTAGTTTGCAAATATCGCCAGCAAGGCCGGGGATACCCCTAAAGTAATGGAGTATTGGAAATTTCCCCATCGCCCACATAGCGCGGTTTTGGAGGGCGGTTATACCTACCAGTTTGCCTGCGATTCGGGTAGAGCCTAGTCGTTGTTGCAAAAAACCGATTACTTTGCGCTCTGCAAAAATTGTCAGGGGAACCACGATGAACACAAAGGTGACAACCAGAATCACCTGGATTGTAGCAATCAGTAGGGTTTGGAGTAATGTCATTTCCTGCATGTCCGCCTCCTACCTGTCAATCTCGCCCAGGACAACGTCCAGGGTGCCAATGGCGGCGATTACGTCTGCAACTAGGGCATCCTGAACCATCAGCGGAATGGCTTGCAGGTTCAAAAACCCAGGGGTCCTGATGTGGAAGCGATAGGGATTAACACCGCCCTTTTCGCTTACCAGATAATAGCCAATTTCACCCTTTGGGGCTTCGGTCGGATGGTATACTTCTCCCACTTCGGACTTGAGTGTCTTTGGCAATTTAGCCATGATAGGCCCTTCCGGCAAGCCCCCTAAGCATTGTTCGACAATACTGATACTTTGTCGCATTTCTTCGAGGCGGACTAAGTACCTAGCGTAGGTATCTGCTTCGGTTTTGGTGGGAACTTCAAACTTCATCTCGTCATAGGCCGCATAGGGATGAGCTTTCCGAATGTCATAGGCAACCCCCGCGGCTCTGAGTAATGGACCTGTGACTCCGTAGGCAAGGCAATCATCAGCACTCAGCCTGGCGATGCCAACGGTGCGCTTTAGCCAAATGCGATTTTCGGAAAGCAGAGTTTCATACTCCAACATGCCTTCACGGATGTCTGTAAGTGTATCTTTGACCATTTTTTCAAAGCCCTCAGGAATATCTTCCAAAAGGCCACCAATACGCATCGCCGAAGTAGTTAGCCTCGACCCACAAAAGGCCTCAAAAACATCCAGCACCTTTTCTCGGTCTCTAAAGCAATAAAGGAAAACAGTGAGAGCACCAATGTCCATAGCGTGGGTGGCTAACCACAACAGATGGCTATTTAGGCGGTTTAGCTCATTTAACATCGTGCGTAAATACCGAGCGCGCCGGGGGACTGTTATCCCAAATAGTTTTTCAATTGCCTCTGCCCAGCCCAGGTTATTAGAGATTGCCGAACAGTAGTCCATCCTGTCTGTCCATACCTGACCTTGGAAAAATGCCTTGTTTTCGCATATTTTTTCAACGCCACGATGCAGATAACCGATTACTGGATAGCAATGTTTGACAGTTTCGCCATCCAGACGCAGTTTCAGACGAAGCACACCATGTGTAGAGGGGTGCTGAGGCCCCATGTTTATTTCCATCTCCTGACTTTTGAACACTTTAGAACTCCTAGGTAGATGGATTAGCGATTAGTCGGCCTTAATGGGCTTTAGGTTAATATTGAGGTGGCCAGCGGCCTCCATAGCTCTTCGCATCAGCTTGCCTGAACGATCTTCTCGAAAGTCGACATTGCGTTGTCCCAACCCGACCACAGGATAATCTTTTCTGAGCGGATGCCCCTCCCAATCATCCGGGCAGAGGATTCTAGTCATGTCCGGGTGGTTGGCAAAGCGAATACCTAGCATGTCAAATATTTCTCGCTCTAGCCAATTGGCTCCCGGATATACCTGTGTGGCACTCTCTGGCTCAAAGCCTTCAGGAATAAGTACCCTCAACCTAAGCCGTTTGCGCCTTCGGATGCAGGTCAAATGGTAGACTACAGAAAATTTATAACCATCTCCAGCCGGATAGTGTGTGGCGGTCATATCTGAGAGCATTTCATAACGCAGGGACACCTCCTGGTTACAGGTGGTGAGGGCATTCAGAATGGCAGTTTTGTTGATTTGACAGATTAATTCCCCCGCCTGTTCAAATGTTTCTTCTACCGATTCGCCCAATAACTCGACTAATGTCTTCAAATCCTGATCTTCCGGTTCCTTTGGAACAGGCCACTGCATATCATAAGCATCTGACTTTGCCACCGGACGTACAGGAGGTTTGGGTGGTTCAGCACCTTCAGATTCAGCCTTAGTCTTTGCCGCTTCATAGTCGGAGTATGTTTTTTGCCACTTGGCTTCCTCGGCGGCCTCAGTGGCTTTCTTATCGGCTATATGCGCCGCAAGACCGGGCACGGGGGCGGTGCTAGGCATATTTACCTTGGCGTTTGGAGCAGAACTGGGATCAAATACGTATGACATTTTACGATCCCTTAAGAATGGGCAGGTTCAAAGAGTTCACGATACTTGTCGGCAAGGCTACTGTTCATAATCTTGTCCTGCAACTTCATGAAGCCATAAATCAAACTCTCAGGGCGGGGCGGACATCCAGGGATATATACATCCACCGGAACAATTTTATCCACACCCTGAATTGTGGCATAACTATCAAATGGCCCTCCGCATGTTGCACATGACCCCATAGCTATAACCCATTTAGGTTCGGGCATTTGGTCATAGATGGTCTTTATTACCGGAGCCATTTTTGCAGATACTGTGCCAGCAACGATCATTAGGTCTGCCTGCCTGGGGGTAGCACGGAAAATGCCACTGCCAAAGCGGTCGAAGTCAAAGCGACTGGCCCCTGCGGCCATCATCTCAATGGCGCAACACGCCAGACCAAAAGTGACTGGCCAAACACTTGTTGCGCGAGACCAGTTCATAAACTGTTCAACCTTGGTGAGCATCAAAATATGTTCGAGGGCAGTTGGAACTGCAATGTTGGCTTTGTTTACTCCCATGACAAGGCCCCCTTTGACCACACATAGCCGTAGCCAAATAGCAGTAAAAACAAAAAGAAACCCATTTCCACCAGGCCAAAGATGGCCAGCTCATTTATTTGGATTGCCCAAGGCATCAAAAAAACCGTTTCCACATCAAAAACAAGAAAAATAACAGCAATCAGGTAGTATTTGACACCAAACTTTTCTCGCGCCTCCGTTGTGACAGTCAGTCCACACTCATACGGGGCGTACTTGACATCATTGGGAACAGATGGACTAAAAATCTTCTGTATCGTCAGGATAGCGATGGGCAAGATGATTGCAATGGCAAGCATTAACAGTATTGGAGCGTAGCCTCCCAATTTGACCCCCATGGCAGATAGGTACTCATAAAGAAAAATGGGCAATACCCATACACATAGATTCTACTAAATTATTGAGCTAATTTCAAAACTGGATTTTTGCAAGCCAATAAATCCAAACAATTGGGGCTGGGATAAAGTATAGATAAAATTTGCAGGAATGCTGTAAAATTCTAGTTGGAAAATGGTTGCTATAGCAACTAAGTTTTTTTTAGTCCATAGTAGCCTTTTCTTTAGGGATTGTTATGGGGATTCCTAATTTGCAGGGGATTAGTGGCTAAAAGCTGGTTACATTTTTGCTGGCGTTTGTGCTGAACTACAATAAGTTTAACCGCTGTATTAACAACTATCTACAAACTCTATGTACCTCTGGAAAGACTCACGCCTACACCTACGAATCACTCGGCTGGGCATACAATATGTATTCCTTACGGGTGTAGTTGGAGGATTAGGGGTATATACAAGCAATAACCTTTTGCATACAGTTTTTAGCCTGATGATTGGCATGTTATTAGTATCAGGCTGGGTAAGCAGGGCGGCCTTTGATTCGATTAAACCAAGCCATGTTGCAGAGGGTACTTTTTTTGCCCGAACCAAGGGTGGCCTGAAATTGGCCTTCAACGATAAAACCCCAAAGCGAACTCGGTGTTTGGAAATTCGTCTTGAAATCCAAGACTGTAATGCTGAACCGGGGTTTTTACAGGGTGAAAAAAAACAGACATTGACCATCGTACCTATTCCAATTAGGCCAACAAAAAGGGGGTGGGCAAAAATAAGTCGCATCGACCTCAGTACGACTTATCCCTTCGGCTGGCTAGAAAAAACCAGACGTTTTCCGGTAGATATGCAGTTCCTTGTAGCACCACGCCCCAGTGGGTATCAATATCCTGAAGGGGGTAGCGGAGATAATGACGATCCAACTCCAAAATCTGGTTTTTCAAGCCCTGCTGGGGCAAGACCTTTTGTGGCCGGCGATTCCTTAAGCCAAATCCACTGGAAGAGGACAGCCCAAAGGGGGGAACCATGGATTAGGCTCTTAGAGGGCGACCAGCCTAGGGGGATATTGCTCGAACTTGACCTATCGGCATGGGTATCAGGGGAGGAATTTGAGGAAGAACTAGAAAAACTCTCCGGAGCAATTCTACAGGCGAGGATACAAAAGACAGACCTTACCCTTGTCATACAAGGCCAGCATGGTAGGTCAGAGGTAAAAGGGCATATAGAGGCTTGGAAGGCATTGGGACAATGTGAGGCTATAGGGAGGGATGTATGCAGTCCTTGAAACCCAAAAAGAGCCTGGGTCAGCACTTTTTAGTCAATCAAGGTGCAGTCAAAGCTATTTGTGAGGTTGCCCTTGCCTCGCCAGCAGAAACGATATTAGAAATTGGGCCAGGGCAGGGGGTTCTCACAGATATTCTTCTCAGGGATGGTCGCCCTCTTAGCGCAATAGAACTAGACCATTCTGCCTGCCAACTATTAAATCAGCGATATAGCCAAACAACAAACTTTTGTCTCATACAGGGCGATGCTCTTTCTGTTGAATTACCTATTTCAAAAAGCATTTGCGTTGTAGGCAACCTTCCATACAACGTGGCCACAGCCATACTCACCAGGCTATTATTAGAGCCTATCCCATGGGAGCGTATGGTACTAATGTTTCAGCTCGAAGTTGGTGAAAAATTATTGGGGCAGGCAAACCAAAAAACATACGGCCCACTGTCAGTTTTGGCCAAGTCTGTTGCAAACATAAAAACCATACTTAAATTGACCCCGGGCAGTTTCAACCCTCCTCCAAAGGTAGATTCAATAGTAGTGCTACTTGAACCGCTACAAGATGCCCCAACATGGGACGAGCGCAAGGCACTGCTCGCATTGCTCCATCGTAGCTTTGCACACCGTAGAAAGACAATAACTAATAACTGGTTACAAATTTTTTCTAGCCAGCAAATCAATGCTATTTGTCATGCCACCGATATATCCCCATCAGCTAGAGCCGAATCTATATCTCCGAAAAAGTGGGTTGAGATAGCTCGCTATAGCAATATGAGCCATTTTCAAAACCCAACGGATCTTTGAAAATGGCTCATTCAGATGGACTTTGAGGCGGAATCTGTGGAAAAGTTCCATGTAATTTCTGAAAACTCAAATTTTTCGCCAGGTTTTACTATATACAATCTGTTTACATCAACATAGTACATTTCGGTTCCATCATTATTAGGACACCAAGTTCTGTATTTTAGATAATCATTTCTAGATTCAACAATATCTTTAGCCCCTTGTGGGCCGTATGGCTCTTTAATGACTGCGCCAGTTGCCGGGTTATATCTATACCACTTTACTATCGGATCAATAGCAATTATTTCATTTTGCAGTTTTTCTGTTTGTTTTACCATATCTTCTATGGGCATTGGGGAAAGTTTATTGTTAGAAAGTTTATCGTACTGAAGCATTAAATCGCCTCCCTCAATACTAAGTTTACTACTCCAGGCGGATATTAGTATTTCGTTGTCAGCGGTTGGTTGAGCCCAAGTTATTGGTGGAACAATCCTTTTGTTTGATTTTATAACATCAATTAATTCTGGATAAATTATTTTTGACCTGGTAAGCCTGCCATTGCTTTTTGAAAAAGTCCATATAGTGCCAACGGCAGGATTAATGTACGAATAATGATCTTCTGTTATAGCAACAGACTCAATGTTTCCAGCTAAATCCGTAGCAACTAAGCTAATGTTCATGTTTTTTAGTTCTGAACCAAGATCAATAATTTCGACTAAATGTAATTTCCCTTTAGCACCCATGCGATATATACCAAACGGATTAAAATCATGTAAATCTTCATTAACTTGATGACCCTCTCTTAACCCTACGAGAAAACGTCCATTTCGTAAGGGAAGTATTGTTCCCTGAGATTTTGTATCCAGTTCACATACCGCTTGCCAAACACCATTATTATTGTGAAGTAATTGCATAGCGGATGGCTCACCACCCCAAACAGTTGAAAAATAGGCATTATCCGTAAAAAAAACTTTGGACTGGCCAATATAGCTGGAAAATAATTTTGGTCGTTGAATGGTGTCACCATCAAATGTAATACGGTTTACGCCTTCAGGATGCAACTGTCCCTTTGGAAGAGGGGCATAGGGGGTATCCTCCCAACACACCAACTTTTCTTTGAAATCAATCGTTGTGAATCCATTCCTATTTTGATACCCCATAGCATATTTACCGTCTATCCACTGACCCATATTTAAGTAGGAGATTGCTTGGGCAGAAAGCCCAAGACTGAGGGCAAAAATCATCGCAACTTTAAAATACATTTGTAACCCCGGAACGTGTCAACAATTTTGAGACACGGTTGTTGAAAGAATCAGTGTAGATTTCTCGGTCATGGAATTCAAGCCCCTTTTTTGATGGAATCGGTTTCATCGGGGCTGGGTTTGGGTTTATTTATCCATGCCGCCTCC
>WRHW01000046.1 GCA_009783055.1 Holophagaceae bacterium
TGTTACACTGCACTAGGGTCGGGATTTGCTCGCAAATCACGACCGCTAGATGCTTGCAAGGCGGACTTGCTACGCCGTTAAGCAAGCATCTAAAGCGTTACATGGTACTAGAGCAATTCCCAGAAGCACGGTGTGCTAGGCAGGTGTCTTATAGCGGCTCAACTTTTTGTAGTTGAACTGCTATAAATGCCATTCCACCTTTCCAACGCAAATAATACCTGTTATAAAGGCGCGCCAAATCTGGATTTTATCTGAAAACTGAAAACTGTGAACTGGTATTACATCGGTACAACCACCAGTGGGAGAGCTATAGGGTAATTGGAGGCAATGGATAACATGTAGCCGCCAATTATTTCTGAATGGATATATTTTGGCTCTGGAACATCTTGTGAAAACAATGTTTGCCCTGCCAGCTTCAATCCAGCTTCATATTGTGTCCATCGCCTATAGAATGCTTCTCTGTCTGAGATAGATTCTCCAAAAAACCATTCAGAAAGTTTAGCAAAGCTACGGTATTTCATCAGTTCGATGTCAATGCCAACTGGATTATCTCCCACAGACATGACAACCAAATCGCCGCTGTGCGACATGCTGAAAAAAAAAGGATCGCCCTTTAGGTATGGACGACCCTTTTCCTCAGTCAGTATTTCTGCATCCTTTCCAAGAATTTGTCGTCGGAATGCGCGAGATACAATATAGCGTGTCCTAACCCTGTCCGACAGCTCCTCAGACCGCAACCGCTCATCATTACTCAAGCTACCAATACAGGTGTTGATGGCCTCGGTAGCATCGGCAGATATTTGAGTGGAGTAAA
The DNA here is from genome assembly GCA_009783055.1 of Holophagaceae bacterium. Lineage (GTDB taxonomy): Bacteria > Acidobacteriota > Holophagae > Holophagales > Holophagaceae > WRHW01. The sequence goes on from WRHW01000046.1 coordinate 815, forward strand.
TTTTCATTTTATCTCGTGTATCTATCATCAGTGTTTCTGCTTTAGATAGGCCATCAGCCCAAAGCCTAGGAACATTAATTCTGCAATGGCAACCGTAAACATCCATATAGCAATGGGTGAGTCACCCATTCCGTAGGAGTGCATTCCAATAGAAAGGACAAAGTTTACTCCCAGATAGGTCATCAAGACTGTTTGGAATGCCAGGATGCTCATCATAGCCACGCCTAACTTGCCTATCATGCCACCTGCCATGGCGTGCATGATTGCCATATAGGCTAAAAATGCTACTAGCGACCAAACTTCCTTTGGGTCCCAGCCCCAATACCTCCCCCAAGAAAAAGCCGCCCACATAGAGCCTGTCAGAATACCCGCCAATAAGCAGATTGATCCTATAAAGTTATACCAGTAGAGCATGTCATAAAAGCGGTCGGTTAGGTTACTGTGATTAGGTGTAAATATCCATGCCCCAATCTGTATATGTGCTACTACCATGCCCAAGGCAAGCACTGCGTAACCAACCATGATTATCGGTACATGAATAGCCAGCCAAGGCGTACCGGCCAACACAGGGGCTATTGGATGGATAAAGTGATCCATTGGTAGCACATCTGCCAGAAACATAGTTAGAGTAGCAAGTATAGCCGTATTTATTACCACTAGCCTTCTGCGTAGGAGGCCATAGGCAACAACGGCAAACAACCCTACTCCCCAGGCTAAAAATAGCATAGATTCATACATGTTTGCGGCAGGTATCCTCTCGCCAGCCTGCCAGCGCAAAATAACACCCCAAGTCATCATCGCAAAGCCACAAGCCAATATCAAAAAGGCCACAATGTCCATCCACTTGTTTTTTTTGAGCCATGCAAAAATTGAGATTATCAAGGAACAAAACATGATGATCCATGAGAGTCTCACTGGATTTAGCTTGTTATAAAAAACCTCGTTGTTGATTTTTCCTTCCGCTGGCCACCCATCTATCCGTTGGCCATCCATCAACCTAAGTAAGGACTGGGATGAAACAACTTCAAGCCCATGCCATGTCGCAGAAAAATCACCGGAAACAGGTATGGGTAATATGTTTACTCCAAAGACAATCCCCTTCATCAAATCCAGACGCTTTTCTAGTTCTACCGCCGTAGCTACGTTTTTGGTAACAGGTACACCATGGGCGAAGCATTGGTTATAGATATTCAAATGTTGGATAAATGCCTGATTATGAATGAGTGCCATAAATGAGGCATGTTTGGTGGTAGCAGGATAGCCTATGGCCATTGCAAAATCGGCACTGTCAATTTTAATGTTTCCTTCGATTACAGTTGTTTCTACGTTATCAATCCACTGCAATAAAGTTAATATCGGTGCCCTTCCCTGCCATTTTGTTGAGCCAGTTATTTTTATAACCATTTCTCTAGCAAAGGTATCTAAGGGCATTGCCCTGCCATCATACTGCACCGGCAATCGTTCTAGGCGACTTATATCAGCCGATGATAGTTGTGTTTGTTCAACGCCTTGGCTACTCAAATATGGAGCCACCAGCAAGAACAATATCACCACTGCAACAACTGCTTTTGCCAGCCTTGCCCTGCATACTAGCATCCAAACCATCCCTAACAATATTGAAATATAACCAGCAAAGACAATTGTCTGTCCGGGATCTTTTGAAACAGTCAGAACGCTTGCTTCCCTCCCAGTTTCATGATCTATCTGGTAACTGGATTGGAAAAGGCTATAACCTCTAAATTTTAGCGGATTGTTCATCCATATTTTTGCAGTAAAAGAATGATTATCTTGCTTGTCTGTTATCTGAACATAGCTTGCAAACCCAGACGGTCTGTTGGTTCCGGGATATGTATCTAAAACAAAATCATCAAGTTTTACAGTAAATGGCAGGTCGCGCATAGATTTAATGTTTCCATTGCCATCTTGCATATAAATTATCGAACTGCTCTCGCCCTCCCAGAGAAATAGCTTCCCTTCGGTCTTAAAAAAAAATGTAACCATAGCACCTAGCATAATAAGCACAATAGAAGCATGGGTAATCACAAACCCAATACGTCCCTTTGTCCACGGCAATATATTAACCAAAGACATAGCCACGTTTACTACCAGTAGCACCTGTAGCCCAATAAACCACCATGAGTAATAGACCAGCCAACCAGCTATCTCAGTACTGGTGCGGGATTCGACAATAGTCCCAAAGGCCAGACCAATGAGGAGCAGAACTAGTAGCAGTACCGCCAGTTTGATAGATGCCAGAATGCGAAAACATCTTTCCATAGAACCTACTTTATATCAAATTGTGCTAAATATAGCGGTTTATCTTATACCTGATTTAGTGTGGATTAATAAGCCAATACCAGTGCCTACCATAACCGACAACTTCCAATGGGGGCTCGAAATGCTCTGCCAAAAAATCTACACTCATTCTTTTAACAACTGTCTCTCAAAATTGTTGACACGTTCCGCCTTCCCGATTTAAACCTCGTAGCACCAGTTATACATTTTTTATGACAACTTTAATATTTGCATTCTTCTTGCTCTCAATTCCTCCGCGGTCATCAAGGTACCATTTTCCTTTAATCTATGGCAGAGAATCATCACACAGGCCAAATCCTCTGGTCTCACAAATAGAACTGTCCCTGTATATCCAGTATGGAACCACCAATTCGAGGGATCAGTTGGAAAATGGGGCGATATTAGTGGTGGTTCTGCCATTCCATCGTATGAGATAACTTTGATGCCTCTACGCGCAGTTTTGTTTAACACTTCGACAAACCCATTGTTTCCATTTTTCAGCCTCTGGAGACCAAGTCCCCATATTTGGCCATCCTTGGAGTAATTGGTTTCAACAGCCATTCGTTTTGAAAACTCCGGAACCCAGACATGGAGAAAGTCACGTGCAGATTCTACAGTAGCCCCAAACCCGGCATGGCCAAGCATACCCGCCCTTGCATTTGCATCATGCGAAAAGTCAGCCTTTGGCTCCGGAAATGGCTTTGAGGTGGCGAGTTTCCAAGCATCTCTGTCTTCTCCAGGAGGCATAGAGATGGGGGATTCACTCCAAGGATGGTATTCTAGAGCAGTGAGGGTTTTACCTAAACTACTCCAATCCTGCCCTGTTTCAATTTGTAGCATTTCGGCCAAGAGTCTGTAGCTCAAGTCGGAATATGTACTCTCACCCCAAACAGATTCCTTCAATAATGGATGTCGTCTCCAGCCAGAAAAAGCCGTAATCTGTTCAATAATTGGTTTACCAATATAGGGTAGCCAAGGCGGCAGTCCAGCGGCATGTGATAGCAGATGGCGCGGTGTCAATTGGCCAGGCCAATCCACTTTGAGTCTACCCCTCCAATCCAAATCCAAATCTAAATATTTAAGCACCAGTGGTGCTGTCACCAAAGGCTTTGTGAGGGATGCAAGGTCATAAAACATGTGTACTAAAGATTGGTGTAAAGAATGAGCCAATTTCAAAATCTCGACCACAGGGTGGGTTTTATTTAGCCAAATAGGCTACAGAAGATATTTGTTATGTGGCTCGTTAGAGAAAGAAGAAAGGTAGAAGACGCACAGCTTGAGCCTAATGAGCAGTATACAACGAAATTTCTTTCCCTACCCAGAAAGGTAGCTACGGCCACCTACAGAAAAAGATGTAGCTGGTGTGGCAACGCACCCAAATTAGCTAAACTATTGGACAAATGCCTAAAACTAGGTCGAGCCAACACAGTACTGTGCCCCCTTCCAGAATCTGAATGGTAAAATTTGTGAGGGGTTTATTGATCGATCAGTTTTTCTTCAACGCCTACATTTTTGGTGGCTTATGTTTAGATTACCATTGTTATTTACTGTTTTATGCTACATGTCAGCCGATGGCCTGTCGGAATTAAAGACCGCTCTGGGTAACTATGTTGCCAAGGCAACACTAAACGGAGACATGGATGTGCAGACTTGGAGCAAGCAGGGCAAAGAAGGTATTGAGTCTAGAGGACATGCTGTAGTTCAGATTGAATATGGGCCACATGGACTAAAAATGCACTGGAGTCGCCCATTTTTACAGCAGTTAGATAGAGAGACGAGGGCAAGGGCTGTGAACAGTACTCCACTTGCTGATCAAGCTCTCAACACCATTTGGGCTATGGAAATGCGGAAGACATCCAGTTTATTAAACCCTGTACAGGAGATCGAAAGAACACTTGAAGTGGCCAAGTTGTTGGGGGAAGTACCAGAGAAATTCAACGGTAGACAGGCCAGAGCATTACTTTTTTCCGCACCTCTATCTGGTGAGTCGCAGAGACTCCGAAAGTGGCTCAAAGGTTTTGAGTCAACTATAAAAATATGGATTGATTCTGATGGCCGACCTCTGGGTATCACTCAGCGGACGAGCATGAAGGGGCGAGCCTTTATTTTTATTTCGATGGAGCAAACACGAGAGGAAACTATCATCTATGAAAATATTGGCGACCATCTTGTGGCGGTTCGTCAGGAAGAAAAGCAAGAATTTCAGGGAGGGGGTGAGTATGGCTCAAGCAAAACAATTCGCACCCTTAAGCTACAATAACGGCTAATGTGCCCAAACGCTACCGATGGTGAAGCTACCTGTCTCATCGTCTAGTAGAGAGCCGGCTTAATGTCAGCTGACGCAAACCGGCTATTCCATAGTCTGCGGGAGCTCAAGTGCCATGTGGCATGGATTCTAAAGCCCCCGAGCAAGGTGTTTTGGAAGTCAGCGCAAGTATCTGGGCGAAGTTTTCGCTGACCTAGGCAAGCAGGAGGCTAATGACCGTCAGTCAACCGCCTATAAAAGCTCGCCTTAAGGCCGACCATCAAAAAACCAAAGACAGCGACAAGGAGAAGCAACACTAACAACTGAAGTGAGAAAGACTTGCGAACAATGTAGATCAACACTCCTCCCGCGCTCCCTCCAACGATGAAGAATGCAAACTCGACAGCCAGTGTGATGCCGAACATTGCCCACTTGTATCCATATGTGCAGTCGTTGCTTACGGATATCGCTTCTGCTGGGTTCATGTGCTTATCTACTAGTAGCAGGGGGGCGAAGCACCAAGCGAGGTAAATCACAATGCCCGGGACGATAAAAAATGTCAGGCCTGCTAGAATGCCTACCTGCATTAAACCGAAGGTGACAAAGAATTCGCCTATGTATTTGCGGTAGCTTGGATCAAAAATTTCGATAACTGGTATTGGCTCTCCCTTGGAGGCCTTGGCGATGACTCCAGTAAACAACCCAATCGTAGTCCCTACGTTGAGATAGGGGATCCAGATGGTCAAACCCCAAAGCAAAACGTTTACCATGATCGGGATGGCATTCGTGGCTCCGATAGTCACCGCTTCTATCACAGTGGGGCCAAACGCCAGTTTATGAGAGGTTGACATAAATCCCTCCTTGGGAATTTGAATGGAAATCAATACTGTGCCATCAAGCACTCTAATCATTCTACACAAAACGGAATCCGAAAGTATTTTTGACCTATACCGGTTTTCACTGCCCATGCACATCGGCCACTTGTCTTATACTAAGTTGCGTTCAAACCCTAGCAGGAATAGAAAATAGCTCGTATAATAACTAGCTATACGTTGTGCAATAGCACAAAATAATTCGACTCTGGTTAAGTCTATGTTCATCGATTTATGACATTGCCAATATTTTTCTTACCTGTATATCTCGTTTGTTGGATTTATTCCTTTCAAGAACACCCTTGCCCCTTCCTAAAGGTTGGGATTTCTGTGCCTCCCATTTTAGATTTAAGGAATGCAGATGCGAGAACGCTAATCCCCACAAATGTTCTGGACGAGGCCGAGGTCGAGGCGGTGCGCGTTGCATGGTTGAAAGTTATTCAGCCATATTTTGCCGAGGATTCCATTAGAGTTCAACTTCCAAAAAACGAAGTGAGAACAGCAATCGCGCTTGCCGCAAACCAAGCTCTAAAGGCTCAAAATCCATCCATCAAATTATTTCTTTGCTACGATGAAGATGCACCTCCCAATTGGGATGAAGTTTTTTGGGGGGCATTTGATGGGGGAGTAATAGCCTCAGATAGCTTGAAGGAATCTCCATCCCTGTGGCTATCTGTTTTAGACCGGGCGCAATCGCAACTTCCTGCTCGCCCTTGGACTATCTGGTGTCCCATTGACCCAGGTGCAACTGCAGGAGTACTCATTGGAAGAGGTGCCATACTGGTTGTCCCATTTGCAAGCCCTACTGCAAAATTGGCTGAATCAATCCCCACTGAGATGACCGAAGTAGAGGGACTACTGGGAAAAATATCTGTGAGTTCAGCATCCGGAAAAGAATCCTTACATTGGGTGTTCATGGATAACCGGTGGTTAATTACCACTCCTGCCCAAGACCAAGAGACAGTGACAATCGAAGGCAAGGCAGACTACGATGTACAATCCATACTCTCGAAGGTAAGAGCAACCCAATTGCGAGACAGTACAGCCCTGTTCAATCAGGAATGTCAGCTAAATATCAGCATACATACTCAATCTACCCGCAGTGCGGGAGGCAGGGGTAGAGGGGGAATCGGGGGAGAGTTTGGCTATATTTTCCATTCTTTTCAAACAGCAGGTGAACCAGAGGAACTTTTACAGGAGCAAGTGTTGCTCAACGGGGTAAAGGCAAACATCATTGGTAAATTTCAGCTACCCATTATTGAAAGTAAGCGTAGCATTAGCCCTCCAATACTGCTAAACCTAACTGAAAAATACCGATATGCCGATGGAGGATCAGGTGGAGATGGTAAACGCTGGATTAGGTTTTCTCCAATATCCAGCAATTCGGACATGTTCACTGGACAAATCCTGGTTGACGAGCTATCTGGTCGCATTTTTGAGGAACGAAGTGAACGAGCGAACCTGCCAGGCATTGTTAAATCTGAAAGGAGAAAACTGGTCTATGGCGAACCTGCCCCAGGGTTTTGGAGGGTAATCGAGGTTGAATCATTTGAGCAGTGGGTGATGGCCGGAGGTGTCACCCAAGTGCAAAGATATCTTTCCTATAGCGGTTTTATTATCAATCAAGATGATTTTTTGCAGAGACGCGAGGCGGCAAGAGCTTCAAATAGTGCTATGTTGCGACAGACCGAAGACGGGATGCGTTATCTGGTAAGGGACGAGACTGGGAATCGACAAATTCAGCATAAGCAACCAAGTTTTGCCCGTATGATGGGGATGGCCGTAGTAGTAGACCCCGAAATGCAGTTCCCTGTCGTTCCTGGTGCCGCACTGGCTTTCTTTGACTACGACGCTTTCGGAAAGGGAATTCAGTACGCCTTATTGCCGATGGGGCTTTACAATATGGGAACTCTCTCTGTGCCTAACCTGCCTTGGGGCTTTGACCTCGGGGTACACTCTTCTACCCGACTGCTTCCCTCTACTAACCGACCTGCGGTAAATGGTGAAATATCGGACAAAGATGGAGTATCACACCAATCAGGGCAATTGAGGGTCAGCATCGGGCGCACATTGCGATATGGCTTTAGAATGCGAATAGATGGATTCACTTCTTATATTCGCTATACAGAGGCCAAAGAAGAAAAATATCGAACACCGGATTATATCATCCCTCCATCAGGATTTACTTCCAGCCTTAGCGGTGAAATAACCTGGATGTATCACGGCTTCATGATTCGAGGAAACTTTGGTGAAGGCAAACGTCCGGATGGATTTTTTGGATCACCAGAGGACATAAAACCTATAGCAAATGGCGGTCAATTCAAAAGATGGGGCGGAGCTATTGCCTTTGATTACAGGCTACAGCACAAAGCATGGATTCACACCGAATTAGGTATGGAAAGAGGCACAGGAAGTGATCGTTTTTTGTCTGTCGCCTCAATCCGAGCTCCTGGATTTCGCAACAATGCCGTCACTTCCGACCAAGTTCAGCACGCCAGTATCGGTTACGTCCTTCCTGCCTCTCAACTGTTTAGACTTTCTTGGCACATCGACCATTCGCGCGCACGTAGCATTGACAACCAAAAAACTTATGGATTTACAGGCATGGGCGTAGCCGCCGATATTCCCGGCTTTAAGTGGTTCACTATTCTCAGAGCAGATATTGGGATAGGAATACATTCAGATATTTCTGGTCTGAAAGGAATAAATGGGACAATTGCGGCACTACGGATTTTTTAGGGACTGCTACTTAGCCCTGCCTCCGCAAGGCTAGACACTACTGCCTGTTGAACTTGGTCAGCTACTTCCATTGCCTCAAATGCTTCTTGGAATGAAACTATGTCTACAGTCTGACCCAAGCAAGCTCTATAAAAGGCTTCTAGCTCCAGCTTCAATGGCTCGTCTTTGGCTATTTCTGTGGTATCAGGCAGTATCTGTGGCCCTTGGGGAGTTTTAACAAGTTTTAGCCATTCTAACTTTTGTTCTGCGAAGTCCAGCGCGGCATACTCTCCCTCACCAAAAATACGCAACATCCTTTCCTTTTTACGCGCCACACGACTGGCAGTAACAGTGGCAAAACCGCCGCCTTCAAACTTAATCCGTGCGTTTACCAAGTCTGGGAATGGCGTTAGCACCGGCACCCCTACAGCCTCCACGTTTTTGACCTTGCACTGGAAGAGGGCTAACAATAGATCAAGGTCATGGATCATCAAATCCATCACAACATCAACTTCTAGGCTCCTCATCGGAAAAGGTGATACTCGTATTGCTTCAGCAAAGCGCGGACGAAATTTTGAAGTCCTCAACGCAATCACCGCTGGGTTATACCTTTCCAAATGGCCAACTGCCCCTATTATGTCTGGTTTTGTGTTTTTTATAGAATTAAAGAGTTCTAGGAGTTCCCTACCCTGCTCTAGGTTTCCGGCCAGGGGCTTTTCCATCAGCAAGTGTTTTCCGGCTTTCAATATCTGTTGGCCGAGTTCCAGATGAGCACCGGTAGAAGCGGCTACTTGCACAGCGTCTATGTCATTTAGGACTTGCCCTAGGTCAGCACCCCATTCGGTATTGCACCTGGCGGCAATTTCCCTACCCCTCTCACCATCTGTATCTATAACAGCCACTAATTCCGTCATTTCAGAGGCCGCCGCAATCCGAGCATGGTGTTGCCCCAAGCTCCCTACTCCACACACCGCAACCTTTAGCACTGTCATACTATTTTCCTTTAGCTGAATACTTGTTTAGAAATTCCTGCAACACTTTAGGATATATCCTCATCTCGGCTTCATATACCCTCTTTTGAAGCAACTCTGCATTATCTCCAGGCAATACTGGCACTGGCTCAAATCCTAAAATATCGCCGTGGTCAAATTCATTGTCGACCAAATGCACCGTTGGCCCGCTTTCAGAAACACCCGCCTCTAAAACTGCCTTGTGGACATGATGACCATACATTCCCACACCACCAAAGCGCGGTAATGGGCCGGGATGAATATTTAAGATGCGCCCCATCCAATTTTCTGGAACAACTAATTTTTTGAGGAAGCCACACAGGCAGATAATATCAACCGTATTGCCTTCACATTTAGAAAAACATGCACCGCTGAAATCATCGTCTGAAGCAAACGAGCTCCTGAGCACTACTTCGACTTGTAGACCTGCGGCACGGAGCCTCTCTACCCCAGCCGCTTTTGCTGAACTAGAAACAGCAATTACAGGAAGTGCATCTAGCCTCCCCTCCCTACATGCCAAAAGCAAGTTGAGGGCATTTCCACCCGTGCCAGAAATTAAAAATGCCAGCCGCACCATAGTAAATAGTTTAGAGTAACAAAGCTAGATTAGGGTTTTGGATTTATTTCATTTACTCTCCAGTGTCTCCGGTACAAGCTAATGAGTGGTAGATACCTTCAAACCAACTATTCCTGCCAATAGCAAGACAAGACTTGTCATCCGCAGGGCAGTCTTTGGCTCGCCCAAAAACACCATGCCGAATACCGCAGTTCCCGCCGCTCCAACCCCTGTCCAAATAGCGTAGGCACTACCAACCGGCAACCATTTGAGAGACCATGCCAAACCACCAACACTCGCCGCCATACTCAAAGATGTCCAAACAGACGGCCAAAGACGGGTAAAGCCATTGGATGCCTTCATACATACCGCCCACACTGTTTCCAATAGCCCTGCAAGTATCAGGACACACCAAGGTAAGATGGCATTTTTCATGTTCGGTTAGGCCGTCTGCAACGCTGTTAAGATAACAGTATTAACTATATCGTCAGCGGAGCAACCGCGACTTAAGTCGTTACCTGGCTTGGCAAGGCCAAGTAGCACAGGGCCGTTGGCACTGCATCCACCAAATCTTTCAGCAATTTTGTAGCCGATATTTCCTGCATTAAGGTCTGGGAATACCAATACATTTGCACTACCAGCCACTATTGAGCCGGGGAATTTTTTTTGTCCAATCACCGGAATCATTGCCGCATCAAACTGTATCTCTCCATCTATCTTGAGTTCAGGGCGGTTTGCCTTGATAAGGGTCAGGGCGTTGCGCACCAAGTTTACTTTTTCATGCTCGGCACTGCCGGCGGTGCTAAAACTGAGTAGAGCAACTTTTGGTTCTACGCCCAGCATTGCCTTTGCAGAATCTGCACTGGCAATGGCTATGTCTGCTAACTGCTCCGGATTGGGGTCTGGCATAACTGCGCAGTCTCCAAACATCATGGCACCCTTCTCACCAAATTTTTCATCAGGATGAATCATCAAAAATGCACTAGAAACAGTTTTTATGCCAGGGGCGCATCCAATAGTTAGCAAACATGCGCGCACAGTTTCACCTGTTGTATTTAGTGCTCCTGCAACAAAGCCATCTGCCTGCCCCATTTTAACCATCATCCCACCAAAATAAAGGGGCGAGCGCAAAGTTTCTTCTGCCTTCTCTATCGTCATACCCTTATGTTTTCGGGCTGAATAAAAAGCATTTGCGAAGGTACTGGCATCGGAATCATCCAAGGGGTTGCGCAACTTTGCACCATCAAGGCTAACACCCAACTCAGCCGCCCTAGCCATCATCGCCTTAGGTTCACCCAAAATAGTTATTCTGGCATAGCCTTCCTTTAGAATAGTTGCACCTGCTTGTATGGTGCGGTCATCAACGCCCTCTGGGAGGACTATGTGTCTGTTAAGTTCTATCGCCCTAGAGCGGAAAACTGTAAACCATTTTTCATGGGTGGCGTGCATAACCTTCTCCTTGCTGAAAAGTTGATTTTAATTGAAGAAATATACATGGTTCGATGCCTGTCCTTTGCAGAAACGAATCGCCCATGCTCTCTACACCCAAATGAGCTTCATCTTCATACATAGATTCTACCCTGTGCATAGGAAAAAATCTTGTCCCCAACGAAACCTGATCTCCCTCGCCGCCCTTTATCAAGGAAAGTGCTGATTCCCACTGTGATATTTCCAACCCTCGATGTGCAATGCCCGAAGATTCTAGGTCAAGCAACATCCCCCAGTACCTCTCTCTGGGGTCTCTGAGTACGACAACAACTAACCTCCCTGACTGAAAGGAATGGTTCATTAAACACCACCTCGTTACCTATTCCAATATTATTTCAAAATTGGTTTTTTTTCTTGGGGTTTGGTATATCAAGTTCAAATACATTTGGGAATGAGCCATTTACATGGTTTTGCAATTACCTCGAATATTTCGCTCTGTGGCTGATTTGTTGACCAGGGCAACAATATATTTCCAACCTGCAACTACCATATATTTGGTTATCAAATCCGAAAAAGAGTTGGAAGTTACGTTACGATGTCACTTTGACAAAATTCGTAATATTTTGTAAAAAAATTACAAAAACGTAATAATTTATTATAAAATTTCAATTGAAGGATAACTATTTTGGTTTTTGGGGGCACAAAATGTGTTTCACACAGCATGAACATTGGGGAGGTCACAATGTATCATGGTGGTGAATTGGGTTTGCCTCTCGAAATATCAATAGACATTACTCCTAAAATACACTCTCCCAGCGAAGCTATTTATGAATGTATTGAATTTTTAGAGTCCCATCGAGTCGACACGGAATGTATACAAACCTTCCGGCTTCTTATTTCGGAAGCTATCGCAAACGCACTTGAACACGGTGTTTTGCGCTTGCCATCCTCCAGAAAAGAGGATATGAATTATGCACTAAAAAAAGAGATTGCAGATTGTCGGACAGCGTTCACCCCTGGCCAGGTCAAGTTAAAAATACAACTACTCTGCCATAGCGATAGTGGCCTTATCGAAACAATTTCAGTTGAAGTTTCGGACTCTGGCCAAGGCTTCGATTGGCAAAAATATCTCGCCAACATCGCAATGCCAGCTCCTGAAAAAATATATGGACGCGGGCTGGCATTAATAAAAATGACTGCGAGTCACCTCAGCTTCAACGAGGCTGGAAATACAATAAAGTTTGCTTTTCCCTGCAAACTAAAAGCATAACGCCCATCTGTCAAATCGAATACTTCGTTGAGTGGGTTCTACTTGGACGAAATAGCAATAGGGTATGCCCCATTGTCCACACATGTTCTATGCCGGGTAGCTTTTGAACTAAGGACGCAACTGCCAAGTCTGCATTGTCTGTAAAATTTTGGTTCAGCTTTACCTTAATTAGCTCCAAGCTGTCCAACACAACATCAAGCTCCGACACAAGTGCATCAGTAATGCCCGACTTGCCAATGTGACACACGGGCTTTAGTTTGTGAGCCTCTGCCTTGAGCTTTTGCTTTTGTTTGGGCGAAAGCATCTGTTGTTATTTTTCGGCAAGCACTTTTTCAATCGCCTTTTCCATTGAACTCATCGGATGTCCTATCCAAGCTATCTTTCCTTTTCCATTGACAATAAAAGCGGCTGGGATGCCATTCTGCCCTGCGGCGGCCATCCATGTCCCTGCCATAGTTGCAGATGCAGTGTCTCTAGCAACTAAGTAATCCATTTTATTTCCCATTTCCTTTACAAAAGCGTCTACCTTGTCTTCCACTTCCTTACCGGAACCTGACTCCCAAACGCTCACACCAATAAATGTAACTTTGTCTTTGTATGTATGAGCCAACTCGGTTAGGTGGGGTATGGTGGTACGGCATGGTCCACACCATGTTGCCCAAAATTCCACAACGTAAACTTTGCCTGCTTGAAGGCTATCAGGCCCTTCACCTTTTACCCAGCGAGACACTTGAAGGGCTGGTGCATTTGAGCCGACTTTCAGTGAAGGCTTGGACTGGGAATACAGGGCTACAGCAAATAGTAGTACTATTGCCGCACCAATCAGGGTAAATGTTTTTTGCATCGAAGACATAAAAACTCCTTAGAAAAAATATATGATCGCAGGTAAAACAAGACTGTTCAATGAAAATTTATGACAAGGAGAATTTACACTCCTACTACATCTTTTCCTTCAGTCTGGCGTATCCTGATTTGCTGACTGGAAGCCTGATATCCCGCTTTAGGACAGCCACCCAACTCTCTGTATCTTTCTGTTCTAGCCGCATAAGCTTGTCTAATTGAATGATGAAAGAACGATGAATCCTCAAGAAACGGTTGGGGTCTAAACGTTGTTCTAGGCTAGTGAGGGTCTGTTGTTTTAAGTAGCCTTTTTCAGGGGTTTTGAGTAGAACATAGTCGCCCTGAGCTTGGATATAATCTAGGTCAGCAAGGGGGATGAACGTCACTTTTGTGCCATCCTTTACCACAATGCGCTCCAATGTCATGTCACTTTTTGCTATGTTGCTGATATCTGTGACCTGAATAATTTTTGCGCTGGCATTGCCTCCTAGCCGTGTCTTGACTCTTGATATGGCCTCATCAAAACGGTCACTGCTAAACGGTTTTAGCAGGTAGTCTACAGCATGGACTTCAAAGGCCCGCAATGCGTGTTGGTCATAGGCTGTCACAAAAATTACTGCTGGCTGATAGTCAAGCAGTTCCATAACCTCAAAACCATCCAGCTTTGGCATCTGAATGTCAAGAAAGAGCAGGTCAGGCTTCAGCTCGTTAATCACTTTTACAGCGTCAAACCCATTTGTGCATTCAGCAACTAAATCAATTTCTTGATGTACTGCTAGATGCTCTTTGATAACGCGCCTGGCTAGTTCTTCATCATCAACCACAATGGCTTTTATTGATTTTTCATTCATCGTTGACTTCCTTTTTCATCATGGGAAAAAATAATTTAACGCGATATATGCCACTAGATGAATTTATTTCCATTCTTCCATCTGCTCCAAAAAATGTAGCAAGTCTCTGATTAACCTGCCTGATTCCGAGACCAAGCCCTTTAGGGGCTTCGGTTTCCGGGTCTATTGGGTTATCTATCTGAACTAAAACATTTTCGCCAAGAGTTTCGACTCTGACCCTAACAACACCACCCTCTATCAACTGTGAAATACCATGTTTAACCGCGTTTTCGCCTAAGGGCTGAAGCAGTAGCGTAGGGATTTCTGCACAAGACGTTTCTAGATCGATTTCCCATTCAACAGATAGTCTGGGCGAAAACCGAATCTGTTCAATAGCAAAGTAATTTTTCATCAGGTCTAATTCTTCTGAAAGCGTAACCGTTAGCTGTTCACCAAGACGAAGACTCTTTCTCAGAAAATCTGAAAGTAATATACACATCTCCCTAGCCTGCGAAGGGTTTGCAGTTGTCAGAGCACTTATGGAATTAAGGCTATTAAATAAAAAATGTGGATTTAGTTGCGCTCGCAAGGCCCTCAGCTCTGCATCTCTGGCCATCACCCTGAGCTTTTGTTCCAACTTTTCTGACTCCGCTGAACGGACGCGTGAAATATATATGTAATAAATTGCCTCAGTAATAACGCTGACAATGAACCCCATCAATATCAGATTCAAAAAACTCGGCAATTGATCAGATTCATTTCTTATTCGTTGTACCAAATCAAGCGCAAAAAATATAGCTGTAGCCCAAATTGAACCAAATAGCCCAGCTAAGGCAACCAGTGAAGGCAATAATATGGCTGTATGTGTCTTGTCTGGCTTTAGTGCCAGGCATGGGTAGTAGAGTGGGAAAAATACTATAGCCGCGCAGATGGCTGTCAGAACTCCAAATGCCAGAGAGTTTACTAGACTTTCTTCAGTAGCAATTGCTAGCAACGCAAAGATAACACCGGCTACCATCCACCCCAGTGTGTAGGCAATTAAATTTGTTCGACTCGCTAGTATGGGATGCATTCGCTATATGATCTTTCTATTGAAATTATCTCATTTACTTCACTTCTACGCCACCTAGTAGCACCGATCCGGTTATCAATAACCTTGGACGCTTTGCCTCTGCAACTGGCAAAGCAATTGTCTTATCGTCCACAGAGCCAGCAACGGCCTGAGCATGTATGGAAACATCCCACCCTTCTGGAACCCGAATTTCTCCGCCCCCCATCATGCAAAAAACATCTATTCTGGCTGTTTCGTAGTTCATGGTACATTGCCGCAGATCTAATTCAAACCCGCCAAAAATGGCTGTGACCTCCCCCCCGTCAAAGTTTCCACCACTTGGTCTGTATTTATATCCGCTCAGGATTGCCGTCCCCCGCGCAAAGCCACCTGACTTCTGTAATTCGATTGGAACTTTACGCTGTTTTTTTTGTGCATGTAACACAATGAAAATACCAACTGCAATCAATGTTGCAGGGCCAATCAGGTGGGCAACTGAACGCCCTTGGACAGTACTGGCAAATAAGATGATTCCGGTAATGGTGATCATCCACCCGCCGAAGCCCCTAAATTTCCCCTCAATTGTCTTGACCACCCCCAGCGCAACTACAATCAGTGGCCAAAAGCGCAGTATAGAATATTTGCGCAAAAAATACGTTGGAGTAAGGGTATCAAGAGCTGTCAGGCAACCCAAAATCACCAAGCCAATCCCAACAACTAGCAGTGTGGAATTAACCGCCCGCCTTGGTGTTCCGTTGTTTTGATTGTATTCATCCATTTTTGCTACCTTCCTTTTCTGATTCGATTTCCGTTTGTTTTCCAATACCAGTTTCTGGTGTTACATTTTCAACTTCCATACCATTTGGGTGTTCTTCCCCTGAATCAACAGTATGGTCGGCCTCCCACCCCGGCCATCCGTCCTCTCCCGCAGATTCCGATCTGGTCGTCTGCGAGGGTTTGGTTTGCTGAGGTTTTGAAGGCATGAACGCCCTAATGCTAATAATTACCCCAACCCAAATTATTAGCACAGGCCAATATATTTCGAATACCCTTCCCCTCCAGTAGCCCAAAGAACCAATCAGGAGCATTCCACCACAAACAACTAGGATATTGCCCCAAATATTCAATATACCCCTGTTCCATAGCCTCGCAAGTCCCCATGCGATTATGACTACAGGGCAAAACCTCAGCACATCATCGATGTAAATAACGTATAAATTTTCCAGAACAAGGGCTACGCCCAGGCAAATGAGTGCCAAGCCAGAGATTATCCCTGATGGAATCTTTGGCCTCCCGGAATGTTCAGTATTGCGCGACATGAAAAACCCCCAGATTGAATCGCGAAAACATCTTCGCCTTACATATTCAATCTAGGGCAATTCTATGCAAAAAAAACGTGCAAATCGGTGAACGCCCCCACTTACTCGATAAATGGGAAAACGAGAACGACAATGACTCCACAGCGGGTTTATCAATACACAAACGTAAGAGAGTATCTGGTGTATCAGGCCTTCATATCCAAAAGCGTACCCATCATCTGAGCGGCTGTGCGAAATTGGCCTGTGTTGGCGTTGAAGGCATTTTGATCTGTTATGAGATTTACCATTTCCCTCTCTAACTGGACATTCGAACCACCCGGAGGAATTGCCTGCTCTTCTGAAATCCTTAGCTGATTGTTTCGAGTGCCACCAGCGACCTCTTCGGTTTGTTCGAACCGCTTGGCCTGATAGTCTTCTGACTGAAGATTGGCAACGTTGTTAGCAGTCGCCAGGACATTCTGAGCTGAGGCATTCATCGCTGAAATGCTCATCCCCATGCTTGCTTGAATTTCCATTGCCATAGCAAACTCCTTAGTTCAAACCACAATATTAAATATAGGCCATTTTTAGCCTTTCGCAACAAAAAAAATATTAAATTTTTGTTGATTGCCAAAATTGGGTTTGTTATTGTCAAAAAAATTATTTATTTATATTTAACCATTTGATGTTTCCCCCCCTACTCCGCTCCCGCCAAACACACTCCAATTCCCTGTGTTCTTCCAGTGGTATCTTAAAACGAAGTTTTGAGACATTTTGACTAAATTCTTGATCGTAAATCTGGACATCATTGAAGCAGTCTAATACGACAAATGGTAGATGCGACAATTCTGCAGGTACTTCAATGATACCTTCAGCCATTGCCCTCACTCCTTTAAAATACCCAAGCCTTTGGCCCTCAGATACCGCCCCTTGGACTCCTTGGGTATATGCCCTAACCAAACCACCCGTACCTAGTTTCGTGCCTCCATACCATCGGACACATATAGCTAAAACATCAGTAATTTCACATCCTTCGAGAACTTTCAACATTGGTGCGCCCGCAGTTCCAGACGGTTCGCCATCATCGTCTGAGCCAAATGAATGTACCGGCACACCCTCCCTCCAAGCAGTGCAGTGGTGTGTAGCATCGTGGTCTCGCTTGCGCACAGCAGAAAGTATCGAGGCCCGTGAGGCACTGTTCTCGGCCAGATGTAGCTCTGTCAAAAAGACAGAGGCCTTCTCCTTGAATTTATAACTGACAAATCCTGTTAGCCTTTTCATAAATCAGTTTGCAGTATGTAGTGAGGCTTTCACTGCAGGTGCCTAGGGGTGGCTCCCACATTTTTCTTAAGAGTTTCGCGACGTTGCTCAATAATGGCCTCTGCTATCTGCCTCACCCTCAAACCCAGCCACCTAGCCGTAGAACTTTCCGGCCGATAATCCGCTGGGCCAAAATGATCAACCCGCCCATCCTTTCGCAAGTAATCGGCTTGCTCCAAACTCAAAGGATCATTGTCGTCATATACCGCAAAGGCAGTGCCGTTATTTGCCCTCATAACTGAAAAAGCTGGGACATCGCTTGGGCCATCTGCAATATAAATCATATTTTCAAAAGGGACGCGCCTATCTTCTGTGTGCATGGTGGCGTTTACGTCTATAGCTTTATTTTTATTAGAACCTTTGTTGATTTCAAAAAGTGCACGAGTTTTACTTGTATTATCATAGGCAATTGCAATCTGCGAAATGCCATCAACCGGAAAAAGCGGATCGGACTTTCTGCCCTCATCGAGGTCTAGGGTAGAATCGGGATCAAACCCTGGGTGCGCAGGCCCTTCGATGAACTCGCTGGCCCATATATTTTCTACGTACTGCCTGATAGCACTACCCTCGATCATGGCCTTGAGACCAGCGGAAACGATGTAATGCTCCAAGCGCAGTTCAAACCTGTCAGCGTCTACCACCTGACTTAAAGATTTTTGCAGTTGCGGGAACAGCTCTGGTAGCCCCGGATAAAACACGATCCTCGACCCAAGCTCACGTAGCTTTGCATTTGTGAGACGAGGCATCAGGCCATGAGTAACATAATTAATCATGTGATTTAAATAGGCATTATCCGGGCTTACGTTGACTCCAAAGCGTTTGTAGTACTGCGGAAGCGAATTGACTTCTTTCCAGAACTGCGCTGAATCAATGGAAAATTCCTTAAAGATGGGATCCTGCATGTAGCCCGGAATAAGCGTCCTGTCAAAATCCCAGACCAAAGCAATGACGTTTTGAGGATGTATCGGAGCAACCATGTTATACCGTTTCCAATTGCTAATTTAATGAAAGACCAAGGAAAAATCTCATCATGTAAGGTTTTTCGTCTAGTAACTAGTAACCTGTAACTAGAAACTGGTATTACTAGGTTACAGGAATCTCATCAAAATGCCAGTTTTCTGTTTCGCTTACCCAGGCAGTAATACCAGGTTGCACCCAAACCTTAGCATAAAGCCCTGCGGATGTGAATTGTCAAAACAGACAATATGAGCATGAGCGATGGGCAACAATATCTAATTTGATTATTTCCCATTGGAATTGTAAAACAGCCAAGGCAGGAATAGGCATTTTCTAAAATATTTACCTAAGAAAAAAACTCACCTTGCCAACACCGCCTCATTCCGTGTAACCTAATATATTCGGAGAGATGCCGGAGTGGCCGAACGGGCTCGCCTGCTAAGCGAGTGTACCTATCCAGGTACCGAGGGTTCGAATCCCTCTCTCTCCGCCAATGGAAAGCACAATACCGACCGATACAGACCAATACAGACCAGCAGACTTAATAACCACGCGGTTCTGGATGGAATATTGGTCTTTTACTGTCCGATGCTGTAAACTGGAAACCACCACTTGAGGGAGGTACTATCGGAGTCCTTACGGTCTCCGAAAATCCAGTACCTCCTGGCCAACAAGTTCCAGCTAGGGGGTTTTCATGGCACTTACAGACATCGGCATAAAGAGGACAAAGCCGCGTGACACCAGGTTCAAGATTTTTGACGGTGGCGGCCTGTACATCCAGATAGAGCCGACAGGCGGTAAGCTCTGGCGGTACAGGTACCGCTTTGACGGGCAGAGCAAGGCACTTGCGCTAGGCAAGTACCCAGACGTATCCCTTGCAGAAGCCAGAAGAAGGCATCAGGAAGCCAGGGAACAGCTTGCAATGGGGATAGACCCCTCTGCGACAAAGAAGGCAATGAAGCTTACCAAAGGAGGGCTTCCTGCCAATTCCTTTGAAGTGGTAGCACGGGAATGGTTTGAAGTCTGGCGGGAAGACAAAACAGAAAGACACGCAGACTACACGATGGGCCGCCTAGAAAAGCACGTCTTCCCGATGCTTGGCAAAAGGCAGGTAGGCGAGATCAAAGCCCCAGACGTACTGGATGTGTGCAAGGACTTGGAAAGCCGAGGCACACTCGAAATGGCGCATAGGATCAAAGTGGTCATCTCACAGGTAATGCGCTACGCCATAGTGACAGGCCGTGCAGATAGAGACCCCTGCCCCGACCTCAGAGGCGCATTGAAACCATCAAGACCACAGCCAATGCCAAGCATTACAGACCCAAAAGAAATCTCACTGCTGTTGCAAGCCATTGACGAATACCCAGGAACCAAAGTAGTCAAAGGTGCCCTGATGCTTGCCCCACTTGTATTCGTACGACCAGGTGAACTACGACACGCAAAATGGGCAGACATCGACCTGGACAATGCCGAATGGGTTTTCTGCTATCTGAAACAGAGGGCAAGCATGGGGACAAAACGGAAACTCATAGTCCCCCTGTCCAGACAGGCAGTAGCGATTTTCCGGGAACTATACACAGTCACAGGCAAAGGCGAGTACGTGTTCCCTGGCCTGACCTCTGGAAGGCCCATCAGCGATGGCACAGTCAACAAGGCACTCCGCAGTCTGGGCTACGACACACGCACGGAGATCACAGGTCATGGATTCAGGGCGATGGCAAGGACTGTCATTGCCGAAAGACTGCATCTTGATACCCAGTGGATTGAACGCCAGCTTTCTCA
>WRHW01000047.1 GCA_009783055.1 Holophagaceae bacterium
TGTTCACTTAACGGCGAGCCAAGCCCGCCTATGAACAACAAACGGCCATGATTTGCAAGCAAATCCTGGCACATAGCAGTTCAACTACAAAAAGTTGAACCGCTATACCCCCCCAATTCCATTTTTTAGCCAAATCAAACCTAAGTGTTTTTTGGAGGCTCTGCATCTACATGTTAAAAAAAATCATATTCCACGAAACACTGCTCAACCTTGCATCTTTTCGCTTTCACCTGATAATTGCTTTGTTTGTGGTGATGTTTTTCGGTGGTCTCATCGTAAATATCAATAATTATAAAGTCCGATTGGGTGAATATACTGAGACGATGGCCAAAGGCGACCCCAACCACATTGCCGTGCCACCAAGCCCACTAAGCCCTTTTTCTGAAGGTATGGATCAATACTCCGCCATGTCCGTTTCACTTGATAGTGCCATTGTCGGCCTGATAGATGTCAAGAGCCTTGGCAAAGACAATGTATCCCTGCGCTTGTCAGCTTTTGAGACCCTAGACTTCAATTTTGCAATTCGGGTAATACTGAGCCTTGGGGCGATAATCCTTACTTTTTCTTCCGTTTCAGGCGAAAGGTTTGCGGGTGTTCTCAAACTCGCAAGCGCGTCCGGGCTTTCCAAAAGACATATAATTCTAGGCAAAATGACAGCTTCTTTCGCCAGCCTTGCCGTGCCGTTGCTGATCTGCACGGTGGTGGCCTGTATCATTCTGGCAATAAACAACATGCTGGCAACTCAAATGGACGCTGTGCGAGTGGGCTTCTTTCTCCTGTTCTCGTTGATATACATACTGTTTTTCACGCTTCTCGGCCTCATCATCTCCATTGCTACTCAGCGGCCACAAGAGAGCCTAGTTGCGGGCGTATTGTTTTGGTTGTTTTTTGTGTTCATCATGCCGTCACTGATTCCACAGGCCACAAGCCTCTTTGCCGACTTGCCCTCTACCAGAGCCATGGAAGAGGCTAGAAAGCACAGATGGGTCGGCACATTGTTTGAAATAGAAAATTCCAACGCCTCCCAGGCTGTCGCAATCCAGCAGTTGCAGGATGACAATGCTAGCAACTGGGAGAGGAGTAGAAATCAGATAAACAATTATGCAAAAATCAAACGCTACTTTGATTTGCTGTCGCCTGCGGACATCTATAACGATGCAAGCATGGAGGTTGTGGGCAATGGTTTACAAAATGCAATTCATGCAAAAAAGAGCGTGCTACAGCACAAGGACAATGTACTCAATGACCCCGCAAATTCCAGCTTTGTTTTCCAGAGGAATCCCTTTGCTTCTGACCTGATGCCAGCAATAATTTCAGTGTTGATTCTCTGCCTGGAAATTTGTATCTTGTTGGTCGTTGCATACAGCAAGTTTATGCGGCTTGATCTGAGAGAGGGCTAACATGCTTATCCATATTGCCAAAAAAGAGATTATCGAACACGTCAGGAGTTTCAGGTTTGTCACCGCATTTCTGTTTATCCTGGTGACATTTCTTGTAATGATGCTTACGCGACACTTTGAGTACAAATCAAAATATCACGATTATTTGTTGAGGATCAGCGCACAGGAAGAAGCATTAAGCAAATATGCCAACTACAACAGAATCGGCGGTATCAAAGCGCCAATCGTACCACCATCTCCCTTGGAAATAATTGTCGATCCCGCTATGCCAATAGTCCAAGGTAGCCCCATGGACAGTAGCATTGACGACGATCCGTTTAGCAAAGTTAAAATCAACATGGACATAATCGCCTTGGTAGGATTGTTAGGTAGCCTTCTAGCCCTCCTCTTGAGCTATGATGCCATCAATAGGGAAGTCAACGAGGGGACGATACGATTGTTGTTATCTTCAGGCGCACCTCGAATGAAAATTATCCTAGGCAAAATTGCTGGAGGCAGTATGGCGGCAATTTTGCCCATAGTTGCCATTTTCATTATTTTGTGCATATGGTTTGCAATTGTCGGGGGTCAGCCATGGGGCACTTCACAGTGGATGTCGCTACTGGGTATTTTCCTTGTCTCAATAATCTATGTAATGTTTTTCTATTGCCTTGGTGCATTTGTTTCGTCTGTCATCACCGACCACACGCTATCTGCTCTATCTTGTTTTGGTATTTGGATATTGTTTGTTATCGTAGTGCCCGTGATTAGTCCATACATTGCAAAAACCACCGTAAAAATCCCAAACCCAGTCCAAATGCAACGCCAGATAAACCATATTTACAATGTGGAAAGAGACGAGGCAGTCCGAGCTGTATTCCGCGAACTATTGGCCAAAGGTATGCCCGAACAAGAGATAAGCGGTGCCATTGACTATGCCACTATCAATAAGCCATTCAATGAAAGAGTAAACGCCCTTACTCAAAACTATGAAAAGGCGGCCTTCACGCAGGTGATGGTGTCTGTGGCAACATCTTGCGTTTCGCCCTATTCTGCGTACATGCTTGCCGTGGAAGAACTTTCATGTTTGGGGATAGGCCGCTTTTCTCACCTTGGCAACGTGACAGCCAACTGGAGTCAGCTTTCAGGAGAATATATTAAAGGCAAATATGAAGAAGCCAGACGACTTAACCCTGCCCATGGCCTTGGAAGCAAATTGGACTTGTCGGATATGCCACGCTTCAACTACATAGATTCAGGCATCACATTCAATTACTTGCGCGCACTACCATTTATAGCCCTGCTTTTTTTCTATTTCCTTGCCCCGATATTTCTCTATTTACAAGCCTACATCAGGAAAAAGGGTATCCTGCGTTTGTCGTTTTAATTACTACATTGCTATGTTTTTTCGATGAATCTGAAACTTCGAACAACTTTGAAACTTTCTTTACACGCCGACAATAATATCACGTTATTCTTGGAGCAGTACGAATTGCGGGTAACATAGGAGTGTCGCAGATGTTAAAAAGTGTTGTACGCCACGAAATACTGCTCAATTTAGTGTCCTTCCGCTTCTTATTGATTGTTGGCCTCTTTGTGATTTTGAGCGTCTGTGGCCTCCTAGTCAGCATTGACAGCTATAAGTCTAGCATAAAGGCATACACGGAGGTAACGGCGGCGACCCACCGAGTGACTGGAACCGGTAAGGATCCATGGACGCTAGCTATCCCCCCAAATCCCTTGGGGGCCTTTGCAACAGGCATGGATAAAAGCTCGGCGGTGGAAGTGGTCACGGATGCACTTCTTACCGACTATACAGTTAAGCCTCTTGGCGATAGTGATGTCTCCACGCGCCTGTCAACTTTTCCTGCACTGGACACGAATTTTGTGGTCAAGGTGGTAATGAGCTTGGCGGCGATACTTATTACCTTTGCCTCTGTATCAGGAGAGAGGTATGATGGCACGTTAAAACTGGCAAGCGCGTCTGGTGCATCGAGAAAAAATTTGATAGTTGGCAAACTACTGGCATCTTTCATCTGCCTCGCAGTTCCGTTGCTAACATGCACAATAATATCCTGCCTGATACTCGCCCTGAACAACATGCTTATAACATCTACGGATATTGTCAGAGTAGGCTTGTTTACTGTCTTTTCACTGATATACATCCTATTCTTCCTGCTGGTTGGCCTGACCATTTCAATTTTCACCAAGAGGCCACCCGAGAGCCTTGTCACAGGAGTGCTGTGCTGGCTAGTGCTTGTTTTCATCGTGCCGTCCCTGATACCACAGGTTTCAAAGCTGTTTGTGAAATTGCCCTCCGCCAGGGCCATGGAACAGTCCAGAAAAGATAAGTGGAGCCGGGCATTGTTTGAAATGTATAGTGGTAAAACCCCGGCAGAAAACTTGAGGTCGGTTCTACACAATACACAAACAGAGCACGATGCTGACTGGGAAGTGAATAGAAATCAGATTTCTAACTATGTCAGGGTCAACCGCTGGCTTGCACTGCTGTCGCCGTCAGACATATACAATAGTGCCAGCATGGAAATTGTAGGCAATGGGGTGCAAAATGCTATCCATGCAAAAAAGAGCATTTTGCAACACAAAACAACCAACCTGGCGGTGAGAGAAAGGCGAAACGTCGACTTTACGTTTGAAAGGATGGGCTTTGCCTCCGATTTAATGGTTGCCCTCGCTTCGATGTTCATCCTCTGCTTAGAGGCAATCGTTTTACTGTTATTTGCATACAAGCAGTTCATGCGCTTGGATCTTAGGGAAGGATGATCATGGTAATTCAATTAGCTAAAAAAGAAGCCATGGAGCACCTAAAGAGCTTCAGGTTCCTCATGGCTTTTATTTTTATTATCGCTACTTTTTTCCTAATGATGGTCACGCGGCACTTTGAGTACAAGTCAAAATATGATGAATACTTGCTAAGGCTAACATCCCAGGAAGAGCTTTTGGATAAATATGCTAACTCTGCCACCGTTATTGACATTGTTGATCCAATTCTGCCGCCATCGTCGATGGAAATAATCGTTGACCCCGCTACAACGGTTGCCCTGACTCGGTCTGGATTGTTTACCTTTATGGAGGGGCCTGGGCACAGCCTGGACGATAATCCCATCGAATCAATCAACTTAAAAATAGACATCATTGCCCTCGTGGGTATCCTGGGTAGCCTGTTAGCACTATTATTGAGCTATGATGCCACCAATCGAGAAGTGAAGGGGGGCACCGTCAAACTATTGCTTTCATTAGGTGTTCCCAGGATAAAAATTATTCTGGGCAAAATCCTCGGTGGCAGTTTGGCCGTTATTTTGCCCATAGTGATAATCTTTTTACTTACATCAACCTGGCTGGCCACTGTTGGAGGGGAGGACTTTGGGGTGAGCCAATGGATGTCTCTTTTCGGAATATTTCTGGCCTCCATCCTCTACATCATGTTTTTTTACAGCTTGGGGGCCTTTGTGTCGTCAGCGGTTTTGGATCAGACTTTGTCGGCTTTTTCTTGTTTTGGAATATGGGCAATGTTTGTAATAGTCATTCCTGTATTGTGCCCGTATGTTGCAAAATCAGTTGTAAAAGTGCCTGACCAAGGCGCGATGCGGCGCCAAATCTTTTCCATAGACATCGAATTAGGCAGAGAACATACGAAAATAACTGACAAATGGAAGGCCCAGGGCCTTTCAGAGGATGATGCCGTAAAAAAGGCTAATGAAGAATTTGCGGTTGTTGCCGAAACAAGGCATGCCAAGGTTAAGGCCATGATTGAGGACTATAAAAACGCTGTAGCCTGGCAGACTAAATTATCCGTCCGCCTCAGTTGTATATCTCCCTATTCAGCATACTTGGTTGCCGTAGAAGAACTCTCAGGCATGGGCTTTGAGCACTCCGCTCGCCTTAGCAGTGTTGCCAATAGCTGGTGGGAAAGAGCTAATGAATATTTAGAACATCAATTTGAAATAGCCAGAGAACAAAACCCCGTACTTAATCAAAATACTCTTGGTCTATCCGGCATACCCCGCTTTAACTACGTTGAACCCACCATAGGCTATAAATTTTCACATGCACTGCCCTATATTATGTTGCTTTCGGCGTACTATCTGTTGATCCCTTTCTTATTTGTATATGCGCTGTATTCAAAGAGGAGGCTGTTTTGAAGGAACTTTTGCAGTGCCACTTTACAAAAATTACAATTTTGAAAATAATTCCTAACTCACCTGCATTTCTTTCGATTGAACCGTATAGGTAGGTGGAGGCAAGTAATGCTTAAAAAAATCATTCTCCACGAAACCCTGCTCAATCTAGTGTCCCTTCGTTTTCTGCTGATCCTCGGCCTGTTCGTGTTGATGTTTTTCGGTGGCCTTTTCGTAAATATAGACAGCTACAAGACCAGGCTGAAGGAATACACAGAAGTGGCCGCCGTTACAGGCCCCTACACCATGGCCATCCCGCCAAACCCCTTGAGTGCCATTGCAGAAGGCACCGAAAAATCATCAGCGGTGTCCGTGGCTACAAACATGATGTTGAGTAGCTTCGTCGTCAAACCCCTCGGAGAAAGCAACGCTTCCCTGCGGCTATCCACCTTTGAAAGTCTTGACATGAATTTTGTAGTCAAGGTGTTATTGAGCATGGCGGCAATACTCATTACCTTTGCATCTGTTTCTGGGGAGAGGTTTGCTGGCACATTAAAACTGGCGTCGGTTTCAGGGGCTTCGAGAAAGAATTTAATACTGGGCAAGCTCATAGCTTCTTTCATTTGTCTGGCGGTGCCCATGGTCATCTGTACGATTATTTCCTGCTTGATACTTGCAACAAACAACATGCTTTCAACATCAACTGACATTGTGCGGGTCTGCCTGTTTGTCCTCTTTTCCATGGTGTATATCCTATTCTTTTTGCTGGTGGGGCTGTTTATTTCTATAGCCACCAAAAGACCCCAGGAGAGCCTGATTACCGGGGTGCTGTGCTGGCTGGTATTAGTGTTCATATTGCCTGCACTGGTGCCACAAGTATCACAGTTTTTTGTGACTCTGCCTTCCGCCAGAGCAATGGAGCAGGCCAGGGCAGAAAGGCTTAGCCAGACGCTGTTTGAAACGAGCAAATATCAGGGAAATTGGGCCGCCATGACAGAACAAATACAAACAGGGCATGATGCTGAATGGGAAAGGAGCAGAAACCAAATTGTCAACTATTCAAAAGTTTACCGCTGGATTGCCATGCTGTCGCCCTCAGACATATACAACAATGCCAGCGTGGATATCATGGGCAATGGAGTGCAAAACGCCATTCACGCAAACAAGGCCATATTGCAACACAAAGACAACCTAGTAAAAAACCCAAGGGATTCCAATTTTGTGTTTAACAGGATAGATTTTGCCTCTGATTCCATTGTTGCTCTGCTTGCAATGTTTATCCTCTGCATCGAAACAATCGTTTTATTGCTCTTTACCTACAGAAAATTCATGCGCCTGGACTTGAGAGAAGGCTAGGGGGGAACTGACATGCTAATTCACATTGCAAAGAAAGAGGCATTAGAGCATCTCAAGAGCTTTAGGTTTCTCGTGGCCTTCATTTTCATCATTACTACTTTTTTTGTGATGATGTTCACTCGCCATTTTGATTACGGCTCAAAAAGGG
The DNA here is from genome assembly GCA_009783055.1 of Holophagaceae bacterium. Classification (GTDB taxonomy): domain Bacteria; phylum Acidobacteriota; class Holophagae; order Holophagales; family Holophagaceae; genus WRHW01. The sequence goes on from WRHW01000047.1 coordinate 7,023, forward strand.
ATGACTATCTGCTCAGAATCAAGTCCCAGGAAATCGCCCTGGAAAAATATACCAGCTATAGCGGAAACACAGCGATTGACAGACCAATCATCCCGCCATCCCCTATGGAGGCCATCATTGACTCGGCCATAATGGTGGGGCCAGGACACAGTTTGGATGGCGACCCAGTTGTAGCACTCAATATAAAACTAGATATGATCGCCCTCGTGGGCATCCTGGGAGGTCTACTGGCTCTGCTACTGAGCTATGATGCCATTAATCGAGAAGTGAACGAGGGGACAGTAAGATTGTTGCTTTCAACGGGCGTTCCAAGAATAAAAATCATTTTGGGCAAAATCCTTGGCGGGAGTCTGGTGGCCATATTGCCGATAGCAATAATCTTTTTGATAACCTCAATCTGGCTGGCAATAACTGGAGGGCATAGCTCTGACCTAAATCAATGGGTATCTCTGTTGGGCATATTTCTGGTTTCAGTTTTCTACATAATGTTTTTTTACTGCCTGGGCACATTTGTATCATCTGTCGTTTTAGACCAGACACTGTCGGCCTTTGCCTGTTTTGGCGTTTGGATAATGTTTGTCATTATCGTGCCAGCGTTAAGCCCGAATATTGCCAGGTCAGTGGTAGTAGTGCCGGACATTGGCTCAATCAATCGCCAGATTAGTCACATGTTAAACACCGAATACAACGAGACTTTTGGAAGACTACTGCCACCTTTGCTTGCCCAAGGGCTTTCAATGACCGAGGCCCAAGCAAAAATGAAGCCCGAACTCGATATAGTCGTTCAGAGCGTTACTACCAGGGCCAATGCCATGAGAGAGGGCTATAAAAATGCTACAACCAGGCAGAACAAGTTATCCATCAATCTGGCCTGTATTTCTCCCTATTCAATTTACCTGGTTGCAGTAGAAGAACTCTCTGGCCTGAGCTTTGAACGCTCCCAGCATATAGATAGCCTTGTGAGCAGTTGGCAAGCGATAGCCCGTGAATACATGACTCACCAATACAACGAAACCAGAAAGAGCAATCCTGAATTTAGGTCCAGTGACAGAATGGACGTGTCTGGAATGCCACGCTTCAAATATGTTGAACCATCCATAGGCTACAAGCTCTCCCACGCCCTGCAATACATCTTGTTGCTCACTGCGTACTTTTTATTACTGCCATTCATGTTTGTTTATGCACAATATTCTAAAAGGAGGCTGTTTTGACACACACAGAGCAGATAAAGCGTTACCGGGTGCTTGGTGTAAACTGAACTGGGGGAGCTGATATACGGACTTCAAAGAGATGGAGAAAATAATCAAAAAAGACGGATGGAGATTAAAGAATACAAACGGCTCGCATTACCAATATGAACATCCTACAAAGGTAGGCAAGGTTACTATCCCACATCACTCAGGAGACATACAGAAAGTGGTAGTAAAGTATATCCTTCAGCAAGCACAAATCAGGAGAAAACCATGAAATTGACTTACCCTGCTTGTTTTTACAAAGATGACAATTCTGATGCCTACGCAGTTGTCGTCCCTGACTTGCCCGGTTGTGTGTCAGGTGGCGATACACTCGAAGAAGCAATTTTAATGGGGATAGATGCGGCCTCTGGCTGGGTCCTGGATGAACTTGAAGATGGGAAAACCCCACCAAAAGCCAGTGCCATGGAGTCTATTAAGCCGGATCAGGGCGGTTTTGTTTCATTGCTTTTGCTGGACATGACGAGCTATGCAGAAAAATTTGGGAAAAAAACCGTAACCAAAAACTTTACGATTCCTGCATTTTTGGACACCTTTGCTGAATCCCAGCACATCAACTATTCTCATTTGGTTCAAGAATCTTTGTCCGAAAGGCATCGGCAGTTACATTGCTAGATTATTTTGGTGGTACTATGCTAATCATTAAATTCTCCGCAAAGATGTTGCTCCTTGGATGTCTTTTTTCGTCGTGTCTACACTCTCAGTCCGACCCAGCTACTCTCCTCTATAACGTAAAAAGGGCTGAAATACAGGTCAGTACATATAAATTGGACTACGAGACAAAGGAAACCCTCTTCAAAGAGGGGCTTCTCTCCGCCAAAGAATTTGAGGATGTGAAAAACCGGTATCAAGAGGCTAGGCTAAGCTATGTGTACGCCCTAATCCGTGCCACATCAGGTTCCTTTTATGTCAGCGTAGAGAAGGCTGAAAAATACCAAAGACCAGACGGCACCAAGTGGGTAAAACTAACATTGCTAAATAGCCTACCCGACATTGGCAAAACTATAGACGAATTTTTGGGCATGGATGGCACTGAGGCAGTCAGCAATTACAAAGAACTATACAACAACGAAATCAGAAATGTATTTCTCTCTATCGAAAAAGACGAGGTGCTTGTGGGACAGCCCCTTGAGTATAAGATCAACGCCCTTGGTTTTGGTGAAAAGAGAGACTTTGAATTTCAGATACTCAGGGACATGGATGAAGTTGTAGTCTGTTTGCGTTACGACCTCCAAACTGTGGAGCGCAGGAAGGTATTCCTCACACCCTCCGGTACTTCTAGCCAGATAGTCCTCACACCTGAAAACTTCTCTGTCGAGTCTAACCTTGGTGGCAAGGCTATCTACCGCATTTCTGTGGAAAGATATTTAACCGGCGCAAATGTAGTTAAACTTAACATCCCTGATCTGTCATCACAGTTTCAATATGAGATATATGACGGGGAGACAAGGGTTTCAGACTTAAACTTCAGGGAAAATGACTTTAAGAAGAGTCTTACGCTCAATATACACTTGCCCACAAGAGAAAGTAGGGACGTGGCAATGGACGTACCGGTGGAGTTCAGCCTTGTGGCCACTGAGCAAGGAGCGACTATTGAAGGCCGAACTAAGCTGGTGCTCATTCCAAAGGGCATAGGCAAGATCGAGGTAAAGGCTGACAATCTGTTTCAGGAGAGTACAGGCTCAAACCCAGTAAAGATACCCGTCAGAATTGTCAACGAAGGTAGTAGGGACATCCTCGATATTACGTTGACAATACGAGGCGGAATGGGTTGGGAAAACACCATAAACCCAATGACCATTACAAGCCTTAAGCCCCAAGAAGAGGGTACATTTAATATGTCTCTCGCCCCCCCGCAAAACGTCCACCCTGGCGAATACGACTTCAAGGTGGTTATACAAGGCCAGAGCGATGGTAAGACAATTTATGCAGATGAAAAAACGTTTAGGATAAAGATAAATGCCAGAACTAATTGGGCATTGGTCATCATTGGCACTCTTCTCTCATTGGGATTGATAGGCGGAGCGGTTTATGGCGCACAAAAGATAATGAAGAACTAAATAAATTACAGGGCACGAATACTCATCCACTCATTTTACCTCGAATTGAAATAAACTAACGAAAGGATTACCACTATGCTAAGAGCAGAAAACCTTACCAAGCGCTACGAGGATGGCAACCTCGCCCTAGACACCCTTAATCTGGAGATCAAGGAAGGGGAAACATTCTGCCTCCTGGGGGCTAATGGAGCCGGTAAGACAACTACCATTAATCTGTTGTTCAACTTCATCCAGCCAACAGATGGTTGTGCAACGGTAAGTGGCATCGACACGGCCAAATCTCCAATTGAGGCCAGAAAACAAATGGCCTATATATCAGAAAACGTCATGCTCTACGGCGTGTTGACGGCTCGGCAGAATCTCAAGTTCTTTGCAGACATTTCTGGTAAGTCATCTTCAAACATAGACTTCGAGATACTTCTTGACCGGGTTGGGTTAGACTCTGGAAAGTTGAATACAAAGGTCAAGGCGTTTTCTAAGGGGATGCGCCAAAAGCTAGGGCTTGCCATTGCCCTTATGAGAGATACCCCAGTGATAATTATGGATGAGCCTACTTCTGGCCTTGATCCAAAAGCATCTAAAGACTTTATTGATCTGGTTATAGACTTAAAAAAACATGGTAAGACGATGCTGATTTCTACACATGACATCCACAGAGTAAAAGAGATTGGCGACCGCGCTGGTATTATGAAACAGGGCAAGATGGTAGTTGAAAAAACCAATAGCGAATTTACCACCGAAAGCCTACAGGGACTTTATATACAGTGCATGAATGATTAGGTATCAGCGTTATGCGTGCAATTAGTTACGCTATACCAAAAAAAATGCCTCTGTTTGAGTGTAATTTGGGATACTCCTTGATAGATGTAATCGTTTGATTTCACAAATGTTAAGTTGTACTGCAAAGGTGAAAAATTGTCTCAACCCTTTTCACAGATAGAAGATGCTATCCGCGCCATAAGCCAGGGCAAGATGGTGGTTGTCGTGGATGATGAAAATAGAGAAAATGAAGGCGACATTACGATGGCGGCTCAATTTGCCACTCCTGAGGCAATTGCATTTATGGCTACTCATGGGCGGGGATTGATTTGCACCGCCCTTGAAGGGGAATTGCTGGATCGGCTCCACATACCGCAAATGGTTCAGGATAATTCCAGCCCGTTTGAGACCGCCTTTTGTGTTTCTGTAGAGGCGCGCGAAGGGATTACTACAGGTATTAGTGCCCATGACCGATCAAAAACTATACAAACATTAATTTATCCTCAATCCAAGCCAAGCGATTTTGTAAAACCTGGGCATACTTTCCCGCTACGTGCCAGACCTGGAGGCGTACTGACAAGGACAGGCCAGACAGAGGCCTCCGTTGACCTAGCCAGATTAGCTAATTTACATCCCAGCGGTGTTATCTGCGAAGTAATGAAAGACGACGGCACTATGGCAAGGGTGCCCGATCTTATTGACTTTTGCAAAATTCACAACCTTCTGCTAATAACTGTTGCTGACTTGGTTGCTTATCGATTACAAAAAGACCCGATAGTTAGGGCTGTAGGTGCATCAATAATAGAGACAAAGTGGGGGCAGGTTACTGTTCACAAGTTTCTGAACAACTTGGATAAGAGTATATATTTTGCTTTTCAAATAGGAAAAATTGAAGGGAATATTCCACTGGTCAGAGTTCACTTAGGGGCACTACCAGATGACTTAGATGGCTTTGGAACCCTAGAAACTTCTACCTTTAGTGCATCAATGTCTGCTATGCAAAAGGATGGGAGTGGTATTTTGGTATTTCTGCACCATCAATCATGGGATGGAGCCGAGCCTGTGCTAGACCCTGCCAATAGGGAAGTAGGTATAGGTGCTCAAATACTGGGGTTGCTCGGCATAAGCAAGATGAGGCTCCTCACCCGCCAAGAGAAACGCTACACGGGAATCAAGGGCTTCGGTCTGGATATAGTTGCCTATCAGCAATTGAAATAGCTAATATCGTTTATTGCTCATAGCAAAAAGCCCCGCCAAGACGGGGCTTTCGTCAATCTGGAATAGATGTAGCTTAATACTAGGTTGCGTTTAATCGGGATTAAACGCGAAGCGCAAAAGTTTTTGCAAACACGAGCAAAGCCCGCATTTTCAAAAACTTGCGGGCACTGCTTTCGCATTGCCGTTATACCAAGTTGCTCCCGTATGGGTGCAACTTGGTATAACGTAATTTCAAAACCCTGATAGGGTTTTGAAAAGGGTTCGCTTAATACATGTCATCCATGCCACCCATGCCTGGGGCACCGCCTGGAGGCATCGGAGGCTTTGGTTCGGGTATTTCTGTAATGATCGCTTCAGTGGTGAGCATCATCCCAGCAACAGAGGCCGCATTTAATAGCGCGCTCTTGGCTACCTTGGCGGGGTCAATGACACCGGACTTAACCATGTCGCCAAAATCTGAGGTTGCGGCGTTAAATCCAAAATTACCTTTTTCTTCCTGAATCCGGTTGACTATCACAGAGCCTTCTACACCGGCGTTATTGGCAATTTGCTTGCTTGGTTCGATAAGGGCTTTTTTGATGATTTCTACGCCAGTTGCCTGATCGCCGGTTGTCTTCATAGCATTCAGTTTGGCAAGGGCGCGAATGAATGCAACACCACCGCCGGGGACTATGCCATCTTCAACAGCGGCCTTGGTTGCGTGCATTGCATCTTCAACGCGGGCTTTCTTTTCTTTCATTTCGGTTTCTGAAGCGGCTCCGACCTTGATAACGGCAACGCCACCGACCAATTTGGCCAATCGCTCTTGTAATTTTTCTTTGTCATAGTCAGAGGTGCTTTGCTCAATCTGGCTACGGATTTGCTTTACGCGCCCCTGTATAGCATCAGAGGTTCCTGCACCTTCAACTATGGTGGTGTTTTCTTTGTCGATGACTACCTTGCGGGCGGTCCCTAGATCTGTGAGCGTCAGGTTTTCCAGCTTAATGCCTAAGTCTTCACTAATAGCCTTTCCGCCTGTCAGAACTGCGATGTCTTCCAACATGGCTTTACGGCGGTCGCCAAAGCCAGGAGCCTTGACTGCGGCAATATTGAGGGTTCCACGAATCTTGTTGACAACTAGGGTTGCCAATGCTTCGCCGTCAACATCTTCTGCGATAATTAGCAGGGGGCGACGACTGTTTACTACCTGCTCCAGGAGGGGCAGGAGGTCACGCATATTGGAAATCTTCTTTTCATAGGTCAGAATATAGGCTTGTTCAAGTTCGACCTTCATTTGGTCAGGATTGGTAACGAAGTATGGGCTTAAATAACCTCTGTCAAACTGCATACCTTCAGTAAAGCTAAGTTCGGTGTCCCTACCTTTGGCTTCTTCAACCGTGATGACTCCGTCTTTGCCGACCTTTGCCATCGCTTCTGCGATGGTCTTGCCAATTTCTTCATCACCATTTGCAGATATTGTGCCTACTTGGGCTATGGCATTGCCTTCTACGGGTTTTTTGATTTCATCAATGGACTTGACTACTTCATCGACTGCCAAATCGATGCCACGTTTGATTTCCATTACGTTTGCGCCTGAAACTACTGCCTTGATACCCTCTTTGTAGATTGAGCGCGCAAGCACGGTCGCTGTAGTAGTGCCGTCGCCTGCGATGTCAGAGGTTTTAGATGCAACTTCGCGTAGCAGTTGGGCACCTAGGTTTTCGTGTTTATCTTTGAGTTCGATTTCCTTGGCAACAGTTACGCCATCCTTTGTCATCAGTGGCGATCCGAACTTCTTTTCAATTAGGACGTTGCGACCTTTGGGTCCAAGAGTCACTTGGACGGCATCGGTTAGTTTATTAACGCCACGCAGTATGGCCTGGCGAGCGTCTTCAGCGTATACGACTGATTTTGCGGACATTTACTTTCTCCCTTTCTATTTAGGCTATTGAGTTAATGAATTACTGAACAATTGCCAGAATTTCGTCTTCGCGGACGATTACATGGTCTTCGTCGCCGATTTTTACTTCTGTTCCACTATATTTGCCGATCAATACCCGATCGCCAGCCTTAACTGACATGGGCATACGCTTGCCTGATTCGTCAAACTTGCCTTCGCCCACAGCGACGATTTCGGCTTCCATCGGCTTTTCTTTTGCAGTGTCAGGAATTATTATGCCGCCCCTAACAGTTTCCGCAGGTTCAACACGCTTTAGGACAACGCGGTCGTGCAGAGGTTTAATGTTCATCTAGTCCTCCATGGAAATACTTCCCCAAACAACGGGGATGAAATGGTTAAATGGGTGGCACGACAAATCATGCCATGCCAACGAATGTTAATTTTACAACAACTTCATAGAATGTCAAGTCAATTTTTCGATCAATACTTTAATATTAGTATTGTAGACTAATATTATTGTATTTCAAATACTTAGATTTTTGCAAAAAAAATTTCATATTTGATACTCTGGTGCTTGTATCGCTGTAGCACTGATGATTTCTATTGCAAGGGTCGCACTTCGGTATCAATGGCCTGTTGTTCAGTCATCAATAGTAAGGTAAAATTGATTTCATGAGTACTCTGGCTGTCCTACAGGAACTTCAAACAGCTTACAACAGTTTAAGGACTGTAGAACGGGAACTTTCCACCTTCCCACCTGACATGGCACGCCTCGAATCATCTGCCAAAGTCGCTGGGAAGCGAGTCGAAGAACTGTCCAAAAAAATCGATCAGGCCAAAATGCAAATTGCCACCCTTACTGCAGAGCACCTGCAAGCAATCAAGGCCGAAGAACATGCACGCAAAGACCTCAAGGCATCGGCACACAAGGCACAGTACACCATAGCCATGAGGGCGCTAGACGAAAAAGAAAGACAGCTAGAGCTTTCCCAGCGCGGACTGAAGGAAGCTGAAACTGAGTTGCAAACTGCCGAAGTCGAAAAGGAAAAACAGGCTTCCATCCAAATTGAGGATATGCGTCAGTTTGACGAATTACATGAAATCTTTCTGGCAGAGCATGAAAATCAGGTTGTTGCAAAAGAACGCCTATCAAAGCAAATTGAAGAATTGACAGGCCAGTTGGATGAGGCCACCCTCAACAAATTTAATCGTCTCATGCAGGGCAGGGCAGGCAAGGCTGTGGTGGCAATGGAAAACAACGTATGTACTGGTTGCAACACAAAGTTGCGCACCCCCTTGGTTTATCAGCTAAAGGCTCAGGGCTTTATTACTTGTGAATCCTGCCAGAGGATTCTCTATATCCCTAAATGACTGGCTTTGCAGAACGGCTGAAAACGATTCGTACGCGTATTTGTCGCGCCGCAAAAAACTGTGGTCGAGACCCTAATTCGATTAGCCTTCTTGCGGTATCCAAGTTTCATCCCGTGGAATTACTACAAGAGGCTATGGAATGTGGTGTTACCCACTTTGCAGAAAACTATGTTCAGGAGGCAATTGTAAAGTCTGAGGCATTGCCGGGAGCAACTTTTGCGCTTAGTGGCCCCCTGCAAAGGAATAAGGCCAAGCCTGCTCTGCAACATTTTACCGAACTGATGACTGTTGACAGGCCAGAACTGGCCTCTAGGCTGTTGAGGATAGCTGAGGAATTAGACATTTGTAGAGATATATGGATTCAGGTTGACCTATGGGAGCAGGCCAGCAAGGTGGGTGGGTGTTCATCTAAGGGCATTCAACCTATTCTAGATGTTTTCGAAAATTCCCCAAGGCTACCGCTCAAAGGGTTTATGGCAATCCCCCCATTCGGCTTGACCATGGCTTTTGGCGACCTTGCAGTTTTTCGCAACGAGTGGCAACAACGGATTGGGCAACGTATTTTGCTTTCAATGGGCATGAGCGACGATCTGGAAGTAGCCATACGGGCAGGCACAGACCAAGTTAGGGTAGGGACTGGGCTTTTTGGGGAGAGATAATTTTTAGTTAGCATTTTATAGCAGTTCAATTTTTTGTAGCTGAACTGCTGTATTAGGATTTGCTCGCCGTAAGCAAGCAGAAAAAGCGTGATTAGCTATATTAATTGTTTTCTGCTACTCTAGATTTTTATTACAGCCTTTTTGGGCTTTTCGGAGATTTCATGTTTAACTCGAAAAAAATAACATTACTACCCCTGGTATTTGTGGCAGGGCTTCCTGCTGTTGCGCAAGTGCAAGCTCCCAAGATAGGCGGCCTTGCCCAGATTTGGTACACACAAATGATGGACAATAGCCTACGTCATTTTTCCAGCCCTTTCCCTTATTATCCAACGACCTACAAATTCCCAGGTGGCACTGGAACCCATTATAACGAGAATGGTTTTTCGCTTAAAAGGATCGAACTGAGCGCGTCTGGTGCCATCAGCGACAACGTGGAATACCGCATTATGTATGACGTTTCGCTACAGTCAGGTATTTTACAGGATGTCTATATCAAGTACAAGGCTCCAATGAACGTAGAGTTCCAAGTCGGCCAGTTCAAAATCTTGGGGTTAGACGCCGCGACTATCGCCCCCATGAACATGCTGTTTGTCGAACATTCGCAACTAGGCTTGTTATTTGGTTCGAGGGATAGGGGGGCATCGGCAAGTATTGGTTTTGGCAACCCAGAAGCATTTAGTGGCCGCGCCCATGTCGCAGTGTTCAATGGTTCAGGTAAAAATACCGAGGTCAATGCTCAAAAAGACTTAGCAATCAAGGCAGACTTCCGTTATGGCAAAAAGAACTTTTTTGGGATTTACTCACTGCAAGGCTCTACCAATCAGGCAGATGCAGGAAATTTGACAGCTGGTAGCTTTGGTTCAAATGGGCCTAGTGCTTCAACTATCTTGGATAATAAAGACAAAACAACCGTATATGGTGCTTTTTACGAATTTGACAATAGCGCGTTCTATGGCTCTGCAGAAGTCGCCACTGGCACTTTGGGTAGGTTCTTCCGTTCCCTTAATGTTGACACTGCCCAGCGCGAACACTTAGATCAGACTTTCCTTGGCATCAATGCAGTGGCGGGCTATACCTTTGGCCACCACAAAATAGTTGCCCGCTATAACAATATGAACTATAACTACGGAGATGACTGGTACGGTACGGTAAATCCGTACGTGTTGCCAAATGGTGACGACATCTCACCTAACTACACAGAAATTACAGGTGGCTACATCTACGCTTTCAACCCGGCTTCATTCAGATCTGCCAATATCAAGGTAAACTACACGATGCGTAGTAAAAACTTCCTGATTAACCCTACTACTGGTGCCGCTACAGGTGGGGATACCCTTTCTGTTGCTTTTCAGGTGTCTTTCTAGCCTCATTCGCAACGCGGTCTGATATAGTCGTTCACTTGTAACCAGCAACGCTTGGAGCAGATTAAACGACTATATCGACTACTTACTATCTTTGAGCACCTGAACGCTGGCATTTCCGCAGTAGCCACACGTCCACATTATCTTCTTTTCACCATCCCAGTCCTGAGTCATTTTATCAGCCGGGGCGGCGCATATCGGGCACCTTTTATAAGGACTTCGAAAAATCTTTGACTTAACCGGGCTTGACGACATCGTTTTTTTTGGCTCACCTACAGCCTTTGGGGGGTCGCCCTTGCCCCGGAGAAAATAATAGACTACTGCCCCCACTCCCATGATCAGGAGAAAAGTCCCAAAAGTCCCGCCGATGCTGTTTGCTAGTAATGTAGGGGCAGTTTCAGGATGGGGCATCATGTTTCAAAAGTCCAAGGCCCCGCTGTTATTTGGTAACGCTGGGCGGCATGACCGGGATAGCTATGGTGGCTGGAATAGTGAATCCCCTAGCCGACCTTTCACGTACAGAAAGAAGTATTGATTTTCCGTTGAACTTATTAACTTCGGTACGAAATTCTTCCAATGAGCCCACGTCTTTTGTTCCAACGCTCTGAATAACCATTCCTTCAGCCAGCCCTCTGTTTGAAGCAGAGGAACGTGGTTGCACACTGGTAATCACAACACCCGTAATGTTCACTGGTACCTGATAGGTTCTACGGTTTGCATCATCGAGCGTACCAACCTGGAAGCCATATGTTTTTTCCAGGTTCATGGTTCCTGAAGTTTCATTCCGTAGGTCGTTTCCCGAAGTGGGGGGTTTATTTTCTGAGCCATTGCCGTTATCCATATTGTCTCTGTCACCAAGAATGACATTAACAGTTTGTTTTTTACCACTGCGGATTAGTTCTAACCTAACAGTCTCGCCCTGTCGCCTAGATGATATTGCATCTACGAGATCTGTTCCAGATTTGATCGACTTTCCATCTACGCCGACAATTACATCCAGTCTATGAATTCCTGCCTTGTCTGCCGGAGACGAGGTTTCAATTCTCTCTACCAATGCGCCTTCACTGATCCCCAAGCTATCCTGATATTCATGATCGAGATCAACAGTTGATACCCCTAGCCAACCTCGTTTTAGGGGTTTACCAGTGCGTAGATCGTTAAGAATCTGTTTAACAGGAGTGATTGGTACAGCGAACCCGATATTTTGACCAGAAGGCTGGATGGCTGTATTAATGCCAATGACCTCGCCCTTGAAATTAATCAATGGACCCCCGCTGTTCCCGTGGTTTATGGCGGCATCAGTCTGTAAAAAACCTGCAACCAGATTTGCGGTTGGGTCTAGCATTCTGCTGGAGCGTCCCTTGCCACTGATAATGCCTTGGGTAACTGTATGCTCAAGTCCCATCGGGTTTCCGATGGCAACAACCATTTCGCCAACCTTAGTAGCATCAGAATCACCTAATTGCACATAGGGCGCGTTTTGAATTTCAATCTTAATGATGGCTACATCAAGTGCCTTATCCATTCCCAAAACAACTGCTGGATATCTCTTGCCATCAATAGTTCTGATTTCTATTGTTGGGTTTTCACTACCGCGGAGCCCTTCGACTACGTGAGCGTTGGTCAGTATCTCACCGTCATGGCTAATGAAAAAACCAGACCCAGAACCTCTTTGAGGAATCTCATTTCCCTCCTGTTGCCTATTGCGCCTGGGTGCCTGCCCACCTCCAAAAAATTCTTCAAAAAAATCATCTGAAAAACCAAAGTATCTATTTGAACTTGAACGCGTCCGCACATAGCTTGTATTGTGAACAAATACAACGGTTGGATTTAGCTTTTCAACTATTTCAACGATTGGTTGAAGGTCGAAGGCTCTTGTGTTTATTGATACTGGATGATGTTCTTGGGCACCAACTATCCAGACGCGTCCAAGCCCCATGCCAATGGCCAGACAGACTCCAGCGAACACTGATAATCCAATTATTTGTTTTGCGTGGCGGTTCATGTTTTCTCCCGAAGGTCATCAGACATTATAAAAGAATCTGACTGTCTCAGGGTGGTGTCAATTGAAAAAAGGTTCCCAAATTGAAAAAACGTTCCAAATTGAAAATAGGTTCCAAATTGAAAAAACTCGATTTTATGTTAATATAGTAAATTCCAACGGCGGCTGTAGTTCAGTTGGTTAGAGCACAGGATTGTGATTCCTGGTGTCGGGGGTTCGAGTCCCCTCAGCCGCCCCAACACAAAGTTCATTACAGTTCAAAACAGTTCGATACATGCAGTGGCAATGCGGTTCTTGGTTGTTTTTGTCTCCAATCGCGTCCATTGAAATCCATTGCAAGCCAAGAGGTTTTGATGGTAGATTTGCTGGTAGATTAGTACGTGGGGAGGAATCTACCAACAATGAAAACGAATCGCCTCACGGAAATCAAGGTTCGACAGATCAAGCCTGCCGAAAAGCCGCGCAAGATAGCTGACGGAGCAGGGCTGTATTTGGAGGTTGCGCCTACCGGCGGCAAACTATGGAGATACGCGTACAGGTTTTGCGGGAAACAGAAACTGCTTGCCCTTGGGAAGTATCCTGACGTGTCATTGCAAGAGGCAAGAAAGCGACATGCCGAAGCACGGGCATGTTTGGCTAGCGGAGCAGACCCATCTGACGTTCGAAAGGTGGAAAAGAAACTCGGGGTTGATCGTGCAAAAAATACTTTTGAGTTTATTGCTGCTGAGTGGCTGATCGTGTGGAGTAGAGGAAAAGCAAAGACAACGATTGACCATACGCAATCACGACTACGAAATGATATATTGCCAGTACTTGGCAAGAAGCCCATAACCTCAATAACCACCCTTGATGTATTGACAGCATTACGCCGTATCGAAAATCGTGGCGCAATAGAAACGGTACACAAGTCAAAAAACATTATCTCACAAGTCATGCGCTATGCCGTGAGTACCGAACGCGCTGATCAAAACCCTATTCTCAACATTTACTCATCAGCACTTCAGTCACGAAAGCCAAAGCATATGGCAAGCATTACTGAGCCAGCGCGAGTTGCAGAATTACTGAGAGCAATAGAATCCTACAAAGGAACTTATCAAGTGCAAGCCGCATTGCGCCTTGCACCACTCGTCTTCGTACGAATCGGCGAATTGCGGTCGGCAGAATGGGCTGATATAGAT
>WRHW01000048.1 GCA_009783055.1 Holophagaceae bacterium
GTCGTATTCCAGTTGCATCTTGGTATTTAGCTTGGTCAGGAAAGCTTCCCTGTCCGCTGGTGTCATAAGCTCGAAAAGATTGACGTCTTTATCGCCTATTTTATAGGTGAAGAAAGCGTTTACGGCTTTCATGAAGAATTCGTCGGTATCGTAGCTACATGATATGAAGGTGGTGTTTTTGAAGACATTATTCATGGACTTATAAGTATCACTAGAATCAAATAAATTATAAAATCGGTCGAAACCAGAAGATACTAATAAAGAAGCTTCATCCTGTGAAACGAAAGAAATAAGTTCTGGAAAATTATTCTTTGTGTCCCACCAAGGTATCATTTGGATTAGAGCTGGATTGAATACAATACCATTTTCCAACAGATATGACCTAGAACTAAATTGGACTTGGTTTGGGTTTCCGCCCGCCAATTCTAATTGTTTTGCGTATTCTTCCAGCATGTTTTTGCGGAACAAAATTGTTGATGCTAAATATGCGGAAGTTTTATTCAGAAACTCCGATTTCCACCTATTTTTTGGTTCTTTAATAGTAAGCATATATTTGATAATCGCCCCATGTCGAAACTCATGCTCCCAAAGATAGGACAAGATAAAATTATTCATCCGTTCCGTCTCTTTTTCCAACTGCGCTTTCAATGTTTGGTCTGTTACTGTTGCAGACACTGCAAAATTATATCCTTTCGCGGAATGGTTATAGTCCGAATAACTAAAGCCTGTACCTTTTTCAAAATCACTCATCTGTTTAACTTCGATTATTGTCTTGTTCTCATTCACTGGGGCGCTGAGGCGGTTGAACTCGGCTAGTCTTCTGGCTTCTTCGAGTTGTTGCGGGGTTGGTTGTGGCTTCGGGTCTGGTTTTTTATCGGGTGTGTTGCTTCCCCCGGAACAGCCCACAGTGCCGACCGCCGCGATGCCGGTTAATGCCAAGGCCGCCGGCCGAAGGCGGGTGATTTCAAAACCAATTCAGCCGATAAGGTCAATTTTTGCAAAATCGGGGATTTTTTAAAATTTTTCATACAACATCTCCTTCAATGTCTTTCTGAAACCGTTGGCAACTTGGTTCTAACAAGGAGACTCCTCCAGATTCAAGAATAACACATGGTATAGTGAGATAACCTAAAAAACAATACAGAATTTGGATGTACGACTGCGTTGGATTGCTGTTTTGCCAACCTCATCTAATCAACACTCTTCCGCCGATCCGATTTTTGTCAATCGGCCCCCATATTCTACAGTCGAGGCTCTGGGGGCGGTTGTCACCGAGGAGCATGTAGCCATCTTGGGCATACCATCGGCCATCGTTTTTTGTTTCGCGAAATGAGATATATGGCTCTTCGACTATTTGCCCAGAACGTATCAGATAGCCGTTACGCTGTTCCAGTTCCTGCCCAGGCATTGCCAAAATGCGTTTGATAACAGTACCTTCAGGGGTATTAAGAATCCTTACTTCGCCCAGAGCGGGCGTTCCTGAACACCATGGCCAAAGGGCCAATAATACCTGTCCATTTTGTAGGGTTGGTTCCATGCTACCGCCCCTTACCTTCACTGGATGCAAAAACGCAAACGGAGCTAAGGCTAATAGAGATGCCGATATATATGTTTTCAATTTCATGGCTGTAAGGTAATTCTTCGGCCATTACCATCCTGTAGGGAAATAGACTCCAACACCACTGGATGGGGCAGTTTGGGAATGATGTGTTGTGCAATTCTCTTTGCAATATCCAATGGCTCTGACATCTCCAGTTCGTTCAATGTGTGCCCCCGCATGGGGTCAAGGATTTTAATTAATTCTGTTTCCAAGTCTCTGAAGTCCATTACAACATCCAGTTCGTTCAGGCCATACCTTTCAACAACTACTGTCACACAGTAATCATGGCCTTCCCATGAGCCATTCGAGGCTTGAAATACCACTGATAGAGTTTGCTCGACTGCCGCTTGGAATTTATATCTGGAAGTTGAGTGCGCCATAGATATGGGATTATAGCACTTGCATAGGCTTGGAAAAATAAATGTAAAACGATAAACTGATTTTGCCGGCCGAGGAGTTGCTATGCCTGACTATTCTACGCAGTCTGCCCGAAAGGGTGTTGAACGTGAAGAAATTGAATTTGATGTTTTGTTTGTGGGAGCAGGTCCTGCAAACCTGACTGCTCTTTGGCGATTGTTGGATTTGATTGAATCCCACAACAAGATGGCTGATAAAAAATTGGAGAATTTGTCAATCGGGCTTATTGAAAAGGGTCCTGCCATTGGCGACCATGCATTTTCTGGGGCAGTCTTTGATCCGAGTGCCCTGGTGGAGTTATGCCCTGATTACATGGACAGAGGGTTTCCTTCTGAAGGGGAAGTTGGACGAGAAGAAGTATGGCTTTTTACAAGCGACCGCAATGGGATTAAATCGCCTTTGTTACCACCGTTTTTCAGGAATCACGGTTGCCATATAATTAGTTTGTCCCGCATGACAAGATGGATGGCCGAACAAATTGAGGCCAGGGAAATCCCAGGAGTAGACATCATGCTATTGCCAGGCTTTGCTGGTATTAATGTGATTTGGGATGGCAATAGGGTTATTGGTGTCCAAACCGCTGATAAGGGCGTAAACGCTGATGGTACGGCACGGAATAACTTTGAGCCCGGTAACCGGATTATGGCAAAGGTTACAGTATTTGGCGAGGGTCCCAAGGGTCGCTTAGCCCAGGAAATTGATTCGGTGCTGGGACTGCAAAAAGATTCAATAAATCCACAAGTATTCGAGATGGGTGTCAAAGAAGTATGGGAAATACCTGTCGGGCAAGTGCAACCAGGTTTTGTGCTACATAGTGCCGGTTGGCCATTGCCGGATGGAGAAAGTGGCGGTAGCTTTGTTTACGCTTTGGGTAACGACAGATTAGCAATAGGATATGTCGTTAGTCTAGATACAGCCGATCCATTTGTGGATGCACATCAGCTATTACAAAAGTTCAAGACACACCCACGAATATCAGAAATGCTAATAGGGGGAAAACTATTGCAGTACGGGGGGAAGGCCATGCCTATCGGCGGGTGGTATTCAATACCCCGCCTCGCATTTGATGGCGGAATGATAGTCGGTGATTCGGCACAAATGATAAACCCTGCAAGGCTAAAGGGAATCCATCTTGGCATGAAGGGCGGTATTTGCACCGCTGAAACTATTATGACAGCTTTGTTAAGCAATGATTTCTCACATGCCAGTCTACAAAAATACGAAGATACATTCATGGCATCCTGGGCTGGCGAAGAGATCAAGTCGCAGAGAAATTTTCATAGAACAATTGCCCATGGCATCACCCCTGTTGCTGGTATACGACTTGGCCTCTCCATAATAACAAAAGGCTGGTTGCCGTGTGACCCGCTGAAGTGTCTGTCGGACTACGAATATACAGAATCGACAGAACGATACTATGGCAAAAAAACGCTTAGAGCCACCGACTTAAATGCAGAGATTAAATATGATGGTGTGATGTTGATCCAAAAATTAGACGACTTATATACTTCTGGTGTAATGCACGATGAGCATCAGCCAAGCCATTTGAAAATTATTGGTAGTGATGAAATTTGCGCTGATTGTTGGGAAAAATATGGAAGTCCATGCACAGTTTTTTGTCCAGCGCAGGTCTATGAAATGCACGCAAACGAAAAAGGGTTGAAACTTGAAATTGCCTACTCTAATTGTTTGCATTGCAAGACCTGTGAAATAAAGTGCCCTAAACAAAATGTGGTTTGGACTCCGCCTGAAGGGGGCGGTGGGCCACAATTCAATATAGGATGATGGTCAGGTGACAATTAATTCATCTCTATTAGAAATACTTTGTTGTCCATCAATCTATGACGGCAATGCGTGCCATGGCGATTTGATTGAGCTAGAAGATGGATTGCAATGTGAATCATGCGGATTGGTTTATCCGGTCGAAAACGGCATACCAGTATTATTGATAGACCAAGCATCCATGCCTGATGGGAACGTCAGGGGTAATCATTGAGGTAATAAATGACTTCATTTAGCACTGAGCATGAATTATTGTCTGCAATAAAAGGACAAAAGATATTGGTTTTTGGCGACTTGATGTTGGATGAATACCTTTTTGGTGAGGTCAACCGAATCTCCCCTGAGGCTCCTGTCCCGGTTGTGCGAGTAACGGGTGAAAGATGGGTTTTGGGGGGGGCGGCAAACGTAGCATCAAATTTGAGGGCACTGGGAGCCGAACCCCTGGTGGTGGGAGTTATTGGCGATGACCAGGCAGGTGAGAGGATTAAAAAAATTTTTTCAGACCAGGAGCTAAATAGTGATGGTTTGGTTGTGGATTCATCACAGCCTACGATCATCAAGACTCGCGTGATTGGACAACATCAACAGATGATCCGAATCGATCGCGAGGAGATAGGGAGACCACATTCTAATGCAATGGATATGCTACAAAACCAAATCCAAAAATATCTGGGCAATTCAGTAGCGGTGATTGTTTCTGACTATGCCAAGGGAACGGTGTGTCAACAAGCTATCGAAACCATTAGAGAAGGTTCTAAAAAAAGACAGATTCCCTGGGTTGTAGACCCCAAGCCGGATAATGTAAATTTGTATCATGGTGCGTCTGCGCTGACTCCAAACACAAAAGAATTATCTGAATTGACCAAGCAACCCATCAGGACTGATGATGAGATGATCGCCGCCTCATCTTGGTTGGTTTCCAAATTAGGTTTAGCTGGGTTGTTAGTTACAAGAAGCGAAAAAGGCGTGGCACTCGTAGTGCCGGAAAAAGACAAACCCTCAGTTTGGACAATTTCAACGCAGGCGCGGGAGGTATTTGACGTATCCGGTGCGGGAGATACGGTTATTTCCACATTTACAGCCGCCCTGGCCGCAAAAGCTAGTTGGCTACAGGCGGCAAAATTGGCAAATGCCGCCGCAGGAGTAGTTGTAGGCAAGATGGGTACGGCCTCCACATCGCCCCAGGAAATATTGGACAGATTGTCGAGTGGAGTGTAGCAGTTTTATTTTACACCATCCAGTATCGGCCCTGCCGCGGCCCAAAAGGCTTCCATTTCCTCTGGGCGACCTAAGGTTACTCTTTGGTGCTGGGGGAGGCCATAGCCGTGCATTGGGCGCACAACTACAGATTTTTTGAGCAATTGTAGAAAAAAATCAGGTGCTGGTATGTCAGATTCCAGAAGCACAAAGTTGCCAGCATTACCAGTGGCAATACATTTGTGTTTCTTGGCCTCGGCAAAAAATGTATCCCTTGCCTGTTGGTTTTTTTCGCGACAGAAAGTTATAAATTCCAAATCACGAATGGCCTCTTCCGCCGCCACTTGGGCAATGTGGTTGGTATTAAATGGACTACGAACCCTCTCCAATAGTGTGATCATTCGCTCGTTTCCGAGGGCATATCCAATTCGCAATGCCGCTAGGGCATAGACCTTTGAAAAAGTATGTAACACCAAAAGGTTTTCTCTTTCGCCTAGAAAGTCCGCCGCATTGGGGAAGATTGTTGGATTTGAATATTCTGCGTATGCCTGATCAACTACCAGTAGAATGTCTTCTCTTAGAGCTTTTACCAAGCGTTGGATGCCATCCATCTCAACCTGAACCCCGGTGGGGTTATTGGCATTTGCGATATATACCATTTTTGTATCTGACTGTATGGCCTTAATAATTGCGTCAACATCTACTTCTGTGGCTGTGGCATGGGTTTCGATTACGTTACCACCTGCGGCTTGGACTGCTATGCTACCAATGGCGAAGCTATGGCGTGGTATTACGGCAGTGCCACCTGCGATGAAACATGCCTTGGCCGCCATTTCAATAATTTCTGCGCTACCGTTGCCTAGAACTATCTGGTTAAGGTTGACCTTTTTGTATTCGGAAATGGCTTTGCGAAGGTAAAACCCATCAGATACGGGGTATAGGCCGACTCCCTCATCACAGCCACCATTCACAGCGTCAATGATTTTTGCCTTGACCGCAGAGGTAGGCCCCCACGGGTTTTCATTAGATGCCAGCTTTACAATGTGGTCAAGGCCATACTCTCGCTTAACTTCTTGGATGGGTTTTCCGGGAACATAGAGTGGGATTTTTTCCAGTAATTCAAAATTGTTACTATGTGCCATGACCATTTTGTTCTCCTAACCGCGCCAACAAACAACTACCTTAAGAGGGTCTTTCAGTCAGTACCTTATCAATCAACCCATACTCCAGAGCTTCCTTTGGGTTCATAAAGTAATCCCTGTCCATGTCTTTGATGAGTTTTTTTGAGGACTGCCCTGTGTGAGTGGATAGAATATTGGCCAGCATTTCCTTTAGTCGTTGAATTTCTTTGAAGGTAATTTCAATGTCAGATGCTTGCCCTTGCGCACCACCGGACGGTTGGTGAATCATTATCCGTCCGTTGGGCAGTGCAAATCGCTTGCCCTTAGTGCCAGAGGCCAATAATACCGCCGCCATTGACGAACACTGGCCTATACAGTAGGTTACAATATCATTTTTGACAAACTGCATTGTGTCATATATCGCCAAGCCGGAAGTAATGACACCACCGGGAGAATTGATATATATCTGAATGTCCTTGTCCGGGTCTTCAGATTCCAAAAAGAGCATTTGTGCAACAACGGCATTGGCAACGGTGTCGTCTATGGCCGTGCCGATAAAAATAATATTGTCTTTTAGTAACCTAGAGTATATGTCATAGCTTCGCTCGCCTTTAGGCGTTTCCTCTATGACTATCGGTGGATAGTAGGCACGTTCAAGCATCGGTTGTTTCCTTGGTTTTTTGGCAAAAAATCTTTGTGCTACTCGCTATCAGTGGCTATGTCCTGGCTCGCTGTGGTCATGGGCGGCGGAGTCCTTTTTGCGGAGGTCTGCCAACTTGCCGACATTGTCTTTGCCATCAATTACTACAAAAGCGGATGCTTCAACTTCCCAACCATCCTTGATCAGCGTTGCAAGTTCTGCATCCTTGAGTATAAATTTGACCGGCTGGCCGTCATCCTGTGGAGTACGAACCAAGGTGAAGGACTTTGGTTTGCTGGCAACAATAAAATCCAGCTTTACTTCGTTTGCAGAGACATCAACGACTTCAAAATGTGCGTTAGTTAAGAACGCTGTTACTTCATGGGATTCTTCTTCGACTATGATTTCCATCGAGTACTTGTGACCTGGAAATTCAACCAAAACCTGATTGTACTTGGTGGTATGCAGAGCTTGGTGAGCATCAATAGCCTGTTGTTGGTCAACCTCTTGCTTTTTGTTGCAACCAACTACGCAACAAGCAACTATCAGTATTTGTATGCAGAATAGAAATGTTTTCATGGTCCTTCCTTTCTATGAAAAAACGAGTGACGTATGAGATCACCAAAGTGTAGATTACCATCGTTTTGCGTGAATTGCTATACAGGGGCAATACAGTCTGTAGCAACCTGTTTCAAACCCTAAACTACAAACTACTAGCTTTCTTAACGTCCTCGATCCAAGATTTCCAGCCATCCCTATCAAAGTGCTCAGGGATGGGCATTAATTCTCTCCGGACTGATCTGAAAGTATTAATAGCCTGAGAAACAAGAGAATCATCTAACAATTCAACAGCTTTGGAAGCCTCTAATACGGTTTCGTCTGTCTGGCAAACCAATAGGGACATGTGACCAGCTTCCAGAGCAAGCCTTGCGCGGGTATTCCAATCAGGGGCGTTACATCCTCCCATTTCCATGTCATCTGGTATCCACCTTCCTGTTATCCCCCAAATATTATCGCTAACATGATTTTTAGATAAGCTAGCAGGGTAATCTCTGGAAGTCGGCGTTTTCAGATGGGATACCATTATCATCCTAGTGGGTTCTGCTAGTGCCAAAAATGGCAACATATTCTTTGCTATAGTCGCGGGGTCATCAATAGATGGCATTTCAAGATGGCTATCAACTACGGTTCCACCGAGCCCTGGAAAATGTTTTAGGCAACCCCTTACTCCAGTTGACTCAAGACCCTTTAGAAAGGCACCAGCCGCTACACAAACCTCGTTTGGGTCATCGCTGGCACACCTCTGTCCGAGTCCCGTACCTTCATTTCCATCAAATAAATCAAGGACGGGAGCATAGTTGACAGAAATACCCAATAATCCTAAACCCCTCCCCCAGAGCCTTCCCCACATTTCGCAAGTCTGCGCGCCTCCATCTTTCCATACTTGCCAAAAAGTTGGCGTATTGCCAATCCACGGCTTGAGCCGACTTACCGTGCCACCCTCCTGATCGATGGCGATAGCAATGGGGCATTCTTGCCCCCATAGTTCCTGAATACCTCTGTTCAAAGTAAATAGTCGCTCTGGACCTGACTCTGGATTCATATCCATGTTTCGAGTAAAAATAACCAAGCCACCAGCCTTCGGCCCAACAATCTCCTCTATGTCCAGACCCCAGACTCCCCGCCAAAGTAGCTCAGATTTATTTTGCATCCACTTTATTCTCCCTATCCGGTTACTTCCTCGAATCCACAGTCGTCTACAGGGCAAACAAGAACTGTGAAAGGCTCTTTTCCCCTGGGCTTACGGGATTTTTCCATGAGGTATGGGTTTTTACACTTTGGACATTTCTTTGGGACGGGTTTGTGGTTTGCACTGAAATCACATTTAGGATAGTTGACGCAACCATAAAACACTGTCCCAAAACGGCTCTTTCTCGGAGCTAAGTCTCCGCCACACTTGGGGCAGGGAGTGCCAATCACCTCTCTTTTTACGGTCTTGCAGGTAGGATAATCCTCGCAACAAATAAATTCACCAAACCGACCATGTCGTTTGACGAATCGCTTTCCACAAGTGTGGCATTTATCCTTGGTGGGCTCGTCTGGAGGAACGGGGATGCCCTTTGGGTCTGCCTTTACTATCCCCTTACACTTTGGGTAGTCAGGGCAAGCCCAGAAGGGGCCAAAGCGACCCTTCCGCAACACCATCGGTGTTGCTCCGCAGTTGGGACACTCGGGAGCATCTTCCGGCTCTTCCATCTTTTCCAAGTCTTGCGTGTAATCACATTCAGGGTATTGTTTGCACCCCAAAAAGAGACCATTTTTTCCGATTCGCTTTAATAGTTGACTCTTGCACTTGGGGCAAGGGGTATCTGTATTAATGCCAACCTTGATGTTGTCAATTTCTTTGGTGGCACTTTTCAGAGCCTTTTCAAAAGGGCCATAAAAATCTGTCATTGCCTTAAGGAAAGTTAGCTCCCCGCCTTCTATTTTGTCTAATTTTGTCTCCATTCCGCTTGTATATTTGGGGTCGAGCAAATCATGGAAGCCTTGTATCAGTAAGTCTGTCACTACCATGCCTAGCTCGGTAGGTTTGAATTTACCCTCTTGTTTTTTTACATAGTCGCGGTTTTGAATGGTTGCAATGATGCTTGCATAGGTTGATGGGCGGCCAATATCATCATCTTCCAACTTTTTGACAAGCGAGGCTTCGGAATACCTTGGAGGTGGGGTAGTAAATTGTTGAGTGGCATCCAATTGTTGTAATTTTAGCGTTGCTCCCAATGTAAGTGGGGGTAGCCCAACGTGCTCATCTTCATCAGCATCTCCAGATTGACTACCAGAGACTTCTGCCTTTGCATCCTCCCCGACATTTCTATAGACTGCCAGCCATCCCGGGAATCTCTCTATTTCGCCCTTTGCTTCAAAGAGAGCCTCATCACCATTGGGTAGTTTTGCAGTTGTTCCTACGACAGTCTCATCAAGCCTTGCCGCTTCCATCTGACATGCAACGGTAGTTCGCCAGATAAGGGAATACAGCTTTAACTGGTCGGCATCCAATCGACCCCTGAGGCTATCGGGAGTAATAGATACGTCTGTTGGTCGAATTGCCTCGTGGGCATCCTGCGCCGCCGCCTTGCCCTTATAGATACGTGGCTGGTCAGGCAGATAGTTGGCTCCAAATTGTTTTTTGATGTATTCCCTAACAGACGCAATGGCTTCCGGTGACAAGCGAGGCGAATCGGTTCTCATATAAGTGATCAAGCCCATCGGCCCTTTGCCAAAGTCGATGCCCTCATACAGGCGTTGGGCGGTCTGCATTGTTCGGCTAACAGAAAATTTTAACTTTGTTGCGGCTTCCTGTTGAAGTCTCGCAGTAGTAAATGGTGCAGATGGATTTCTCCGCTTGTCCTTTGTTTCCAGTGATGTAACAAGCCAAGAGGCTTTTTCCAGATGATTTTTTAGATATTTGGCCTGTGCTTCATTTTCTATCTTTCTTTTAGTTTCTTTATTGCCAATCTGTAACGTGGCTCCACCCAATTTTACTAACTTCATCCAAAATGGCGGGGGGGTGTTGGCACTAAATTTCCCCTTTAATATCCAAAATTCCATTGGATTGAAAGCGTTTATTTCTTTTTCCCTATCTGTGATAAGGCGCACTGCCACACTCTGAACGCGACCTGCCGAAAGCCCGCGCCTAACCTTGTCCCATAAAACCTGGCTTACCTTATAGCCCACCAATCGGTCAAGCACCCGCCTTGCCCTCTGTGCATCAACAAGGTTTTTGTCTATCCCAGATGAATTTGCCATTGCCTTTGCAATACCTGTAGGCGTAATTTCATTGAATCGCACTCTCTTGATGGGTAGTTCCTTTGACGGCTTTGTCGCTTCGAGAATATGCCAGCTGATGGCCTCCCCCTCACGATCAGGGTCTGTTGCCAGTATCAATTCGCTGGCCTTTTTTACAGCGGCCCTCAGAGCGGCCACAACTTTTGTTTTGCCGGCAGGGACTTCATATTCCTCTTGAAACCCCCCTTCGATGTCCACACCTAGTTTTTTTGGTAGGTCCCTAATGTGGCCTACGCTTGCCATTACTTCATATCCCGCTCCGAGGTACTTAGTAATCGTCTTTGCCTTACTTGGGCTTTCCACAATTACCAAACTCTTGCCTGTCATATCTTTTATAGGTATCCCCGACTTTTTTGATG
Source organism: Holophagaceae bacterium (assembly GCA_009783055.1). GTDB lineage: Bacteria > Acidobacteriota > Holophagae > Holophagales > Holophagaceae > WRHW01. The sequence goes on from WRHW01000048.1 coordinate 10,963, forward strand.
CCGCAATACCTTTAGGTTTTGTCGCCACCTTGCTGGTTCTTGTTCCAGTAGTCTTTGGTTTTGTTGTCTTGCCAGATTTTATACTTGTCACTGTCGAACTCCATGTTGTGAACAATAATATCTTTTCATACAAGTCAATAGTCTATACAGGTACAAAATTGAATGTATGTTTTTTCTTATCATTTCTCCCTATTCCCTTCCCCCTATTCTCCATGCTCCATCAAATTCCAAATCATCTAAAACATCTTTAGCATTCCTGACTAATCTGGCCGAGCCTTCACGGAGCATTGCATTAGTTCCCTCAGAAAATTGATCCTCGGGAGTCCCAGGGATTGCCCATACTTCTTTGCCCAAGTCCAGAGCCAGTTTGGCCGTAATTAGCGAACCAGACTTAAGTTTTGCCTCTATCACTACCACACCCTCTGTCCAAGCGGCCATGAGCAGGTTTCTCCTGGGGAAATGCCATTTGTTTGGTTTTGCATCTGGAGGAAAACAGGTGATCACACCCCCACCTGACTTGACCATTCGGTTCATTAGAGAAATATTTTCAAATGGATATGGATTTGCAAGTCCGGAACCAAGAACTCCCCATGTTTGTCCGGACTCGAGTGAGCCAAGGTGGGCGGCAGTGTCAATTCCACGTGCTAAGCCAGAGATCACGCCGATGCCCGCACCCGTTAGCTCACGACCCATAATAAAGGCACGTCTGCGCCCTGCTTCTGTTGTAGCTCGGCTACCTACAACCGCAACGCATTTGGTTGGGGGAGGCAGGGTGCCACGCACCCACAGAGCTACAGGGTAGGGTAGGCCATTTTGAAAAATAGTGGCATTAGGTTCATCAGGCAGTACAAGGCAAGCACCAAGGCTATCAGCCTCTTTTCGCAGATATTGTATGTCAGACGAAATTTTTTTTACATCGTTGCTTTCCGAAGCTGATAATGAAACCACTTTTTCCAGACAGTACTGCCCCCAAATTTCTGCCTTCCGCCCTTCCTTCCAAGGAAGAACTGAAAATGCTAAACCAAGGGTGCCAACGTCCATAATTTATTGTAATACCTGTTTTCATCAATATTTTTCCTGAAAGGGAAACTTGTTACTGAACCGTGTCTCTGCGACTTTTTTCCATTGACTTTTTTATTCAGTTTGGTAAACTAATTCTCCTTGGCAAGTTTGCTGAGTACAGAGGTATGTCATGTCCCGTCAATGCGAAATTTGTGGAAAAAAGCCCCAGTTTGGTCACAAAATATCTCATGCCCACAACGTCTCCAACAGGCGTTGGTTGCCCAATTTGCAGAGCGTACGTGCACTGATAAATGGTTCTCCCAGGCGCATCCGAGTATGCACATCATGCCTCCAAGCAGGGAAAGTAATTAAAAACGTCTGATAGAAGCTCAGAGATATTGTTTTCGAGTACATTTTCACGCCACGCTGTGGCGTTTTTTATCTGATGGTACCCGCTTTATCACGTCGAGCTACAATTTGCTTAATACTACCAAATCCATGATTTTCAATGGGGATTGGCTTCGCCCACTGCACTCACCATGCTCCTAGCCCTTGATACAGCAACCGAGTGGGTTCACCTAGCCTTACTTGGTGATGATAACGCTTGGTCTAAGAGAGTTTTAACCAGTCCGGCCAATAACGCATCAAAAGTGTTACTGCATTCAGTGGATGAGTTGCTCCAGGAGGCAAAGGCGCAAAGAAGTGCTATCAGTGGAGTTATTGCCTGTATCGGCCCTGGCGGATTTACCAGCTTGCGGGTAGGAATTGCTACAGCCGAAGGCTTAGGGGTTTTGGGACTGCAAACTTGGGGCTTTTCGGCGTTTGAACTCAGGGCTTTTGCCATCAAGGAAGAGAATCCAACTCAAAAAAAACAAGTTACTCTGATTTTGGATGGGCAGAGGGGGGAAGCATTTGTGCAAACCTGGGATATGGCCGAAATGCGACCTGTAGCAAAAGCCTCCAGAATTCCCCTCAAAGGATTACATTCTGTAATCGGTGAGAATCATTGGTGGACGACTTCAAAATTTTTTCCAAGCGTAGCTATTCACATCCTTCCCCCCCCCATAGTCCTAATGGACGAAGGCCATGCTACGCTGACTGCACTTGCCAAACTGGGTCGCGCCTGTTCACAAAGACAACCAGAAAACACTTTACCCCCTTTCTATTTACGGGAGACGGACGCTGAATTAAATTTTCCCAATGCCTCCGCACACTTAAACGAGGCTCATCGTCAAGGGCAATCGAGGTGAGCTCTGCAGTCCTGCTGGGGCCTGGCTCCTCTGTGCCCCGATGGGTGGAGAGTATTGAAGAAAGCGAATTCGGCTCTTCATGGGGCAATTTAGACGAATTAGAAATGATGTGGGTGATGGACGAATATGCCTTCGCTCGGTGGCGTGTAGTTCCAAAAATAGGTGAGGCCGAATTGCTCCGAGTAGCAGTAAGCCAAATTCAGCGACGGAAAGGCATAGCCAATAACCTATTGGATGGGTGCATTAAATATCTTACTGATATTGGTTGTCAAACCCTGCGCCTGGAAGTAAGACTCTCAAACCACTCCGCCCAGAGGCTCTATCAATCTGGGGGCTGGAGGCAGGTTGGCCACAGAAAAGCATATTTCAGTGATGGAGAAGATGCCCTTTTGTATGCCTGGCCATAAATCGAGATGAGTTTTGCTGGGGTGGAGTTTTGTATGAATCCTCTTTAACTGCAATAAATGGTATAGTAGTGTAAGTGCTAATGCTAGGGAGGGAAAATGAATCCACTTTTCATGCTTGCATATATATTTATTTCGGCATGGCCACAGGAAGCCCCGCCAAAACAGGAACCACCCACAAAACAAGCTCCCCCCCCAAAAAAAGAAGAACCACCTAAACAAGCCCCACCACAAAAAAAAGAAGACCCGCCTAATGCGGCTAGGGAAGCCGCTCTCGCCGCAATATCTGGAGCCAAGCCGGTTTCTGAAGAAAAACATACTCCGATTCAGTCTAGTCAGCCCAGCACCCCAGCGAAAACAAGCAATGCTGGCTCAACAGGTCGCTCCAACACTTCCAGGACAACATCCCCCCGACCTTCCACAGTTACTGTAGCCAATTCCGCCAACACAGTTGCTTCGCCCCATGGAAGCATCACAGATGCCGAGAGGGAAGCATCTGTTATGCTTATTGCCAACGCCCTATATCAGGCAGAATTGGCAAAACGTTCCCAGATAATTTCTGTAGACACTATAAACTCGCCTGAAGCCGCATTAGCAGAGCTAGAAGCGGGTAATATCCGATTTATGAAGGGTTGGCGTGTCCGGACACTTATGGCCGCCCAAGACGTAGACCTGCGTGCAACGCTGGAAAAGGGTCAATCCCCATTCGCTGTTGTTGTTACATGTTCGGATAGCCGGGCAATGGACAACATTATTTTTGATCAAGAGCTAGGGAGATTATTTTCGATACGCATAGCCGGCAACAGCCCGGACACACTAGGCATTGCCAGTATAGAATATGCAGTAGAGCATCTTGCATCGAAAGTAGTAATTGTCATGGGTCATACAAAGTGTGGCGCAATTGGGGCAGTAGCAGATGCCCACGGCCACCCACTACCAGAAAACATGCACATATTTCAAGACTTGATGAAAGGACTGCTTGAGGAAGTCCCACGTGATCCAAATGAATCAGAGGAAGCCTACAAAGATAGGCTTGAAAAGGAAAATGCCAAGCGACAAGCCAAGGCTATATATGACCAAAGCAATATTGTGCGCGAGTTGGTCGATGAAAAAAAGATATGGCTACTACCAGCTTCCTATGATTTGAGTACCGGACTTGTTACCTTCTTCAATCCGATTGTGGGGAAGTCGCATGGGGTTGAAGAACATGTAAACAAATAGTTGAACAGCTATAAACCACTTTAATGACATTCCAACCAACTGGTACCGCTCCTGACTTCTACATCTAGGCGCACGCCGAGCGGTCCCAAGTCATCTGCACCCTCCATAGCTGATTTGAGAATTTCTGTCGCTGTAGAAATTTCTTCCAACGGGGATTCCAGTAGTAACTCGTCGTGGACTTGCAATAATAGTCGAGTTTGCAGGTTATGTTCCTTTATGCTTTTGTGCAGTCGCACCATCGCACGCCTCATAATGTCCGCGGCTGTTCCCTGAACGATAGTATTCACCGCCTCTCGCAACCCTTGGTTTCTCGCTTGGATGTTACTGTTGAGTAATTCTGGTATGGTGCGTCTGCGCCCCCATGCTGTTCTGACACATCCTTCTGCAAGTGCTTTTGCCTTTGTATCCTCTATCCACGTTGCAACTGCTGGCATTCTTTCAAAGTACCTATCAATAAATGCTTTGGCTTCTGAGTGAGTGATGCCAAGGGCAGTAGAGAGGGCAAATGCCCCTTGGCCATACAGTAGGCCAAAATTTACTGCCTTTGCGCTACTGCGTTGCTCTGGGGTTATATCTTTCATTGGTACGCCCATTACTTCAGAAGCAGTTCGGCGATGTATGTCTTCGCCTTGCTCAAAGGCACTCAGGAGAATCGGATCATGAGCCAATGCCGCAACTACCCTAAGCTCAATCTGGCTATAGTCTGCATCTAAAAACAACCACCCCGGCTTTGGTACAAAGGCTCTGCGAATTGCGCGACCTTCTTCAGTTCGGATAGGGATATTTTGCAAATTCGGGTCGCTGGATGCCAAACGACCAGTAGCCACCGCCGCCTGATGTAACTTGGTATGTACTCTGCTAGTAACCGGATTTATTAGCAGTGGCAACGCTTCAACATAAGTGCCCAAGAATTTTGACAGTTGGCGGTAGCGAAGTAATATCTTAGCGATTTCGCCATCTTCCCGTTGGGATAATTCCTGAAGTACTTCTTCATCAGTACTCGGCACCTTTGTTTTGGCAGTCCTAGAAAGAACTGGTAGCCCAAGTTTATTGTAGAGTATGTGCCCTAACTGGGATGGGCTTGCAGGATTAAAGGTTTCGCCTGCTAATTCAAAAATCCTTGCCTCAGCAGTTTGTTTTTCGCTACAAAACTGCCCTGCCAATTTTTCCAGTACGGCCGTGTCGATGTTGATGCCTGTTTGTTCTAGATCAGCCAGCACTTCTACCAGAGGTAGGTCGACATTGTGGTAGAGGCATTGTAATTTTTCATCTGTTAACTTGGAGGATAATTTATCAACGAGTTGCAGTGTCAGGTCTGCATCTTCAGCGGCGTATTGGGTAGCAAGGTCGAAATCAGCTTGGTCCCAGCGTAACTGGTTTTTTCCCTTTCCAACAACAGACTCAAATGATATGGGCTTGATATCTAAGTGCCTGACGGACAGATCATCCAGATTATGCTTATTAGTTCCTCCTAAAGCAAAGCTGAGAACCATGCTGTCATGTGCAACTCCATCAACAACAAAGCCATGCCTCGCTAAGACCTGGAGGTCGTACTTAATGTTTTGCCCATATTTACCAATCTTTGGATTTGCAAGTATGGGTGCCAATGTTTTTCGCACCGAAGCCAAGGGTAGGTTTCGCTTGTCCAAGTTTGGTTCCATGCGTTCCCAAAATTCATCAGGGTCTCCCCTCAAATCTAATAATGTTTCAGGCAGACTCCCGCTGTCAAAAAGCCCAGGCAGACCCACGTTGTTTTCGCTTGTCGTTAGATGTGCCAGGGGTATGTATAAACCCTCATTTGCTTTCCAAGCCAAGCTAATTCCAACAAGATGCCCCCTATTAGCATCCAGAGTAGTAGTTTCTGTATCCAGTGCAAAATTGCCGGCCTTCTGACATTCTCTTACTGCTACCTCTACATCTTTCATAGACTTGGCGTAAAAATATTTTCGTTCAATTTTTGACGGGGTTTCTTCGTCAGCAAATTCTTTTACCAGACTTTCAAATTGAATTTCCTTAAAAGCTAGTACAGCTTTTTCCGATTCCAGGCCAGAATATGCAAGCCCCTTGATGTCAATCGGGAGTGCCAAGTCTGTACGAATTGTCACCAAGGTTTGGGTTAATTTTAGCCATGGAGTGGCCTCCTCAAGTCCGGAGCGTTGTTTGGGTTTGAGATTTTCGATAGATGCCAGCAGGTTTTGGAGGGTTGAATATGTTTCCAATAATGCCCTGGCTCCTTTTTCGCCTATCCCAGGTACTCCCTTGACGTTGTCGCTGGAATCTCCAACTAGGGTTAGAAAATCCACGACTTGTTCTGGCCATACTCCAAAACGCTCCTTAGTTGTTACACGGTCTATCCAGACATCGCCATCGCGGTTGTTTAAGACCATTATGCCTGCGGTGTCATCAACCAGTTGGAGCAAGTCCTTATCTGGGCTTACTATTACAACAGGTATATTTTCTCTAGATGCCCTAAGCGCAAGTGTACCCATTACATCATCCGCCTCAAACCCAGGCAATTCTACGATGGGGACATCCAGTGACTGTAGTAGGCTTTTAACGAGAGGGATTTGTGGCCTTAGGTCATCTGGCATCGCAGACCTGTTGGCCTTATATTCAGGATAGATTTCGTGACGGAAGGTAGGTTCGGGTCTGTCAAAAACGCATGCAATATGCGATGGATTGTGTTGCCTAAAAATTGTCAATAGCATTCTGATAAATGTATAAGCCGCCCCATTTTTTAGCCGCATATTTGCGTAATATGCCCTAAATATCAAGCTGTAAGCGTCTATCAAAAAAAGGCGATCTTTAGACATGTAGACCTCTGCTTACAAACGGGAAACTATATATTTATACACACATATACTGCAAAGCCGTATGAACATTGACAATGACTACAACCAGCATTTTACTGTCAACTCAAGGAAAATGATTACTGCGCAACCAATTTGCCTACTTCGATAGTTATGGGAATCGGATTTCCTGTTTCCGGTAGCACCTGACATCCAGTTGTGCCGAGGGTTATGGACGTACCCTGAGTGATTCCGGGCTGAAGTTGTAGTGCCACACGAGCTAGTGCACCATCCAGAGGTCGGGCATTGCCCTGCCCCTTTTGGGCAAGGGAAACCACCAGTGTGTTGCCGTCCGCAACAGACTTAAACAACTGAGGTGCGCTACCGAGTTGAAAGACTGTACCATTTTGGGCAATTTCAGTTTCTAATGCGTTTACCTTCACAAAGCTGGCCTTGGAGCTTTCTGTTTGCAGTCCAAAATTTACTCCTCGCAATTTTGTGGAGGCGGGGCCATGTAGCTCTAGTATCAGAGTAGCCGAAGGAGACCCACTTGCCACCATAAACCTGTAGCCGGAGCCGGAGTCAGTAGGGTTTGTATATACAAGGGTTGTGGCAGTCTTTGGGACTGGAGGAGTTGGTTGGGGGTTATTGTTCCCCCCTCCGCCACTACAGCCCATGAGGGCGACTAATAGTAGCCCAGAAATGGTTGTTGTGATTTTTTGATTGCTATTCATGGGTATCATCCTTTCTAGTGAGAGTTACAGTTAAATATAAGAACTTGGTGTGGCTATTTCTTATTACTTAATCCTGCATTACCAGCCGAGCGCAATAAACAACAATTCGATATCTTTTTCGTCAATTTTGCCATCACCGTTTAGGTCGTATTTGAGCAAGTCGTCTAGGCTAGGATTGGGGACGCCAATGAGATTTGCCAGATGCAATAGCTGGGGGGTGGTTTTGGTGTTGCCGTCAACAATAGGAGTCTTTATGATGACTGAAACATTTGCTTTGAGAGTAGCATTTTCAACACTGGTGGCAGTAATTGTTACAGTTGTAGCGGTTGCCGGAGCAGTGTAGGCTCCTGTGGAAGGATTGATAGTACCTCCACCTGTTGCCGACCAAATGACAGCTTTGTTACTGACACCTACGACATCTGCTATGAAGGTTAAAGTCTGACCAGTGGCCATTGCAGATGGCGGGTCAATAATATTCACATAGGCTGGGACGGTTTCAACCAATACGGTACAATTTGCAGAAAAATTACCATCGTCTGTTGTAACCGTTATGGTTGCAGAGCCAGGACTATGTGCAACAACGTTGATAGTGGTTCCATAACCTGATACAGAGGCTACGCTATTGTTGCTACTAACCCATTTCACCCCTGTGTTTGTAGCATTTGTTGGCGAGACTGAGGCTGTTAAGGATTCGCTACCACCTGGTAACAAAGTAATCGAGGGCTTGTTCAGAGTTACACCGGTGACAGGAATGGCGGCAATAGCCTTATAAACGGCAACTGTTTGTGGGGAAGTATTAACTTTATAGCTACCGAAGTCAGAAATACCCACTGAAACATCGCCCTGCGTTGCTACTGTTATGCCCAAAGCATATGTGGTTCCGGAACCTGATAGAGTGCCCTTTGTAACATTCCCAGTGCCATTGGTGATGGTGATATTGCTGGCACTCAGGCCAGTTACAGGTTGGCTGAAGGTTAGCACAATGCCTGTGGAATTTGCCGTATCAGAGACACCTCCCACCTGGAAAGCCGTGAAAGTGACAGGAGTAGTTGCTACTGCCTTGTATACAGTCACTGTCTGTGAGGATGGGCTGAATGTATAGTTTCCAAAATTGGCAATACTAACCGTTACGCTACCTTCAGTTACAGGTGTAACGCCGATTGTCCAGGAAGTGCCTGAGCCACTGAGAGTGCCCATTGTTACACTACCCGTGCCATTTGTGATTGTTATGTGGCTAGGCTGTAGGCCCGTGATTCCCGGGGAGAAGTTGAGGGCTATGCTTGTAGTGTTGGTTGTATTGGAAACCCCGCCCACCTGGGTGGCAGAAGAAAATGTAACCGGTGCTGTGGTAGTAGCCTTGTATACAGTCACTGTCTGTGAGGATGGGCTGAATGTATAGTTTTCAAAATTGGCAATACTAATCGTTACACTACCTTCAGTTACAGGTGTAACGCCAATATTCCAGCTTGTGCCAGAACCCGTAAGGCTACCCTTTGTCACACTGCCCGTGCCGTCGGTGATTGTTATGTGGCCAGGCTGTAAGCCCGTGATTCCCGTGGAGAAATTGAGGGCAATGCTTGTAGTGTTGGTCGTATTGGAAACTCCGCCCACCTGGGTGGCAGAAGAAAATGTAACCGGTGTTGTGGTGACAGCCTTGTACACCGTCACTGACTGCGATGATGTCGTTACCGCATAACTTCCAAAATCAGAAACGCTAACAGAAACATTGCCTTGGGTGATTGGAGTTACAGCTATTGTCCATGTAGTGCCCGAACCTGATAGAGTTCCCTTGGTGACACTGCCGGTACCATCAGTGATTGTGATGTTACTTGCACTCAGGCCAGTTACGGCTTGGCTGAAGGTAAGCTCTATTCCTGTAGAATCGGCAGAACTGGATGTGCCGCCGACTTGAGTGGCCGAAAAAGTTACAGTAGTTACCGAGGGTGCCTTATAAACTGCAACTGTTTGTGGGGATGTTGTCACCGAAAAACTACCAAAATCAGAAATATCGACAGATACATCGCCTTGGGTGATTGGTGTAACAGCTATCGTCCAGGTAGTTCCGGAGCCTGATAGAGAACCCTTGGTGGCACTTCCCGTATCGTTAGAGATTGTAATGTTGCTTGCCGACAGGCCAGTAACAGTTTGGTTGAATGTAAGCTCTATGCCTGTAGTATCAGCTGTATTGGATGTACCGCCTTTTTGTATGGCGGTAAAAGTTACCGGAGTAGGTAAGGCCTTATATACAGCAACAGTCTGC
>WRHW01000049.1 GCA_009783055.1 Holophagaceae bacterium
CATTGCATTGGCCCTGATAAGCAGAATCAGGATGGTAGCAAAGGGTCATGATGGTCTCAAACACAAGGGCGCAAGGGAAATAATTGAGGCTATGGAGTCTGTGGTGCGGATAACATTCGAGGGAAAACGAAACAGCTTAGTGACCGAGACCAGTCCGCTACAGCGCAACATCATCGAAACTTTCGGCCTCAAAATTGAACCATAGTTATACAATTTGGGAATTTGGGATGGGATAAGTTCTCGCCAAATTAATTTTCGTTGTAGATTGAGGGCTTTGCAATACCACATGTTTTGCAAGACACCGAAGGTGGCAATCTGCGCCCGAAGTGTATCCGAATCCAGCGAAACTATTTGGCATGTCCGCAATTGCATACTCTTGGCCGGAGGCGGTGCAACGGAGGGAGCAGGTGTAATATGGGGTTTGCATGAGGCTCGATTATTTCTTTTGGTGACTATTAGTAGATAACTGTTTGTTGTCTGCCCTTTTTTCATCTGAAACTACTTCTGTGTCATTTAGCCATGGTGCAGGGTTTACCGCATTGCCATTGATCCGTACTTCAAAGTGGACATGCGGGCCTGTAGAGCTACCTGTGCTACCTACCTTGGCTATTATTTGCCCACGCTGTACGAAATCTCCAATTTTTACTAAATTAACGCTATTGTGTCCGTAAAGTGTTTCTAAGCCATCTCCGTGGTCTATTTTGACAAAAAAACCCAATTTTCGATCTCTACCAACTGAAACAACATGGCCATCCATCGCGGCAAAAATACCATATCCCCTTGGGGCTGTTAGGTCGATGCCTTTATGGCTACCGTCGAAAGACCTTTTGACACGGCGGTTACCATTAGCAGTTTTTATTACTACCGTGGTTGTTCTTACTCGCGGCCCCCATGCAGAACTTATTGTTCGAGTATCCACTGGCCAAAGCAGGTCGAGTTCATATGAATCAGTTGGAAAGCTAAATAAGGAACTTTCTTCTTCGGACTCTGGGGAAAATGGTTCGTGGGATGCTTTTTGGAACTCAGATATGTTTGTATGGATTCCAAAATAATAATCTTCGTTTGGGTCGATAGGCGATTTGGATGGAGCGTCAATTTCGGCCAACACTGCATAACTAAGTTCTGGAAACTGAGGTAGTTGTGGCAATGGCTCTGTTTGAGTAGTTTTTATCGACTGTGATTTTTTTAATTGTTTTTCTGCTGTATTTGAAATATCTGGTCTCTGGATTACTGCAGTCACAGCGGATGATTGGGCAGAAATGTACCCGCTTAGAAAGCCAGCGAAACTGATAACTACGAACCGAGATGAACTCATGCAACCTCCAGAAGTGGGAGGATTTGAAAACATTTCTATCTTAACAGGATTTCAATGGATTTTTTTCTCGAATACCCCAATGTAGAAAAACTTCGTGGCTATAGCTGTTTGACTTGCAGAAAACGTTGCTTGCATAAGTTAAACAACTAAAAAAGACTGTGATGATGCGAAAGTTAGAACGACCATGGACATTCTGGCCATTGAACGTCAATTGTCCCCCGTCTCCCCCCGGTTTTTTTTAGTAACTTGACAGGCCCAAGAGTCATCTGATGGCTGATGGCTTTTAGAGCGTCATATAGCCCTGAAAGACCGATACAAACACCAATAATTGCTTCCATTTCGATACCTGTGCGATTTTCGCAGGATACCTCTACGCGAAGCCACGCGCGCCTGTTTGCATCATCCCAGTGCTCTTCGATATTTATTGCATCCAACGAAAGTGGATGAGCTAGTGGTAGCAAGCTGGAAGTCTGCTTGACACCGGAGATTGCAGAAATCCGTGCGAGTGACCATACATTTCCTTTATGGCCAAATCCATCTTTCAGCGCAGTTGCGCATTCTTGACATAACTCTAGATAGCCAGCGGCTATCGCTGTTCGCCTAGTAATAGCTTTCTCTGATACATCAACGATTTTAGGGAGTCCGCTTGAGTCAAAGTGGGCTATGTCCATTTCTTATTCCTAATTCGATTGTTGTAACAATATTTTTCGCAATTCTTCTACATCACCGGCAATAGTGATGGGGGTAGCCTCAAGTAGCTGTTCCTTGGTTGCAAACCCATAAGATACCCCTATGCTTGGGACATTTGCACTTTTTGCCATGTATAGATCGTATAGAGTATCGCCAATCATCAGTGCGTCCTGTGGTTGCAGAGTATGGCTTTGAAGACATACCTCCAGGCTTTCGGGGTGTGGTTTTGGCTGTGTTACCCTATCAGGCGTTACGATGGGGTGGAAGGTGTTTGTCCATCCAAAATCAGCCAATTGCGGAGCAAGTGCCTTATATCGCTTGGAGGTGGCTATTGCTTGCTTGATACCTATTGAATCTAACTCAGCGACTAATTCCTTCATGCCCGGAAATGGCCTGATCAAATGCGAGTTACCTGTCCAATTGTATGACCTGTATATTTTAAGAATTGTATCCATTTCCATTTCATCATTCGTTCCAAAGGTTAAACGAAGTCCTTCTTCTACAGGTAGTCCTACGCAAGTTAGCCATTTTTCTAGAAGTGCTTCATCTTTATTTAGTGCTCTTAGTGTGGATTCCATACCATCTACAATTAGAGGGCGTGTATCTGCTAGAGTGCCGTCAAAATCCCATACAATCAGTTTCAAAACTTCCTCCTGTATAAATGTTTGCACAAGAATGTCATTTTTGGGAGTACTAGCTGTTTGTTAATGTATGCCCATGTGCTTTAATGGAGGTTATTGAGGGAGGTTTGCCATGGAAAAAAGAACGCTGGGGAGTATGCTCATTGCGGTAGCAATAATTTTGCGCCAATTTGCTGAATCTAATCTCACAAATTTTTTGCAAGGATTTGCTATTGGACTTGGTCTTTGCTTGATATTGGCAAGCTATTTTTGGAACCATAAAAGAATTGCCCACTGTAAATAATTTTTTTTTCAGAATCCCTAACCCTACGCCTATTTGTTTACGTTATCTATTTGTGGGAGGATTGTTTTGATTTCATTCCATAACTTAGAAGTTCGGTATGGGGCTACTGTTGCGCTATCAGGACTGAATCTATCACTTGAGGAAGGGATTATCGGCCTGCTGGGGCCAAACGGCTCTGGAAAATCAACTCTGATAAAGACCCTGATGGGGCTACTAAAACCTTACCGAGGTAGTGGCTCTGTTTTGGGTACTCCGCTAGAGGACGACGCATCTTTTTCTTTGAGAAGCTCCATCGGCTATATGCCAGAATACGATGCGCTGATTGAGGATGTATCAGCCTATGAACAGGTTGCTTTTTGGGGAGAACTATCTGGCCTAAACAGGGAACAGGCTAGGGATCGCTCGCATGAAGTTTTATTTTTTGCTGGAATTGATGAAGCTAGATATAGAAATGTATCTGGTTATTCAACAGGCATGCGCCAACGAGTCAAGCTGGCTCAGGCCATAGTGCATAGTCCCAAATTAGTGTTTTTAGATGAGCCAACAAATGGATTAGACCCGATGGGAAGGCGCAAAATGTTGGAGCTTGTAAAAAAAGTAAGGGATGAATTAGGTGCAAGTGTCATTCTGGCAAGTCACTTACTTGAGGATGTTGACCGCGTTTCGGATCAATTGCTGATTTTGGACAAAGGAGAGGTAAAAGCACATGGATCGATGTCTAGCCTGCGCCAAGTACTATCAAGATGCTTTGAGTTGCGATTTTTGGAACCATTAACTCCAGAGCAGGAAGCAAGGATTGCCGAAATCGGGACTCTGCGCGACAACATGAATGGCATGTACGATGTTGAACTTAAGGAAGCAGATGCTGGAATACCATTCAAGTGGGCAGAATCCATAGGCGTGGTTTTAGTACAAGTCACTCCTCGGCATGACAGACTAGATGAGATTTTAATTCGCGCCATCAGCAGACCACTGAATTGAGAAAAAGTATGCCTATTTATGCCCCAACGCTTCCTCCCAGACCCAGCATCAAACCAGACAAGTCTCCAATTCTTGTTATGGCACGATTTGATATTGTGCGAATATTCCGCTTAAAAATGGGACGTTTTTTTGGATATGTTTATTTTTGTGTCTTGTTGGTAAAGCTAGTAATTATCTACGTCAACTATTTACTAAATACTAATCCGCAGTTGGGTCAATTAAAGAATTTTGCCGACCAAGTCATGCCCCAGCCTGCCATTTTCCAAGCATCCTTGTTAGATTCCAGCATGTTGTTCTTTTTGTGGCTTCAAGTAGCTTTAGTCAACGGGGCGTTGATTTCAAGAGATACTTTGTATCGAATTAGACCCCTAGTTTATTCTCACCCAGTAAGCCAAAAAGATTATTTATCTTCTAAAGCACTAATAGCTTTTGGGATTCCTTTTTGTGTTCAATTGCCATTTATTTTGTTGCCTTGGCTAATCTCAATTCTTGTGGCAGGCTCTAGTGGTCCAGTGTGGGTTACAGCACCATTGCTACTCATACCTGCGGCGATACTCAATTCTACAATCATGGGATCAATCACACTTGGAGCATCTTCTTTGGCAGGCTCCCCCAAAGCTAGTTTGGGGTGGATAATTGGGTTGCTTTTGATGTCCAGTGCCTTGGGGGGGATTTTGTCAGGGGTTTTTGAAAATTTTGCATGGATGGCCATAAGTCCGATTGCACTCACAGAGTCATGGTCAAAAATATTGTGTGGTGTAGAAAAAACGGCCATACCATTTCTGCCGACTGCTATTGCAACTGGAATACACGTGTGCCTTTGGCTTTACATTGCAAAGAGGCGAACTTTGCCATCGGAGGCAGTGATATGAGCGTTATTACGCTGGAACGCGCTAGTCTCAGATATGGTCATATCCTTGGATTGTCCCCCACTACTTTTGAGATAAAAGAAGGCGGAGGCATTACAGGGCTTTTAGGCCCCAACGGGGCGGGAAAATCTACTCTCATCCAAATGATCTCAGGGCTTTTGCGCCCCTCCTCTGGGCAGGTGTTACTTTTTGACGAGCCACCGTTCCGTAACCCGAATGTTCTAGCGCGTATTGGCCTCGTGCCAGAGGGTGACAGATTTCCAGTTGGCTTTAGGGCTGATCGCTGGCTAAGAATGATGGGCGGGCTTTCAGGGCTGAAAGGAATTGCTCTAAGTGCGTCTGTTGACAGTGCCTTGGAGATAGTTGGCATGACAACTAGGTCTCACCTAACTTTTTCTGCAATGTCCAAGGGGATGCGACAACGCATAAGGCTTGCCCAGGCATTATTGCATAGTCCAGACTTGTTGATTCTTGATGAACCGTTTAATGGCTTAGATTCAGAGGCTAGAACTGCGTTGATGTATATGCTACGTAATCTAGCAAAAGAAAATGTCCGCGTGTTGGTTTCAAGCCATATTTTGGGTGAAGTAGCTCTATTAACAGACCAAATATTGTTGTTTTTCAGGGGAAGGTTACTTGCAGAAGGAAGCGTGATTGAAATAAGAGAATTGATGGACAGACACCCTGTTGAATTGCGTCTGGAGGCTGATGATTCTAAGGCAGTGGCGCAGTGGGCAGTTGACTACCCAGACTTAGTGGCAATAAAAATGGAGACAAATGGAGCTGTGCTATCGGTAAAAAATCCGAGGGACTTTTTTCAAAAACTTCAAAGCGCAGTTGCATCCGGTCAACTCTCGATAAAGTCTCTTGACCCGTTGGATATGAATCTGGAAGCCGTTTTTCAATATTTAACAGAAGATCACGGATAAAATATGAGAAATATTCCCTCTTTCGTTGAAACCATTTGCATACTGTTCAGAGGGTATCTGCCTAGGGTTTTCAAAGCACGTGGTTGGGTACTTGCGTTTATCATTATGGTTCCATTCGTTATAGTGCATATTTTTGTAATACTTGGTGTTGTTCCAAATCCTGCAAGGCTTGCTCTGGAGTTATATCATAATGGCTATGCAAGCGTAGTAATTCCTGTAATTGCTTTGGTTTCTGCCTCCGCATGTATCAGTGAGGATATTGAGCAGAGGACATTACCACTGATGCTTGTTCGACCCGCTCCAGCTTGGGCGTTGCCGATAGGTAAGGGACTGTTATGGTTTTCATGGTGCTCCACCTGGTTGCTGATCGTAGTGACGTTAATGCAATTAGTTGGAATGGAAGTAACAACAATTCCAAGAAAAATTATTGCCTTGGTATTTACACTCTGGGCGCAACTCGGTTTGGTATCACTCCTCGGATTGATATTTAAGCGCGGAATACTATGGGCAGGGATCGTATTGTTTTTGTGGGATCCCTTGGTGACGTTGTTGCCAGGAACGATGCAAAGATTAACTTTTTCCCATTATCTACAAAGCCTAGCAGGGGGCCAATATTCCATAAATAATATGAACAGTCTGCTGGCGCAGGCTCAAATATCCACCCCATTTTGGCTGGCGGCGACTGTGTTGATTGCCGTTGGGGCACTTGCATGGGCGTTGTGTGGTATAAAGGTGATGAATATGCAAATAGGGCTTTCAGGGCGAGAATCTGAGGGATAACAATATTTTTACTGGATTTTTTGTGCGTTTGGCAAAAAGCTGTAGTAATGGTAAAACAATTTGCGCATCACTGGACTCCTGCTGGCATCGAATTGCTTGTACAACCAATACCTGCTGTGCGAAGTTGTTCAGTTGGCTATTGGGTACGTAGCGGAAGTTGCCATGAAAACAATGATGAGGAGGGTTTGGCTCATTTCATTGAGCATACAGTTTTTAAGGGAACAAAAAAATTTCCCTCACCTGATTTAATTGCTGAAGTATCTGACCACCTCGGAGGTCATATTGATGCCTTTACTGGTAAAGAAAGTGCTTGCTTTTTTGGTAAAGTTCTCCGTGAGAGATTGCCTGACCTTATAGACCTTCTGAGCGACTTGGTGGCCGATCCTATTTTTGATTCGGATGAATTGGTTAGAGAAAAAAAAGTTGTTCTTGAAGAAATAAACCAAAGCGTAGACCACCCAGATGATTGGGTAAGTGAGCTTTTTTACCAGAATTTCTGGCAGGGTGGATCGCTGAGTCATTCGATACTTGGAACCTCCGAACAGATAAGCCAGTACTCATCGGATGACATAAGAAATTACTTTTTGAAAAACTATCGACCTAAAAATCTGCTAATCGTGGCGGCTGGAGACCTAAATACAGAAGAATTTATTTCCATGGTTGAATCTAAGTTAGATGGTCGATTTGCTGACGATAATTCTTTGTGTAGCAACGATACTAAGCCCAATCAGTGCAAATCATTTATTTATAATGCGCAAAGACGAAACCTAAATCAAGCTAGCTTAGTGATGGGATTTCCGGCACCATTCCATAGACATTCCGACAGGATCGCTTCTACCCTTCTGTGCCACATCCTGGGGGGTGGTATGTCCAGCAGGTTATTTCTTGAATTGAGGGAAAAACACGGTCTTTGCTATCAGATCGGAAGTTTTACTAGTCATTTTAAGGACTCTGGAGCACTTCAAGTTGTTGCAAGTTGTGCATCGAGTAATGCGCCCGAACTAGTAAAACGCACTTTGGCAGAATGCAGACGCTTGGCTGAGAATGGCCCTTCGCAAGATGAACTTGATAGGGCTAAATTGCAGTTGCGCACGAGCCTTGTGTTTAGCATGGAGAGTACTGGTAGCCGTATGTTTTCCCTAGCCCACCAAGCCATGCACATGGATAGAATTATTGACATCGACCAGCAACTGATAGAAATTGATGCAACTGACCTTGAGCAGGTTTGTCGAGTTGCAGGCGAATTGCTCGTTCCAGAACTAGTAGGCATATCGACACTTGGAACTAAAAAAGGCTATGAAATCAGGCCATCCGATTTATGAATAATATTGAAATAATTTCAGCGTTTGGTCTATTGCCAAATGATTTTCAAGCGATGGGTTGTCCAGGGAGGCCGGAGCATACCTTTGGCAGAGTACAAAAAACAGGTGGCTGGAGAGATGGTAGTCCAAATTTACGAAAGGAAATAAGGCTATGGATGGAATCTGCCATAAATCTATACCTACCAGAAATAGCCGAAAATTATGCTTCCACAGACGGTTCAACTAGGGTGGTACTCAAACTTGAAGATGGGGAGCGAATAGAGGCTGTTCATATGCCAAGGGAAGTAAACAATCCTAGAGTTACGCTATGTATTTCCAGTCAGGTCGGGTGTGCTATGGGTTGTGCTTTTTGTGCAACTGGGGCGATGGGGTTTATACGCAATTTAACTGCCGGCGAGATTGTCGGACAAGTGCTTGCACTGCTGAAAGAGTTTGGCCCAAGCAATTCTCATCAAGTGACCATAGTATTTATGGGTATGGGTGAACCCCTGCATAATGTGATAAATGTCCATCGGGCGGTAAGTGTTATTAATCATATTTCTGGCCTGAATATTAGTGTGAGACGCATTACAGTCAGCACTTCCGGTTTGATCCCAGGCATCGACCAGCTTTCAATGTTACGCCCACGTCCTTGGTTAGCTATTTCGTTAAACGGAAGTAATGATACCCAACGAGGCCAATTAATGCCTATTGGAAACAAGTATCCGTTGGCAGAATTACGACAAGCTATCAATCGATGGGGGCTTTTGAAGGGCGAAAAACTATTGATAGAATATGTGTTGATAAAAGATATCAACGACAATCCCGTGGATGCAAGGAATCTTGCTACTTGGTTAGGGGGATTAAAGCCGGTTGCCAATGTGAATTTGATTCCGTTTAATGAATATGAAGGATGTCATTACAAAACACCGTTACCGGAGGTGCAGACTAAATTTGCTTCGATACTTAAAAACGATGGTTGTTTTGTGACTTTTCGCAAAAGCCGCGGAATAGACGTGAAGGGAGCCTGTGGTCAATTGGCTAGATAATTTTATTGCGGTATTTGCAAAACCTTGTAACAGCGTATCAACTTTCCCATGCAAATAACATCTGATGTAAAGACGCGCCATGAAAGGCTTTTCAGCTGAAAACTGATAAATGAAAACCAAGAGCTAGCATAGCTTGCTCAAAGCGTTGCTTTTCACAAGTTAAACGATTAAAATATCAGTATGTTGAGGTATTGTAATTATGATGCAACAGAGTGTTCTTCTCGGAATCGATCTTGGTGCCAGCAAAATTTCTGCTGTCGTAGCAGTACGAGAACAAGAAGATACCACTGCTCTCAGAGTCACTGGTGCAAGCCTCACCAATCAGCCCACAGGTATTAGACAAGGGCAGATAACAGACATTAACTCCACCGTTGAAGCCATAAGGCGCGTTGTGGAAGAAGCACTGCGTACCGCAGGACAAATTAGGCCAGATGGTGTATTGGTTACGGTAGATGGGATTCAATTTAAGGGGGAAAACCTTAGAGATACAGTTACTATTTCAAGTCTGGATAGGGTAATTACTATCCACGATCGAGATAGGGTAATGGAACAAGCTACGAATACATGCAAGCTAACTAAGGAAGAGACTGTTCTGCACAAAAATCCCCAGTGGTTTCATATCAAGGGGCAGAGAGATATTAAGAACCCCATCAATATGATTGGAGATACCCTTGAAGCCGAAGTGAGAATTATCATCGCCCCTGCTTCGGTATTGGAAAATATTAACAGGGCTCTCCATCTATCTGAACTGCAAAGTCCAAGGCTTTGCTATTCACCTATTGCGAGTGCGCAGGCAGTTCTTTCACGAGAGGATGCCGAAAACGGAGCGGTTGTTGTAGATATAGGTGATCAGCTCACACATATTGGTGTATTTATGAGTGGGTCACTATTTCATAGTGCAGTAATTGCCATTGGGGGCAGTCACTTTACTAGGGATATTGAAGCGATGAAACATCTTGGAGGTATCAAGGTTGCTGAGAGAATAAAGCGACTATATGGAACTGTTTTGCCTTCTGGGGTTCCTGCTGAAGAAATGATTGAATTGGAAGATGAAGGAAGGCAGGTTTCTCGCAGGGAGTTGGCAGAAGTTCTGCAATCGAGAGCGGTAGAATTGCTAAATATGGTACTTGCCGAAATTGGCCGTAGCGGGATCATGCACGAAATTCATGGAGGTGTCCACTTGGTTGGCGGGGGTGCGCTACTACCCCACTTGCCAATTTTGGCTCAGCACCTGTTGGGTAGGCCACGAGTGGTCTTAGGCAAAGTATCTGGGCTACACGGATTACCACAGATAGTTGCAAATCCCTTTTTCACAAATGCGCTTGGGGCCGTAAAAGTATTAAGCGAAGATTTGAATGAAACATTTTTCCAGCCGGGTAAGCCTAATGGGATAATTGATTGGGTTAAAGGTTTGTTTTAGTATTATAGTATATCCATGGAGTGTTCATGAGTAACATTGCGTTTTTGCCCAGCCCTGTGCGTATTCCTGGTGCCAACATCAAAGTTGTTGGGGTTGGTGGTGCTGGCTGTAACGCTTTGAACAGGATGATTGAATGCGGAGTTTCCGGAGTTCAATTTATTGCTATGAACACTGACTTGCAAAGTCTTGCCCAATGCAATGCAGAAGTAAAGATTCCTCTTGGCCCATCAATGCGTGGCCTTGGTGCTGGCGGAAATTCAGAGCGAGGAGCAGTGGCGGCAGAGGAGAGCAGAGATGAAATCCGGGCTAGTATTCAGGGTGCGGACATGGTCTTTATTGCGGCGGGCATGGGAGGAGGGACCGGAACTGGTGCCGCACCTGTCGTCGCAAGTTGTGCAAGTGAACTTGGAATTCTTGCAGTCGCAGTTGTTCTGACTCCTTGTCGTTGGGAAGGAGCAGGGAAAGCCAACAAAGCTACTATTGGATTGGAGCACTTACGAAATGTTGCCGATACCGTGATAGTTGTTTCTAACGAAAAAATAAAAAATTGTTGTCCCAAAAACGCTACCTCGATAGATGCTTACAGGGCCGCCGATAGCGTCCTGATTCAGGGGGTGCGTGGAATCAGTGAGCTTATTTTGCGTCCAGGGATAATAAATGTTGACTTTGCAGACGTTGAGGCTGTGTTAAGGGATAGTAGAGAGGCTCTGATAGGTACAGGTGAAGGAGGGGGTGACGAGGCTATTTTGGATGCGGTTCGCAAGGCACTTGACTGCCCACTGCTGGAAAGCGAAAACTTAGGCGCCGCGACCAAAGTGATTATTTCTGTTATGGCCAATTGGAGTCAAATCGAACACTCCGCAATCGAAACTGCCATGAATTTTCTGAGTCAACACTACCATGGACAACCTGATATCAAGCTAGGACAAATAGAGGCTCCCGAATTAGATCATCGTGTTTTTGTTACAATTTTGGCTTCTGGGTTTGACGACTCCCTTATCGAAGTTGGGGTAGGTTCATCAAAGGAACATAATGTTCTGGAGCCACAATTACCTAATGTCGGGACTAACCTGAACGCATTCCGTGTATATGGTGATACCCCAGCCGGTACAGAGTATTCCACTCCAACAAGACTTTTGCCCCCGACACCGACTCCGAGCGGTGAGATTGACAGTTCCACTCAAGATCTAATCGTTCCAGCGATAATTCGTCATTCAAATAGATTATCGATGGAGTAGGCTCCCTTCACAGAATCTCTCTTCATAGTTACACATGAATAGGCCAGAGACACTGTTATTAACTAGCAAGTCAAATCCGCGTTTCAGGCAGATGTATACTGCTCTGAACAAAAATGGAGCCAAGCGAGCATGTACGGTATTATTTGGCGAGAAGTTGATTTCTGAGTGGTTTGACTCAAAGAATCTTGTAGCTAGAAATAGGCTATCACCTTTACGCTGGCTACGCCTAGAGGGGCGCAACACACACTCTTTTGAGATGGAATTGCCACTTGAAACTTGGGAATTAACAGAACGTTTAATGATAGAACTTTCAGGAATGGCCAGCCCTCAAGATATAGCATTGGTAATGGTTGTAGCAGAGGAACCAGCAGGCTCTATTCCAAATAGAGTAATTGTTCCTTGGGGAATACAAGACCCTGGCAATTTGGGTAGCATTCTTCGTTCTGCCGTTGCATTTGGTTTTCAGGAGGCCATTATTGGGCCAGGTTGTGCCGACCCATTTTCTGCTAAAGCATTGAGGGGTTCGATGGGTGCCGCGTTTTTTCTGCCGCTTAGGAGGTTTTCTGCAGATCACTATAAGGATGGGAACTGGATAGCACTAGATAGAGGTGCTAAAGCGATTCCCATAGAAGATGTTGATATTAGTGAACCATTACGCTTAATGGTAGGCAACGAAGGGCATGGGTGGCGTGACGTTAATTTTCCTCCCAATGTCATTAGGGCAACCATTCAGACTTCTTGTGTTGAAAGCCTAAACGCCGCAGTCGCCGTAGGAATAGCCTGCTATGAAGTTTCTAAGGGGAGTAGGGGGCAGACATGAAGTTGTGGCTAGTGTTACTAGAAGCTGTATCGTTCATCCTGCTATTCCAAGCCACCTTTCGATGGCCTGGTCTTTTCGGTGGTTGGCTGGAAGCTATTGCAGTTCTGTTGTTGCCGGTGCTATTAGCCCGTTCAATGTTCAAGGACAATCGATGGTGGATGATCTGGATTTCCATCTTTGTTGGCGTGATGTTACTGACCATCTGGATGCCACCTACAATTGCATCAAAAGGTGGCATACCTACTGGGTTATCTTTTTTTGCAGGGCTACTGCTGTGGATATATGACAGTCTGCCTCCGCTCCTTGCATTGCTTTTGGCGAGGTATATTTGGAAAAAAAATTGCGGATGGCGTGGGATTACAGGTGCGGCTTGCGGTGCGGCAATGGTTATGGTGGTTTGTGACACTTGGCTACTGCACATTTATCCGTGGACGTGGGCTACTGCGTTAGCCAGTCTTCCATTTTTTGGTAGGGCGGCGGCATTTATTGGTACAGAGGGGTTTACAGCATTAATCTGGATCCATGGTGTTATTGCCGGTTGCTTTGTTGTGAAGAAGAATTATAGAAATGCAATTACCTCCACAATTTGCCTGTTGGCTCTCATATCGACGATGTCAGGGGCATGGTATCTTTTGCCAAGGGGTAGTGAATTGGCAATGGACATAGCTATCATCCAGCCAAACTATCCTGTGAACTCACACGTTCCAAACCAGTTAGCTGACATGTGGAGTAGAAGCGACGCTCTGTTGCACAAAGATGGATTGCCGAAACAAGATAGACCAACGCTTCTTTTGTGGCCAGAGAGTAGCGTCACCGATGGGAACTATTTACAACCAAACCTCGGGTTAGCAGAGATTGCTCTGGATCGTAATGTGGCCTGGCTCTTTGGTACAGACGGCTGGATAGACAGAAAATCGCCATATAATGTAGTGCGGGGAGAAGTAGCAGGACATGAACCGTTCTTGCAGGCAAAAGTAATCCCCATGCCTTTTGGGGAGCGGATGCCAGGCCCGGAATGGATTAGGAATTGGTTAGAAAAAATTGCTGGCTTCAAGAGTTGTGCTGTTGGGGAGCTAAGCATAAACAGTAGCTTCTTAATACCCTGTCAAACAGGAGAGAGTATTAAAGTACATTCTCTGATTTGCAGTGAGGCCCTAGTACCACAGCGAGTAAGGACTGGTCTAGCTATGGCCGGGGGCGACCTGTTGACAGAACATACTAACGACGCTTGGTTTGAAACAAGCATTGCGGCTGACCTCCATGCTTCGATGGTACGCTTGCGGGCTTTGGAAGCAGGTTTGCCACTTACACGCGTAACTATGAGCGGACGTTCGGGAATAGTTAGGGAAGACGGCACTTGGCTACACTTCAGTGATGTTATGACAGAAGGCGCGTGGTCGTTTGAATTGAGATGGCGACCTATTCATACGCCGGCAAGCACTTCGTGGCCGTTTTATTTACTACTCCTTTTGCTAACTATTGGTATTGGGCAATCAATTTTGATAATTAACAAGCGGAATGGCAAGTGAAAATCGGACCTCTTATCCTGGCTTCGGCAAGCCCTCGAAGAAAATATTGGTTTGAGGCCATTCGCATTCCTTTTGAATCAGTGATGCCGGTTGTTGACGAAACACTTCGTGCAGATGAAAATCCCATCGAAATGGTATTACGACTATCAAAAGAAAAAGCCTTATCAGTTGCTACTGAATACCCTGCAAGATGGGTTCTGGGTGCAGATACTATTGTTGTGGTGGATGATTGTATTTTGGGCAAGCCAGAAAACACAAAAGATGCTATGAGGATGGTTCAACTAATACAAGGGCGAAAACACTACGTCCACACTGGTGTGTCGCTGGTGCGAGACTGTGAAATTCACCAAATCGTTGATACAGCAGAGGTTCATTTAAGACCACTTTCGATAGAGCAAATTCGTTGGTACGTAGCATCAGGCGAGCCAATGGATAAGGCAGGCGCCTATGCCGCCCAAGGGATAGCGGCAATGTTCATTGAGCGCATAGAAGGGTCATTTGCTACTGTTATGGGTTTGCCAATTGAGAAACTAGGGAGGCTATTTATAGAATTGGGTCTGCTGGATGGCTGGTATGATGGGTATATGCAGGGAGAAGGGGGATGAGATGAAGTTATTTGCAAGCGCAACTTCTAAGCAGGCACTTTTGTTATCTGGTTTGCTGTTGGTAAGGTTTGGGTACGAACTGATAGGTCATATTGCTTTTGTAATTTTAACTTATGCTTTGGCATATCTGTTTTTCAGAACAATTGCCAAAGACGACCGCCCCTTATACCTTTTTACGTGGCCAAAGAAAAAAATAGTTATTATTGGTTTTTTAATAGCTGTGTTATGTTTGGCATGGGGTATTTTTGGTCACTATTTTAATGGAAATCCATTGCAAGTACCTAGTAATCCCTTGATTTGGTTGTTAATGTTCCCTCCTTTTTTATTATCTGCAATTGTCGTTCAGTTTGCTCTAAATGCGTTACCTGAGGAGTTATTGTTCAGAGGGTTTTTATGGGGCTACTTAAAAAATAATATAAAGATTTCAAATTTTTCAATTTTACTCATTCAGGCAATTTTATTTTGGGCAGGTCATTACTGGTATTTTGATCTTCCATGGAGATGGATTAATGTTTTAGTCAGCGGACTGGTATTTGGGATTGTTGCATGGAAAACAAAATCACTTTTTATATCTTCAATCGCTCACGCATGCTTAAACAGTTCAAGCGTATTTTTTAACTCTATAAGTAATTAAAATTTTGAACAAGCAAACGGAGTACACATGAGCCACCAAACTCCAACGCAACCCAAAAAGTCTGTAACCTGCCTTCAGGCCACCGTTGACCAAGGCGGCAAGCTGGTAATGATCACTGCCTACGACGCACCCACGGCTCAGATAGCGGATGCGGCGGGAGTCGATGTCATTTTGGTTGGCGATAGTGTCGGCAACGTCTGTCTTGGGTTTGAAAATACAATTCCTGTCACCATGGCCATGATGTGCCACCATTTGGAGGCCGTTGCCAGGGTACGTCCAAGGGCATTTTTGATGGCTGATTTGCCGTTTCTTGCATACCATCTCAGCGTGGAAGATGCCCTCAGAAACGCCGGTAGGTTAATTCAATCAGGGGCACAGGCGGTAAAACTTGAGGGGGGAGGCGAGAACAGGATTACGGTAATACGTGCTTTGATTGATGCTGGGATACCTGTTATGGGTCACTTGGGTCTTACTCCTCAATCCCTGCATTCTATTGGGGGGCATAAAGTTCAAGGCAAAGAAAGAGCACAGGCCACACAATTGGTGGAAGAGGCAAAAAAACTTGAGACTGCAGGCTGTTTTTCTGTGTTATTGGAATGTATCCCAACAGAACTGGCGGCCAGAGTCACTGAAGCCCTGACGGTTTTTACTATCGGTATTGGGGCAGGAAAAAATTGTTCCGGACAAGTATTAGTATTCCATGACATTTTGGGCATTCATCCAGGGACTCCCCCTAAGTTTGTTAGAAAATATATGGATGGTTTTAATCAGATGGTTACATCCCTGACACAGTGGTCGAGTGATGTAAAAATGGGTATCTATCCAAGCGACCAAGAATCGTATAGCCTAACAAAAGTGGCAAAAAAATAGTTTGCCGCAACCTTGTTAGAAGCAGATTAACCTGACTCAAAGCTGTGTGAAGTTCGCGGAGGGAAAACTACTACATGCGCCTGATTCGAAGCATTCCGGAACTGCGAGTCCTTCTTAAGACCATGAAGGGGCGAGGGGAGCGCGTTGGTTTGGTTCCAACGATGGGGTATTTGCATTCAGGCCATGAGGCACTGATCCGGCAATGTCGCTCTAGGTGCGATTATGTTGTTGTTTCTGTATTTATTAACCCATTACAATTTGGGCCGAACGAGGATTTCCATAGGTACCCACACGATCTGGATCGCGACCAAACTCTGTGTCTAGAGCATGGCGTGGAGATAATGTTTATGCCTGAGCCGAAAGAAATGTATTCAACAGGCTTTAGTACCTTTGTCGATCCAGGGTCAATGGGAAATGTTCTTTGCGGGAGCTACAGGCAGGGACACTTCCGGGGGGTAACAACGGTTGTAGCCAAGCTACTCAACACCATTCAGCCCGATTTGGCTTTCTTTGGACAAAAAGATTTGCAACAGTCTGCAATCATTCGCAGGATGGTATGGGATTTGAACATTCCGGTAGAGTTGGTCGTGATACCTACCGTGAGAGACGATGATGGACTTGCGCTGAGTTCAAGGAATTCATTTCTTTCTCCTGAAGAGCGATGTCGAGCACTGTGCATTTCTAAGGCTCTTTTTGAGGCTGAGAGTGCATTCAGGGGCGGTGTGCGCTTGGCAAGCGAAATAATTAATTCTGCGAAGAATCTCTTAACGGAGCTAGATGAATTACAGTACTGCGAATTAGTTGATGCCCTGACGTTGGATTCTATCGAGGGTCAAATCGGGCGACTGGTGGGATTATGTGTGGCAGGGAAAATTGGCAATACAAGACTGATCGACAATGTTTTGCTATCTGAAGCCGATGACCCAACACGTCAGTTGTCTCTGGTTGGGATACCAGAGTAGTAGGCCAATTGCCTAGCACATAGCTCGCTATTGTAAATCGTCTGATGTGAATTCATCGATATTTTGTTGCTGGTGAGGAGATGGTTTTTGTGCCTTCGTGGATGGTGGCGGGTGAATGCCTTTCCAACCAAAGTGCCAACCCAGATTCATTGCTAGGGAAAGCACAGTATAGGTGGCAAAGAACCAAATAAAAAATGTTGCCTTCAATATTACTAATAGGCATAGCAAAGCCAGAAATGAAACAGTTATCCACGTTGTTGCCTTTGGATGGTGAGACCTTTTTTTGAAACTTGGAAAGCTCAACGTTGAGATCATTAACAACCCAACTAAAAATAGCTCTCCTGAAAAGATATATGCCATCATGGTTGATTCAATTTGCGTTGGCCATTTTAGAATCACAGAAGCAATACATACGGCTCCAAGGGGAATTGGCATCCCAACAAAAAAGCGGGGGTCTGTTCTTTCTGCCTGGATATTAAAACGCGCTAATCTCAGTGCTCCGCATGCAAGAAAGAAAAAAGAAGCCGCCCAGCCAACGGCACGGGCATGGGAATCTGTTTGGCCAATTTCCATAAAGCCATACACGTAAGCTAGGATTGCCGGGGCCATTCCGAAACTTAATACGTCTGCAAGAGAATCAAGTTGTACCCCAAACTCGGAAGTGGTTTTGGTTGCCCTAGCTACTCGCCCATCGATTCCATCAAACAATGCCGCAAGGATAATTAACGTAGCCGCCCACAAAAAATAATTTGTTTTGTCGGGGATATTTGTGGCATTTATTGAAATTACCACACTTGAAAAACCGCACAAAACAGAAATAAGTGTAATCGCAGATGGGAGCGCAAATTTGGAACGCTGAACAAACCTTTTACGCCTTCTTTGGCGTTCTTCGGGGTTTAGTTTGTGTCTCATACTTGATCCACCCAGTTTCATAAGTTTTTATTTTATCAAGTTACTCTTCATTTGAGGAATTAAACTATGAACGGAGAAGAATATGCACGTTGTAGTAATTGGAGGTGGACACGCTGGCATCGAAGCCGCCCATATAGTTGCCAGAATGGGTATAAAGGTAACGCTTATCACAATCAATCTGGACATGATTGGTCAATTAAGTTGTAACCCATCAATTGGGGGGGTAGGCAAAGGCCATATTGTCAGAGAAATTGACGCTCTTGGTGGTCTGATGGGTCGCATGATTGATGCAACTGGAATACACTTCAGGGTGTTAAATGAAAGTAGGGGGTTTGCCGTGCGTGGCCCCCGTGCCCAGGCAGATCGAGTGAAATATAGGTCAGAAGCTAGGAGTAGACTTGAGAAATTGCCAAACCTCTATCTTCAACAAGGCATGGCTGTATCGATAGTATTTATGCCGGGGCAACGAGTTAGCGGCGTAGAACTGCTGGATGGTTCCCATATAAAATGTGATGCTGTTGTTTTAACGGCGGGCACATTTTTGAATGGACAGATTTTGATAGGCAATAAGCGAATAGAAGCCGGCAGGGCGAGTGAACCCGCTTCAACACATTTGGCTAATCAACTAAAGAGCATGGGCTTGGATTGGCATCGTTTTAAGACAGGAACCAGTCCGAGGATTTCTGCTAGAACGGTTGACTTCAAAAAATTGCAGAAACAACCAGGTGATAACCCCCCAAGACCTTTTAGTTTTTTTGGCTCTGGGATTGTGCTACCTCAAGTGGACTGTCACATCGTTTTTACTACTCCTGATACTGAGCGGATAGCGCGTGAAAATTTAGCAGAATCATCGATGTATGGAGGATATGTAAAAGGAGTTGGGCCTAGGTACTGCCCATCAATAGAGGATAAGTTTGTAAAATTTCCAGATAAAGACCGCCACCAAATTTTTGTGGAGCCAGATTCGCTGGAGACCGAGGAACTTTATTTATCAGGCTTTTCAACATCCATGCCCGCAGATGTTCAACTCCGAATGGTGCGAACACTTGAGGGGTTCGAACAAGCTGAAATTCTTAGGCATGGATATGCAATAGAGTACGATGCTCTAGATCCGGTGCAACTAGATTCAACACTTTCTGTACATGGGGTGGAGGGGCTTTGGGCGGCTGGCCAGGTAAATGGGACAACAGGATATGAAGAAGCCGCCGGTCAGGGTTTGATAGCAGGAATTAATGCAGTAAGATTTTTGAAAAATGAGCCTCCAATAGTTATCCCTCGGCAAGAAGCCTACATTGGCGTGATGATTGATGATATTGTCACCAAAGGTGTAGACGAGCCATACCGTATGCTTACGGCAAGGGCAGAAAGAAGATTGGAACTAGCCGCCGACCTTGCAGATATCCGCCTATTGGAGAGAGCGAAATCAATTGGGGTATTGAATGCAGAAGAAATCAATTCAATCGAAAACCGCACAGCGTGGCGTGACACTTTGTTGAGAGCTTGTGATGCCTCTTGGGTAAAAAAGAATTCTGAATACGGTCGTTTTGCAATCGAAAGCGGAATAAAACTAAACCAAGGAATGAGCGTTGCCAGCCTGCTGAAACGACAACAAGTTGAGCCTGAAAATGCAGATGAAATAGTTGCTGAGGTATGTAGAAATAGCAATATCTCCACGAAGGGCATTGATTTGATTCGAGAGCGGGAAATATTATTATTTAACATAAGGTATTCTGGATACAGAGATAGAGAAATTAAGCTAGCCAACCAAGTTGAACAATGGGAATCCATAGTTATTCCTGCCAATTTTTTTGAAGCAGACATTCCTGGAATAAGCCTTGAGGTTAGGGAGAAACTGAGACGACACAGACCACAGACACTAGGTCAGGCATCCAGAATCCCAGGGATTACTCATGTGGCAGTCATTCTGCTACACATGCTCATCGAAAAAGAGTATAAAAATTGAAACTTTATTAGTTTGGCTTTTTGTAATTTGAGAAGCGACACAGAGTCTAGTACCATGTGACGCTTTAGATGCTTGCTTAATGGCGTAGCAAGTCCGCCTTGCAAGCATCTAGCGGTCGTGATTTGCGAGCAAATCCCGACCCTAGTGCAGTGTAACATTTAAGTGTTACACTGCACTAGGTTGTTGCAACACCCTGTAATACGCCTGCTCTTTCCGTTTCACCGTCTCCAGCTTAAATTGTGCAAGTGTTGACATATCAAATGGTTTCGTTGGATTCGGTTACATTTTCGAGCGTAGCTTTCCACCTTCTGTGTCTCGCAAAACCATAGGTTTTGCAAGAGGCTCGGCAGATAAAATGCCAGATGTCAATACAGATATGGAAATTTTGCCTCAAACCGGATATGCCGGAATGTAGGTAATAATTACATTTTAGTTTTTTTCTTTTTTTTATTTTTTTTTCTTGCAATTTGTGATGTATGTGTTAGTCTGATTGTCTGCGTTTGAGGGCGTGGTGTTCGTTAGGTAATTGTCGTGTTACAGATTTGGC
>WRHW01000050.1 GCA_009783055.1 Holophagaceae bacterium
ATTTTGCGATAGCTTCCAAAATCCTCTAGTTTTGTCTATCGTTTGAGCTAATTTCAAAACTGGGAATCTTACATGTTTCGGAATTAGCTCATTTATACAAAGTGATACATCGGTAATACTGTAGCACATCCGAAGACCATTTCTATAGTGCCAATTTTTGGTTCTGTCAAAAAAGTGATCAGTGACCAGTGGTCAGTGGCCAGAAAAACAGATAACCCTAATTGTGCCCGCTAATTAAGGGTATTTCGCATATTGATATGTATAATTCTGTTACATCAATATAAGCTGTTTGTTTGCAGTAATTACCAGCTATTAGCGGTCAGTGGCTAGAAGCAGAAAATGCTTGTTTAGAGTTGGCTCGAACTACAAATAGCTACGTCGCTTTTTGCCAACCAGTCGATAGGGTCTGCAAGACTACTGCAAGCAGAGTCATTACAATACATCCGATGACGTTGTACCAGAGGTAGGGAATATTTGTAAAGAAGAAGCAAATGATTACAAGCGTTTCGGCCAGAATTGCAGAGATGAAAACAGGCGTGCCTGTTACCTTTTTGAGAAAAAATGCTATTAGGAATAGCCCTAGTATTACCCCATAGAAAAGGGAACCAAGTATGTTGACGGCCTCTACCAACGAGCCTTTGGCGTTGACGAAGAGGCCGAAGCTAACTGCAACTGCTCCCCAAAAAACTGTAGTGAGGCGCGATATGAATAAAAAATGGCGATCACTGCTATCCTTGCGGATCAATCGTTTATAAATATCAACCGTGGTTGTTGATGTTAAGGCGTTTAGTTCGGCTGATGTAGATGACATAGAGGCGGCAAGAATAGCGGCAAGGATTAGCCCCACTAGTCCTTTCGGCAATGTGCTGATGACGAAGTGTAGGAATATATAATTTGTATCATTGGAGTCTGCCCCTGGGTCTGAGGCACCAACGAGCTCGGATGCTTCACGTCGGAGGCGCAATTCTTCTTTATGCAACATACGCATTGAGTTGATAGCACTGCTATCAGGTGCGGCAAGTGCCTTTCTTATCGCCATCTGTTTTTCTGCATGGATGTTTGCAAATTCGTTTTCTAGTTGGATATATGCCTGTGCCTGTGAACCTGTGCGGATTTTAGCTTCTTCTACAGGATTAAAAAATAGTGGCGGTGTTGCAAATTGATAGTAAACAAATACCATCACTCCTAGTAGCAAAATTGTGAACTGCATGGGAATTTTAATGATGCCATTTGCCAGGAGGCCAATACGGCTCTCTTTTATGGAACGTCCAGTCAGGTAGCGTGCGACTTGCGATTGGTCTGTCCCGAAATAGGAGAGTGCCAGAAATGTGCCTCCTATCAAGCCACTCCAGAATGTATAACGATCTCGCCAGTCGAAGTTGAATGTTAGGACATTCATCTTTCCCAATTTACCTGCTGTTTGCAAGGCATCTATGGTTGATATGTCATGGGGCAGGGCGCGCAATACCAGTATAAAGGCCATTGCCATACCCAGAGTGATGATGGCCATGTTGAGCATGTGCGTTTTGCCAACGGCCTCAGAGCCACCGACAGATGTGTAGATCACTACCAGTGCGCCTATGGCTATTATTGTGAGCTTGAGGTCCCATTTCAGCAAAATCGACAGGATAAGGGCAGGCGCAAGTATTGTGAAACCTGTGGCAAGCCCACGCTGGATTAGGAATAGTATCGCCCCCAAGAGGCGATTTTTGAGGTCAAACCTTTGCTCTAAAAACTCGTAAGCAGTAAATACTTTTAGCTTATGGAATAGCGGAACCGCTGTAAAGCACAGAATGATCATGGCTATTGGTAAACCAAGGTAGAACTGCACAAAGCGCATTCCATCTGTATATCCCTGTCCAGGTGTTGAAAGAAACGTTATTGCGCTGGCCTGGGTTGCCATTACAGACAAGGTGACTGCGAACCATGGCCTGGAACGGTTTGCCAACAGGTACTGGGATGTACTGCGACCAGTTTTCCATGTGCCGTAGATCACTATGAAGGCGGCAAATCCGCCCATGACCAGCCAGTCAAGAAGGCACATTTTGTTTGTTCCGCTTCATGAAAACATTTTCGTTATTAGATGAAATAGCACAATCATCAATACAAGATTGCCCAGTACTGCTAGGTATAGTTGTCCCCAAGTCCTAAAAAAGGGAGGTGGTTCTTCTTGTGGGCTATTCATCGTTTTTTTGACTCAATCAGATTTTGGAAGAGATTAAATGCCCCAGGAATTCCAGCGGGGAGCTGTCTAAAAAATGCAAGGCTGGTATAAATATAAACGCCGTCACCATAATTGCAGTAGAGGGTACTCCCTGGCAATTCTGCTTCCCCTTCATCATTTCCAGCGAAGATCGGTATATAGTTTTGATCCCATTGCTCAGGAAAGTATAGGCCACGCTCTTGCACCCAATCAGAAAAATCATCTTTTGTGATTGGGTTGGGGTTGTTCATAATCGAATGAGAAGGCGCAAGGAAACGCATAGTGGCATCTTCCTCAACAATTCTACTGCGCCCAATGTTGAATGGATATGGGCCGAGGTCTTGCACTTGCAAGCCAGAGTTTACATTGTATTGCACGACATAGGTTCCGCCCTTTTTTACAAAATCCATCAGGATGGGCTGGACGAATTTGAGTCGCTGACGTGTGTTATAGGCGCGGATGCCAGCAACTACGACATTAAATCCGGCCAGGGTTTCTGGGTTTAGCATGTCGTCATCTAGCAGTGCTACGTCATAACCCATATCCTTTAGGATTTCAGGTAGGTCGTCGCCTGAACCCATGATGTAGCCAATTCTTTTTTGACCTTTGATATTCATGGGTATGAGTCGCTGAGTGGCACTTGTAAAGCGAACTCGGCTATCTATATGGGGATAAATAATTTCGTTGAATGAATAGGAATAGTGCTTGTCATTGATGGAAACCACTGCGCTTAATTCTGTTGTTATTGCGCCTGTCGGAGGATGTACTATGAATGAAATTGGTTTTTCATCATGTCTCTTTGAAAAATCAAAGCGGATGGATTCTGGATAGACTTGCCAGCCGGTGGGTACTTTGAGGCTAATCGCCCCTTTGCTACTAGAAGCATGGTTTTTTAGGGTGAGGGTTATTTCTTTTTTTTCTGATGGATGAAAAACTGCCACACTTTGTTTGAAATTGGCGGTAACAGGAGGGCGCACTTCAAAGGGGCGTTGCATTTCTCCGTTATCCCTTTCGACCCATCTGTATCGCAGATGTGTAGTTAGCAATATTTTTTTGCCTAATATTGTTATTTCCAACTCAACTGGCAGGGTAGGCAAATTTTCAGCTCGGCCAATTAGTTGTTGATTGGCAACATTAAAAGAGCCTTTTTCTTCGGGTAGCAGTAGCCAATATGGGTGAGAGATAGGATGGTCTGCAGGTATCGTTATGGTTTGTCTAATTGACTGCAAGGCATTATCTAAAACATTTCTATTAATTTCAAAACGTTGATCTAGTGAAGGAAAAGTTATCGACTCGATGCGCGATTGAATGCCCATCCGCTGTATAAAATTGACGGTGATATTTAGATTATCTTTTGGTGAGGCAGTATAGTCTTCGGCGAATGTCTCAAACCGAATGCCCGCACAGGCTTTGATAATCCTTAGCAATTCATCCTTTTTCACTTCGACCCATGGAACATTCTCTAGAGCATTCATCCTTTCATAGATTTCTAACAATCTTGACAGCGATTTGGCTGGTGCCTTGATATCAAAAGAGGCGATAGTTCCTTCAATCAATTGGCCGATTTCTCCACCATTTTTTAATCGGTTCCATGAAGTATCTACTCCCTCCATTATGTCTTTTTCAATTGGTTCTCCTGCGAGAAGCCTAAAATAATCCAACTGACTACCGCTGGAGGGTAGTGAACCAAACCCTTGGCTCTTGTGCATACTCCGGATTTTTGCGGCCAGCTCGTTATATGAAAAACCACGTGAAGGATCGTAATGACCTACGTCGATAGAGTGCAAGCCTTCTACAGACGCTCCACCCCAGCGACCTTGGTTTATAAAAATACGCTTTGTCTGCCATGGCTTGACATACTGGAGCTGTTCGGGAAACCGCTTAGGATCATTGGCGACTGCGAAAGCCTCTAGTGCCAAGATTGACCCTGCGGGGTGGTGACCATGACCACTACCTTCGTTTGTTGGGAATCTTAGGAGTATTACGTCTGGCTGAAATGACCTAATTACCCAGACGACATCTGCTAGAGTTTTCTCTCTCCCCCAAAAATTTAAGGACTCTTTTACTGACTTGGAAAAACCAAAGTCAATTGCCCTTGTAAAGTACTGTTCGCAGGCATCAATTTTTCTGGCAGAAAGCAATTCCTGCGTACGCAAGATGCCTATATCGATACCCTTTTCTGTGCCGATAAGATTTTGACCTCCCTCTCCGCGTGTGATGGATAGGTAAGCCGCCCGATATTTTTTTTCTTTTGCGAGATAAGCTAGTAGTCCTGTGTTTTCATCGTCTGGGTGGGCACCTACATATAGCACCGATCCGAGGACGTTTAGTTTGTCTAAAGCCAGTTGGGTTTGTAGAGCGTTTTCGAGGTATGTATCTTGGGCGGTGGCAAAAGGAGATAATAGCCATAGCAAAACAAATAATGCAGTCTTCACCATCCTAGCATTATGTTTGTATTCCGTATTGCTCCCCTGTACACATGAAGAGAGTGAAAAATAATTGGCGACTATTTTATGAGCTGAGTGAACGTATCTCATAGTCGCGTATTACCAAACCCGTTGTTTTGTATCTTTTGAAGGTATGGTTTTTGAAATGCCTACATCAATGTACTGTCCGCCTTTAGTTTGATTGCAATGAATTGCAATTACATTGGTTCCCACTTTGAATGCCTCCTTGGTATTTTCCATGGGGAATTGTAGATAGTCTGTGATATAGCCTTTTGTTTCGAGTACTTTTTTGCCGTTGATGTAAACTTCGCAGTCTTCGTCATGGAATAGATCGAGTACTAGGTTGGCATGATCTCTTGAGTCCTCGGTGGATAGTACAAATGTTTTTCTGATCCAAATATCATCTGTCTTCCATTCGGTACCGACGGTTGTGTTTGGCGTTTCTGGTGTGCCAAAGCCTGATTGCCCTACTTTCCAAGACGATGCGTCAAAGCCAGGTGTTTGCCAACCATCTGCTGGATTGTCTAAGGTATAAGACCATTCGGTGGATTTTTCCCTAGCGGTCGGCAATATGGTTTTGTATGTAGGTGGGGCAGTACGCAAGGCATTGTTGGAGGCTCTAAATTTATCGACATCAACCTTGATTACTGCTCTGTCGTAGGTCATCAGGCCATTGACTTCTACTTCTACATCTGTGGTTTGGGTATAGATTGCGGCTGAAAGCCCCTTGCCAATCATGGGGTGCATTCTGGTATTTAATAGCATGTATGTCTGGAGTAAATCATCTTTGTCTTTTAGGTTGCCTCCGTAACCCCAGTTTCTGTCTGTAGTTACCCATAGATGACCTTCTATGGGTAGCCCAAGGCCACCGTACTCTCCAAGGACGGTTGCTCTATTTGCCTCAGGCGGGAACATGCCTGGCCCTCTGTAGGCGTGCATGTCAATCATGTCTCCGCATCCCCTATCAGCCCATCCGCTAGGTCCATCTACTAATCGGGTAGGATCGAGTTCTTTTGTCCAGTTTAGTATTCTGCAGGTGTCGTACTGCCCCCAACCTTCGTTGAAGGGAACCCATACGACAATGCTTGGATAGTTATAGAGTGCGCCAATTATCTCTTTCCATTCCCTCTCAAAATTAGCTTTGGATTCTTGGGAACGATTGGCATCTGGTTTATTTGGTCCTATGTAATGTCCTGGATCGCCACTTGGCATGTCTTGCCAGACCAGCATCCCAACCTGGTCGCAGTGGTAATAGTACCGTGCAGGCTCTACCTTTACATGCTTTCGTAGCATGTTGAAGCCGAGTAGTTTTAATACTTGGATATCATAAGCGAGTGCTTTGTCGGTAGGAGCAGTGTATAGGCCATCCGGCCACCAACCTTGATCTAGCGGCCCATGCTGAAAAACAAACTTGCCGTTTAGCAATATTCGAGTGTGGCCATCTTCGCCTTTTCCAAGTGATATTTCTCGCATCCCGAAGTATGAGCCTACGGAATCAATAACTTTGTTGTCGCGGATAATATCAACTTTCAAATCATATAAATTTGGTTCATCTGGTGTCCATAATTTTTGGTTTTGAATTTGTAAAACGATGGGCTTGTCAGGATTTTCCTCTGTAGCTTTGATACTTTCCTTACTGCGTGGTTCTTTGTAACCTGCTCTGATTACATCTCCTTGCTGAATACCGTTGGTTTGAGCTTGTAGCGTGAGTGTGCCTTTTTTGATGTCAGGAACCATCTTGAGGCTTTGGATATATGTTTTGGAAACCGGTTCTAGCCAGACAGTCTGCCAAATACCAGTTACTGGTGTATACCAAATTGATCGAGGGTTGTTGTGCTGTTTGCCGATTGGCTGGTATCCGTCGGTTGTTGGATCCCAAACCACCACTTCAAGAGTTTGTTCTCCAGTTGGTTTGAGGGCGGTTGTAATATCGAAATAAAATGGTGCATAGCCACCTGTATGTCTGCCTACTTCTATGCCGTTTACAAACACGGTTGTATCCCAATCAACTGCCCCAAAGTGAAGGAGTATACGTTTGCCATTCCATTCGTCATTGTTAGGGGTGGTAAAAATTCGTCTGTAATGCAGGTTTTGGTCTTTGCCAACCCTTTTGCCTACCCCGGATAGGGCAGATTCGATAGGGTAGGGCACAAGAATTTTACCTTCATATTTGGAAGGCTTTTTATTTCGCTCTGTGATGGCGTAATCCCAAAGCCCATTTAGGTTTTTCCAAGTATCTCGGACAAGCTGTGGGCGTGGATATTCTGGTAGCGGATTGGTAGGGCTAACATCCTTGGCGAAGTTAGAAACGATTCTTTCCCCAGCAATTTTCCATTCTTGGGCAATGGCAAAGGTAGACAACAGAAAAATACATAATGCAGGAGCAAGCCGGTTCATAATAGTCTCTTTCGGGTGCAGGACATGCAGATAATACTTCAATAGAGTTGTCGTAATTAACAACAAACAGGCACATACGCTTACCACCGCATATATGCCTTTTTTTGTTATCCGTTGCTATAGGTATTGCTAGAGAGTAATTTCATAGGAAATTTTTAGCTCCTCCCATTTTAGGTAGCCTGTTGCGCCTGTGGCAGACAGGTTTTCAAATCCGTATTCCAGCCATTCTGTGAAGGGAGCTTTTACCGGTGTAACAGTCACGCGCAGAGCGTCCTCCTCTTCTTTGTAGCGAAAGCTACCAGGGCCGGCGGAATTTTTGCTGAAGATTATTATCCAGTCTTTCTCGGATGGGATGAAGTGTAACCCATATTTTCCGGCTGGCAGTTCGTTGCCTTTGATTTTGACGGGCTTGCTGAACTGTATTGTGGTTGTAGCATTCGCGCCGCCTCGCCAAGGATATGGTTTGTCATCGGAATATTGATTTCCTGGAGCAAGGCCATAAGGCACTAATTTACCCCATATTTCACGTCCCTTAACGGCAGGGCGATTATAGGTGACAGTAATGTCTGTATCCGCACCTATACGTTGCATGACGGTTGCATAAGGGCTGGTCTGTGGCCTTGGTGTCTGTGCGGTTTGCTGACTCCAAAGTGCAGAGCCACTTGCAAATGCCAGTGCCAGCGATGCTGTTATCAGTTTTGAAAGTTTCATGTTGTTCCTCCTGAATGGGAAAATATGTTGACAGTCCTATGGTAACACTCTTTAGTTATTAGTGACAGTTGCAGTTTGGGATTTTCATTTGTTGCCCGATTGTTGCGTGCTACAAATGCCTGCTCTTGTACTTACAATGATGTAGTATAGAGCTATACTTTTTTATGGAGATTATGAAAACGTCTCTAGGGCCGAAATACTAGAAAAATTGGAGGTTAGATGGGAACATCCAAAATGCTTCTACAAGACGTATCGAAGAACTATGGCGATAAGGTTGCCCTCAACAAAATTAACCTGGACATCCAGAATGGCGAAATTCTCGGCTACATTGGTCCAAACGGGGCAGGGAAAACTACAACACTTCGCATCATTGCTGGGCTTGATAATTGTTTTGACGGCACTCTCCAATTTAATGACGAACCTTGGAGTGTAACCCCTGATTATCTTTCACATATAGGCTACATGCCCCAGTCCTTAGCATTCGCCCCATGGCGGACGGTCAAGGAAACACTGCAGTTATTTGGGAGATTGTCGGGTATTTCTGGTGAATGCCTCCGTAGTCGCATCGATGAAATAGTTGAGTTTGTGGAGTTAAAGGATGCCCTTTTACTTAGATGTTTAGCTCTGTCTGGTGGTATGAGCCAGCGACTCAACCTTGCCCAGGCTCTTCTCCATGAACCCAGCTTTGTGATACTTGATGAACCATTCAACCAGCTTGACCCGATTGGCAGGACCCAACTTAAGAAAATGATAATGGACTTGAAGGGCAGGGGTGTATCAGTACTGTTTTCCTCCCACATCCTTTCTGATGTTGAAGAACTGGCTGACCGAGTTGCAATAATAAATCATGGAGAGTTATTGTTCCAAGGGAATCTCAATGAACTACACAAGGTTGGCGTAGACAAAATTTGTATGCGGATCGGCCTTTTTGAAGCTACGGACATTTCCCATTGGATGGATTTAGCTACCGGCATAACATCGATTACAGAAATTAAGCCGTGCGTGTATATGGCAACGATAAAGCCTGATCTTATTGCTCGATATGAGAGTATTGCCCAAAATTTTTTGACGGCGACGGTGTCGGCGGGCATTAAGGTTAAAGAGTTCCGGATTGTTGGGCTATCGCTAGACGAACTGTTCATAAATTTGGTGGGGGAAGGGCAATGAAAGGATATTATCTGTTGTTGCTGGATGAATTTCGGCATCTCTTTCGAGTGCGGTTTATGATATATGTTTCGCTTTTGGCAACCGTGTTTGTGCCAACTCTGACACTGATCCAAAGTGGCTCGGGAACTGTGGTTCCTCTCTCCATGACAGTCTGGCAGTTCACATTTTTTTTGACACTAGCGGCAGGTGGGGTGATCGTTTCGACCTTGATCAACGACATAAGCAACAGGACACTTGTGCCATTTCTTGTCAGACCTGTTTCCAGGTTTTCTATTTTGTTTTCCAGAGTTTCGGCTTTAACCGTCTGTGTATTTGGCATCATGTTTTTTTCTTTGATGCTCACCAAAACTGCTTTCCATTTTCTCTCTGTTGAAGTGGTCACTGACCAACCACTATCGCTATTGTTGGTTATGGTATTTTCGCAAACTCTGTTTGTTGCAAGCCTTGGGCTGTTGCTTGGCGTGTGTGTGTCCAGTGTTGCAACAGGCGTGAGTGTTTTTATCATCCTTGGATTTTGGGTCCACATCGCTAGTTTCGGAGCTGTTATGAGCCCAAGAGGGTGGCCACAAATTGTGATAGGACTGGCAGTTTTTTCCCTGTTATCATTACTGATGTCATCATTTTGGATGTCAAAAAAACTAAAAAAGAAAGTTTTCTGACATACCAAATACTTTGTTGACATTATCTTGTAGCAACTTCTCAAGCACTTCTCTGGAAATACCCAACAATTCTGCTACTACATTAAACAGATGAGCCAGGTTAGCCGGCTCGTTGAGTGTTCCCTTAGTAGGTGAAATATCTGGGCTGTCGGTTTCTAGCATTAACTTTTCCAGTGGAACTGCCAATATGGCTTTGCGCGCTCGCTTGTTACTGAGGTTCATTAGAGAACAGGAAAAAGAAAGGTAAAATCCATATTGAACCGCTATCTTGGCTTGTTCAGCCGAGCCAGAAAAGGCGTGTATTACTGCCCCCGGATTTGGCATCCCAAGTGCTCCGGCAATTTCAAACATGGCCTCGAATGCCTTTCTACAGTGTAGACTCAAGGGGCGATTTAATTCCAATGCCATGCGCCATTGGGTTTTTAATATTGTGATTTGCTCTTCTTTATTTTCACTTGCTTCTGGAATTGCAAAGTCAAGCCCGCACTCTCCAAGGCCGATGTAGGAGGTCTTCAGTAGGTTTTCTAAGCGTTTTTCCCACCCCAGTAGTGCCTTGTCGATATACCAAGGATGTAGGCCGAGCATTGGGACGATGTCTTTTTCCTGAGATGCCAGACCGAGTACGTTCTCCCAATCATCTTCAGACGAGCCACAACAAACAAATCCAGTTACTCCTACCCCTCTGGCCTTTGTCAATACTTTTGGTAGGGTATCCCCGTAGCGCAAATCCTGTAAGTGGCAGTGGGTGTCTGTGAGTGGCATAGGTAATATGAGTTTCTATAAGTCAGTTTTCAGAGCGGAAGGGTTTTTCCAGCAGAAGCAAATTGAGGCAAAAGAATTTTTGAGCGCATTCTATCCATATTCTATTATCCTTATCTGTGTACCTTTTGTCATATTGGAGGAATTTCGATGTCTGATGCCGCTCGTGCCTATCTTGCTTCACCCTACCTTGAACCTGAGTTGAGAGCAGATTTAGAGGCTCTGATAAAGGCCGCTGAAACTGACCAAAATGCAAAAATCGAACTGGAAGACAGGTTTTCTGAACCACTGGCATTTGGGACGGCTGGCCTTCGTGGCCTGATGGCAGGTGGTATCCGTCGTATGAATAGACCTCTGGTTAGGCGCACCACAATGGCACTTGCCAGCGTCGCAAAAAAGAATGCGCCTAATAAAAACAGGGCTATCATCGGCTATGATACACGCAACCAATCTAAGGAATTTGCGCTAGATGCGGCTCGAGTGCTGGCAGAGACTGGGTTTGATGTCTATTTGGGCGACAGGCCACTGCCAACGCCATTTCTTTGCTTTGCTATGAGAAAGCTTGGGACTGCCTGTGGGGTGATAATAACCGCTTCTCATAACCCTAAAGAATACAACGGTTACAAGGCATACGATGATAAAGGGGGGCAGGTCGTTTCTCCATGGGACAAGGAAATTGAATTGGCTATGGGCGAGTTACCGATTATACCTAAGCCACCTTCAGCAGATGTTGATTCTAAAATACTCCCCATTCCGAGCGAAATCGAAGAAGATTTTATTCAGATGAGCCTTGGCTACAGATTGAATCCGAATCCTTTCAATCCTGCTAAGTTGCTATTTACGCCATTTCATGGAACAGGGGCTGACTTTGTGCCGGAGGTTTTCAAGAGGGCGGGGCTTCCTTTGGAAACATGCACAGCCCAGATGGTTCCAGATGGTAATTTCTCTACAGCTCCAAAGCCAAACCCTGAAGAAATGTCGGCATTCCGCGTCACTATCGAGGATGCAGAACGCAAGGGAGTTGATGCAATTTTGGCTACAGACCCTGACGCTGACCGCCTAGGCATAGTGATAAAGCAAAAGGGCAAGTGGGTTCAAATGACTGGCAACGATATGGCCGCCCTTGCTCTCGACTATCTAGTGCGCTTCAAGGGGGTCAAGGGTTGCATAATTACTACCGTTGTCACCAGTGACTTCCTTGTAGAAACGGCAAGACACCACGGGATTATGACCGTATGGTGCCTCACCGGTTTCAAAAATATTGCTGTGGCAATGAACAGACTGGAGGCAAACGGTGAAGTATATGCTTTTGGAGCCGAAGAGAGCATTGGCTGTCTGCCGGATCACTCGTTGCGGGATAAGGATGGCATTACCGCCGCCCTGCTCTATGGTGAAATGGTTGGCCACTACAAAGCACTGGGGATGAACCTAAACGAAGCGGTACTAGAACTGCAAAGGAGGATAGGCACATATTATAGCTGTCAGCTCAATCTGGAAGACCCCAAGCCAGGAGGTGCCCAGAGATTTGCGGAGGCTATGGGGCGCATACGCAGTTCGGGGCTGAGTAATTTTGCAGGTGAAACAGTTGTCAGTTGGGATGATTTTTTGTCTTGCAAACACTATGAGAATGGAAAGATTGAACCGATACTGGATCGCCCAGACCGCAAAGACATTGCTTTGCCAATTGAGTCTAGCAACGTGCTGAAATTCCGATTTGCTTCAGGTGCTTTTGTAGCCTTCCGGCCTAGTGGAACAGAACCAAAATTAAAGGTGTATCTCCAGAGCCATACTACGGAAGACTTACTGGATCGAATGGAAACAGAGGCAAGGGCACTGTTGGGACTATAAATTCATCAAAACGTTCTTTACACTTACTTGCCGACCTTTGTTTCCCAAGCCCTCACAAGCCTATCCTGGTTTTTTTCCTTTGCCAGTCCTACAATTTTTGATATGTCGGTAAACTTGCCACCAGAATCCATGTATGTATTGAATATATCATCTGCTTCATAAAATTTGCTGTCATGGAGATAAGCTTCAATCAAGGGTATCGCAACCCTATTGCCAACTCGGTTCAGGCTTTCCTGTTTGTTATATGGTATAAGGCCGCTTTTTTCCTCATCGCTTCGGGGGTCGTTTACTATGGAGATTTCTCTTTCCCATACTTTTTTCAGCAATTTTATAATTTTGGGCCAATCATCATTTTTCTTACATTCTTCATAATAAAAATCCATTACGGAAGAGGGTGCTTCCATATTGGTGGAAAGCGGGCTGAATTTTATACGCTCCAAAAGTGGCTCTATAGGCCGCTCGGCATCTTCGATACCGCTCCAGAAAAGCCACTGATTCCAAATTTTCTCGTCAGATGGCTTTCTTTCAAGTAGCGATTCGATGCTGGCTATACATGACCTTGAAATGGATTTTAATGCCATGCTCTGTTTTCTATTGCCGGGGTTTGGAGAAATATCTGGCAGATTAAATAAGGTTTCAGGGTTGTCGATCACTCTGCGCAGATATATGGCGGCCTCATTTTTGAAATCTGCCAATGACGTATCAGGTTCGTTATCGCTGTTCAGAGGCAAATGATATTCGTCAATAATGTGGTAGGCCAGACAGAGTTCAATTCCAGGTGTACTGCCCATTTCGGCAATGTATTTACGAAAAAAATCTGCGACACTAATGATATTGTTGCGGCTGAAAATAGTCTGCATGGACTCTCTGTCAGGTATATCAGATCCGTCGGCTAATAATTTGGCATCTGCAGAAAAAAGCCCCCATCTGGGGCCGTCTTCATTTTTCCAACCAAATTCATTTGCCCCCGAAAAGGCCACGAGTGGCAATCTTGGAGATAAACTCATATTCAACACTCTGAATTGATTTTGAAAATTGCTGGCTGTAGTGGAAAACCCACCATTGCCGAGGGGAGTCCTAGTGATTTCCTCAAATACCACAAAAAATGGAGACCGACAGTTATTGGGGTAGATCTTTTGGAACATGTCCTTGTATCTTCCCTCCTCTCCCCAAAGCT
Organism: Holophagaceae bacterium; assembly: GCA_009783055.1. Taxonomy (GTDB): domain Bacteria; phylum Acidobacteriota; class Holophagae; order Holophagales; family Holophagaceae; genus WRHW01. The sequence continues at coordinate 13,369 of WRHW01000050.1, forward strand.
GTGCCAGTTCTTCCATTCCAACAGACTTGGCAACCTCGATGGCTATTGGCAGGTTAGTTGGTACGCCCATCCGCAGACTGCCATTGCGCATCATTTCATCGCAAACAATATTTGCTTCCTCAATGTTGCCCGTTCTTAGCAGTGCTTCCAAGTGGGGCACATAAGCTGTTTTTATGGGGTGGCCATCTATACCCTTGCCAACGAAAAAACTTCGATATGAATGTCCACCTGGCATCCACTCTGCCCTGCTTTCACTGGTGCCTGGCTCATGTGTAAAACCCCTTGCCTGACGCGCAAATTTAATTACTGTCTCCCAATTTTTGTTTTTTCTGGATTCATCCACTATCCACACGCATACATCAGCCGGAGGTGAAGATATGCCGGCTAAAGATGATTCGCTGGAAAAAAATAGTGGCACAATTGAACTAATAAATGTTGTCCACTTGTAATCTGGAGAGCTACGGGCCATCCATGCCCAAATGTTCCAAAGTACCTCGTCTGTCACGTCCGACTGGACAGCGGACTCTAGCTTTGCAATATGCTTGCGGAAGACGTTCTTCATCAATTTGCTGAACCGCTCTGGTTGATCCTTGTGTGGCTGAAAAAAGTTTAAATCAACGCCTCGCCAGGAGCCGCTGAACACTCTGTCGGTCTCAGCGGCGAGGACTCCCCATGTGCGTAAATCAGTTTCAGTATCCAGGTCTTCGACTGTGTCAGGCGGCAGGACGTGGAGGGCGCGGCGGCGGACTTCTGTTAACAGATCTGTCTTGGCATCTATGTGGTTGGGGTTTTCCAGCAAAAAATCCCTGACCTTTCTCAGAGGACTTTTTATCCCCCTGTTATCCAACATCTGGCCAAATTCTTTGGCGGTTGGTGTTTGGATGCCAGAGACAATTAATTTGTTTTCCAGGTCTAGTGCTACCCACCTTGCCTGATTGCTGAGATCATATCGTTGCCTGAACCATGGTTCAAAGTTTTCAGACTCCATCTTTTGCCATGACCGGTAGTTCACTACCTTGGCGGCATCAAGCAGGATGAAGTCATGCTCATAAATGCCATCGGATTCAATAATATCTTTCCAAACACTACTATCTTCTGATTTCCATTCTCCCAAAATGACTATCTTGTTGCCTTTTTGTCTGCTTAATGCGTAATCGAACTCTGCCTGTGAAAACAACGGAGAACAAAAGACGAATAATGCAAACAGGGAAATGAATAATCTCTTCATTTTTGCTCCATGTTGTCAGAAGATTTGCCTGCCATGATTTGGAGCCGCTTCACGGGTTTGAACCGTGGACCTTCCGCTTACAAGGCGGATGCTCTACCACTGAGCTAAAGCGGCGTTGAGTTCATTATAACTGAGAACAGTTTTTTTCCAAGTCTAAAGAATAAAGATGTTGAAATATCTCACTCCCCACTCACTATTTGTTGCTTTACTTTCTTTTTCTTTGGCATACTCCTTTTACTGGGTTCTTCTGGTCTTAATTCCTTGCTTGCGGTATCTAGTATGCCGTTTATGAATTGAGAGCTTTCTTCCTCGCTGAAATCTTTTCCTATCTCTAGAGCCTCATTGAGGACTATTTGGAATGGAACATCTTCTTGGTACTTTAATTCAAAGATGCTCAGTCGCAACAAGTTACGGTCTACAACCGCCATGCGAGCAATTTTCCAATTTTTTGCATATTTTGCCAGAAGCGCGTCGATTTCTTCTAAATGACCATGTATGCCGTCAACCATGCGACGTGCGTAGTAAAAAGCGTCACGGTTGAGATCCTGAATTGCATGAAAACCTGCAAACACTTCGTCCGGTTGGTATTCGGTCATATCCATTGCAAATAACATCTGTAGGGCATATTCTCTGCCCCTACGGCGAACTCCCATCACTTGCCTTTCTTGGGGGCGAGGGTCTTCTTTAAGTCAACCATTTCGATCAATGACTGGGCGGCTTCCCAACCCTTATTGCCCATCTTGGTGCCTGCACGTTCAATGGCCTGCTCAACCGTATCAGTGGTCAGCACACCAAAAACAAGCGGGATACCTGTTTGTAGTGCAACCTGTGCGGCCCCTTTTGTAACTTCGGCGGCAATCATGTCGAAATGGGGTGTGCCACCACGAATTACCGCGCCGAGCAATAATATGCCCACATAATTGCCGGACTGTGCGACACACTGGGCAATCTGGGGCAATTCAAAGGAACCAGGTACTTTGAAATGGTCGATTTGAGATTCACTTCCACCGTGGCGCATGAAGCAGTCCAAAGCCCCTTCTACAAGGCGGTCAACGATGAACTCGTTGAATCTCGCGGACACAAGCGCAAAACGGTCGTTTTTGTTTACGTGTAGCTGACCTTCAAAGATCGCCATGGGAACCCCCCGAAAGGTGTTAGAGCCTGTAGGTTATCATATTATTTATATTCTTGCCACTCTAAATCGAGGAAAAATATCTTTTTTGCTCGAAGGTGCCTGTGGTTTCGGTAATTGTAATAAGGACAAAAAATGACTCTTGGCATTACCCTGACATGGTGGTGAAATAAATAGGATTGGACATTTTTTCTATTGGAGAACTGTAAGATGACCCAGAATACAGGCGAAACAATTTCCTTTAAGAGTGAACTGAGGCAGGTTTTGCACCTGATCACACATTCACTCTATTCCCACAAGGAGGTGTTTTTAAGGGAATTGCTGAGCAATGCCAGCGATGCCATTGACAAGGTGCGCTTTAACAGCATGAATAATGATGCTCTACTTGGTGATGATCGAGATTGGAAAATAAGAATTTCCCCGGATAAGACCGCTGGGATATTAACTATTTCCGATAATGGCGTAGGAATGACCCGAACTGAGATTATTGAGAACTTGGGTACTATTGCCAAGAGTGGTACAAAGGCTTTCATCGACCAGTTGAAGTCTGCTGATGCAGTTCAGCGTCCTGAATTAATTGGGCAATTCGGTGTTGGCTTTTATAGTGCCTTCATGGTAGCAGATAAGATTAGGGTTATCAGCAAAACGTCAGGCGATGATGCCGTTGAGTGGGAGTCTGATGGGCAGGGTGAGTTCACTATCAGAAACTCCCAACGTGAAGGCCGCGGCACCGACGTTATTCTTCATCTCAAGGAAGATGAAAAGGGCTTTTTGGATACTTGGCAGATTCGTAACCTAGTTAAGCAATTTAGCGATTTTATTGAGCATCCCATCTTGATGGCTGTGGAGTCTAAGGATGGTGAAACTATAAAGATCGAAGATGAAACCCTGAATAGCCGAAAGGCTCTTTGGTTGCGGAGTAAACAGGACGTGACCGAAGAGGAATATAATTCTTTCTACCACCAGATATCAAACGATTTTGGAGACCCAGCCAAGGTCCTACACATTCACGCAGAAGGCTCGATTGCATTTAAGGCCTTGCTTTATCTCCCCAAGCGAAAAAGTTGGGAGCTACAGTTCGGCGATGTTAAGGCTGGTCCACGTCTGTATATCAACAGGGTACTTATTCAGGACCCCTGTGAGGCGTTGTTGCCTCAATGGCTTCGTTTTGTCAAAGGCGTAGTGGATTGTTCGGACTTGCCACTGAATGTCAGCCGTGAAATGCTTCAACAGAATCCGTTGTTGGATAAGATTCAAAAAAACTTGGTTAAACACGTTATGAAGGCTCTGGATGAACTAAAAACTGAAGACAGACCAGCCTTTGAAACCCTTTTTAATGAACTTGGACAATTTATTAAAGAGGGATTGGTTCGGGATTTTGAGCGCAGAGAGGCCATTGCCGACTTGCTCCTGTTTGAGCACCTCAGTGGTGAGCCAGGGCATTTGATTACTTTGAGTGAATATGTTTCCGCCATGCAGGATGGACAAACAGAAATTTATCATCTAGCAGGTGAAGACCGATCAGCTCTTGCCACAAATCCATGTCTGGAAGCCTTCAGGCATTTGAAGTGGGATGTTTTATTGTTGACAGACCAGATGGATCCGTTTGTGCTACCATCTCTGACTGAGTTTAAGACTAAGCCGCTCAAGGCGGCAGATCGCCACGCGCCGGAGATGCCAGAAGCACAAAAGCAACTTGAAGAAACCACAAAAACATATGCTGGTTTGTTGGAATGTCTTAAGTCGAAGTTGCCCTCTGTGAAGGACGTGCGCCTTTCGACCAGGATGAAAGAGAGTGCTTCATGTCTTGTGGTTGCAGATGAATCCATGGAACCTCGTATGGAACAACTGATGGCTCGTATGGGGCATGGACATGGCACAAGCCCTAGGGTGCTTGAGCTAAACCCAGAGCATCCCTTGATTACAGCACTGTTCAACCGGTATTCAAAAAACCCAGAACCACACGACCTCATGGTTGAACAATACGGTCAGTTTTTGATTGATCAGGCCCTTATAGCCGAAGGCTCTAAGCTAGTTGATCCGGTGGCATTTCTCGCAAGAGTTAATGAGTTGGCGACAAGGGAGTTGGAACAATGAGACTTTGTCTGCGTGGAGTATAAATGTGTACTTTCAAGTGCTACTTCCGCTTTGTTACTATGTGATCCATAAATCTACAAGGCATTGTTGGCCGAGTAAAAAAATATTTTGCTGGGGCTAACTAGCTAACGTTTTTTAACGGACGTTTTTTTACAAGTTTTTTTACATGGAAAACACTTTTTGGTTGTATATAGGCAGGAAATTGTCTATAGTGTACTAAGGCGTGGCTTCCTGTTCAAGAAGCCACATTCATTACAGTGCGCATAACTGCAATGTTTTTTGGAGGCGACCATGAATTGGTATTACAACCTAAAAATGAAAACAAAGCTGTTGTTGGGTTTTCTTTTGACCATCATTTTGACGATATGGGTGGGCGCAGAAGGTATGCGCTCTATCGCCAAAATTAGTGATGCAGATATAAGGATGTATGAAATCGGCCTCAAGTCCACCGAGCATGTAGGTGTTTTGACCAGCAAACTACAAGAGATCCGGGTAGTATTGCGGGATGCCATATTGAGGACAGACCCTGAGGACTTGCGTCGCCTTAAAGAAAACTATGACAATGTTTGGAAAGAATATATGGAGACAGCTCGTGAGATAGTTAGGCTGTTTGAGTCGGTGGGAAACCAGCCTCTGCTTGCTGAGACGAAAAAAACAGGGGCATCTCGCGCAGAATATAACCGGCTAGCCGATAATATTGTCAATCTAGGTATTGCCAACAGAAATTCTGAGGCCATGATAGCCTATGCCCATCGCGATATAACTGATGCCACGGTGGCAGTGCTGGCAGATATGACAAGCCTTAATGATGCGATCGATAGGACTGCGACTTCGTTGTTAGCTAACAATAAGGCTACAGCCAAAAAAGCTTACACTACGATGTCCATTACCATTGTGGGCATTGCTATTTTTTCCATATTGGTAGGCACCTTCATAGCCAACTTTGTAGTATCTCAATTAAACAAATTGGGCGGATTTATGAATCGCCTAGCCCACCATGACCTCACAGTAGAGTCAAAAGGCGAGTATAACGACGAGCTAGGGGCAATGGCTAACGATGTAGGGAAGGCAGTCACCGAATTAAGGGGTTTAATAAACCATATAGCCCAGGAAGTAGAAGGT
>WRHW01000051.1 GCA_009783055.1 Holophagaceae bacterium
AAACGCAAAAGTTTTTGCAAACACGAGCAAAGCCCGTATTTTCAAAAACTTGCGGGCACTGCTTTCGCATTGCCGTCATACCAAGTTGCTCCCGTTTGGGTGCAACTTGGTATGAGCCATGGCTTTCAAGAAAACCTCAGCGAAGCAATTCGACTACGAATTGTCAAACCACTATAGATAATGTATTCACAGCGTCTGGCAACCACTCAACAAAGGTTCAGAGTCCAAGTTTTTCTCTAATTATCCCTTCAATTTCCGCCGCAAGCTCTGGATTATCTGAAAAGAGTTTTTTAACGTTTTCGGCTCCTTGCCCAAGTCGGGAATCTTTATAGGAATACCACGAACCACTCTTCTGGATTATTTCGAGGTTTGTGCCTAGTTCAATCAGCTCTCCCGCTCGACTTATGCCTTCACCATAAACTATGTCAAAGTTGGCAACTTTGAGTGGCGGTGCAACCTTGTTTTTGACAACCTTTACCTTTGTTTTTTTACCTACCACGCCTCCCTCTTCATCTTTGCCAGAGGCGGACACGACATCGCCGGTACTACCCTTAATGGACTGTCCGCTACGAACTTCTAGGCGGACTGTTGAGTAAAACTTAAGGGCGTTGCCACCGGTCGTTGTCTCAGGGTTGCCAAACATTACACCAATCTTCATGCGGGTTTGGTTGATGAATACTACACAGGTATTATTGCGACTGATGGTTGCTGTCATCTTTCTCAGAGCCTGACTCATCAACCTTGCCTGCAAGCCCATGTGTGAATCGCCCATTTCTCCATCAATTTCTGCCTTTGGAACCAAGGCGGCCACGGAATCGATAACTACAATGTCAAGAGCACCACTCTTAACCAACTGATCACATATTTCCAAGGCCTGTTCGCCACTATCTGGCTGGCTGATAAATAAGTTGTCAATATCAACACCCAGTTTTTTTGCATAGTCAGGGTCTAGGGCATGTTCTGCGTCAATATATGCGGCCAATCCATCTTTTTTTTGTGCTTCTGCCACCATGTGAAGTGCCAATGTGGTTTTTCCACTAGCTTCAGCACCATAGACTTCCACAATGCGCCCCTTAGGAACACCCCCAACGCCCAGGGCGAGGTCGAGGCCAATGGAGCCAGTTGATATAACTTCAATACCCTCTGCATTCATTCGCTCGCCAAGTTTCATCACCGAGCCTTTGCCATAAGCTCGCTCAATGTCTCCAAGAGCTTTATTCAATGCTTTCATCCGTTCATCTGCCATTATATCTCCCGAAATTTGAAAAGGACACTGTCGGACATGCCCCTAAGAATCGACCGCTGATTCCTATAAAAAAAATGATAACACAAAAAGCGAAAAAAAACAGAAATAACTCTCAAATTTTTTCGAGAGTTATTTCTATCATAGAGTTACTACTTTTTAATATTCGGAAGTTCCAATCCATACCCGTTTTTGCGGTCGGTCGCTTTTAGCATCATGGCAACAACGAGAGCCAATATACCGAATACTAGGAAGATCACCATTGGTAGCGTGTAGTCATAGGTAAGGGGTGTAACGCCTTCAGGGCTGGTGATGCAGTAGTTTTTCAGTACCCACCCAATCAATAGGGGAACGCCACCCAAGCCAATATTTTGTATGAAAAAGATCATTGCGTAGGCTGTGCCCAATTGTCTTTCAGGGATCAGTTTGGGGACACTTGGCCACATCGCTGAAGGAACCAGGGAGAATCCAACTCCCAAAAGCAGAACGGCGGCAATGGCAAATCCAACATGAGTAAATGAGGGAATTGAAAAAATCGTATGGACAATGATCAGCAATACTGCGCCAAATGCCATGATTGTGGCCCCTTTGCCTTTGCGGTCATAGATTGTCCCAAATACTGGGGTCAACAAAATGTTACCCAAAGGCAACATGGCAGGTATGTAGCCGGCAAACTTGGGGTCAACCTTGTATTTTTGGATCATCAGGTCAACGGCGAAGTCTAGGTATGGGAAAACGGCAGAATAGAACAGGACGCAAAGTACTGCTATTAACCAGAATCCTTGATTTTTCAGTATCTCCAAAATATCAGAAAACTTAAAAGCATCTTCCTTATTTTTTCCTGTATCGCCTGTATCCCCTTGAATAACTTTTGGCTCACTGTTTTCGAGTTTTTTGTCCATCCCTGTATAAACTATGAAGGCCAACATTCCTACTGCCAAGAGACCCATTCCAATAACAACCGGCGCGGGAACGCCCCATTTCAGGGCGAATGGAAGCCCAAACGCCAGGGCTATACCAGTCCCCATCCTGGCGGCGGCCATCTCAAGCCCCATTGCCAAGGCCAGTTCCTTGCCCTTGAACCACTTGACAATAACCTTTGAAACCGTGATTCCGGCAACCTCATCCCCAACACAAAAAATTGCAAATCCGATTGAGGCTATTATTACCTGTGTAGCAACTGGAAAATCCCCGATTAGGGCATATCCGCATATTGAAGCTCCGAAAAGCATTACAATGGTGGCCATGATGCCTGTAAACCTTTCGCCCATTTTATCGAGGATAATGCCACCTATCACCAGCATTCCTGCAAATACATTCAGCCACATATACGAGTTTCTGAAGATGCCGAACTGGAGATCGTTCCATCCCTGCGTATTGATCAGTTCGGGCTTAAATGCCGATGTAGCCTTTTCAAAGTAATAGCCACAAAGCATTGTAAAGGAGACTAGTGACAATGCTATCCAGCGCAGGGACTTAGATTCCCTCAAGGATTGTTTGATTTTTTCTACCATAATCGTATCTCTTTTGAAAAAGGGGTTAGAGATAAGTCACACCTGTAGATGGGTAACTTGAGTATTGCTTTATAGCGTAACTCAGTTGGGGCTAGTATTGAAAAAAAATCATTTTTGATACAAATGAGCTAATATCGTACCCCCCATCCTGAAGTGTTGCCGAATTGCTTCGCGAGTTTAGCTCAATTTAGTTGTCCCAATGCCCACTTTGCAACGACTGGGTTCAAGCTGTTTCCGAGCAATTTGTATCGATTAGCTAGAGACACATGGAAAGGGAAGCGAAAGCTGGCAGGAAAACCTAATAGGCGGCTGATTTCACTAGGGCTGAAACGGCGTATTCCCTTGGATGTTTCTAAAAATGAACCGCTACCCACAAACCTGCTCCCATAACCGCCTATGAAACATGCCGTCCTGTTTGATTTTTTAGTAACGATATCCATGCCTGCCTTGTGTTTGGCGAGAATATTAACAGAAAGATACAATCCTTTATCTTCAGCCTCATCCAGAAAACTACTAATTGCCACAGGCTCTGAAGAGGGCGGTAGTGAATTTCTGATACCCTCATCGCTTGCTATAACAAAAACTCTCCTCCTCCTGTTTGGAAATCCAAATTGGGATGGGCAGAGACAAAAAGTCCTCCATTTTAGACCAGCTATTTCCAGATGTTCTCCTACCAAGTTAAAAGCATTTGATTCCAGAAATCCTTCAACGTTCTCCATGACAAATCTTTTGGGAGGGAATTGTTTGAGTATTTTCATCAAGTTGACTAAGGCGGCTGACCTAGGGTCTGCGAGGTCTCGACTATTACCCATGCGACAATAGGGCTGACACGGTGGGCTTAGTAGCCAACTATCTGACCCAATCTCTTTTATTTCATCTGCCCGGATGGTAGCCAACTCACGTACTTTAGGAATAACCCCAAAGTTCATCGCATAGACGCTATTGGCGACTTCGCTTATGTCAACGGCAGAGATAACACTACCTAAGCCGGCAAACGCATACCTCCATCCGCCGATGCCAGAAAAAAATTCTATCGCTTTATTTTCCACTGTCGGTGCCAGTTATCTTCTGTCAAATCTAGCAGAGAAACAATTATGCAGGTTTAAGTTGACAGTTTATTGTTAGCCTCTTCTATCCTCATCTTTGCTATGGCTTTGAAAAAACCTTGCTTCCACATATCTAGGTAGACCTCTTTTTCTTGGTCAGAAATAGAAGTTAGATCCTCCAATATCGCTGTTCCCAGCACTCGATCACGCTCAGAAATTCTTTGCCATAAATCTCTTTCGATACCAGGGGGAGGAGTACCTGGGTTGTCAACAAATTCTGTAATAGAAACTCCAAACAACCTGGCGGCCGCCTGTAAAGTCTTTATTCCAGGCTTTTTTGAGCCATAAAGGTAGTTTCGGTACGTAAAAAGGTTAATACCTAGCTTTGCAGAGATTGCCCCCTGGTTTTCCCCTGACCTAGTTTGGTAGTCTTTTGCCAATTGTCGAAATTTTCGGTATTGAGGCCACATCATTTACTTATTTTGACTTGAAAAAAGATTATTGGTTAGAGGGAAAACATCGGGTTATTTAATAAAAAAGGGGTCAATAAAACAATTATTATAGATCTCTGAAACGGAGAATTGGGCTATGAATAATGGAGTTTTCGCCATTAGGGGAAATTTTGAAAAAAAGGTTTTGGATGCAAATGTAGTACTTTCCAACCTTATTTTTTTTATGGCCGTAACACCAGAGCCTCAACAATATGAATCTGCTTTGAACCAAGTGGCCATATCCAGCGTTTTTTTGAGTGGCAAGTAAACTTATTCAATTCAACTAACATATCCACGCCCGAAAGTGGGTCACTGGCCTCTAGGTGTTTTTCTATGGATTTGATTTGTTCTATCCAAGAGTCCTCCCATTCCCCCAAGGCCAAGTCTGCATCTTGATGAATAACACCTCTGTCATGTAGCAGATAAAGGTTCGAGCCTGATTTTTGAAAGATACCCAGTATGCACTTTAACACTCTTGCCACCCACACATCCAGCGCATCATTGAGAGAGTCTGGCAATTCCGGATCTATTACCCAAGGGCTATTAGGTTTGAATGCAACTTCAATAATTTTTGAAGCCATTGGTTTTATTTGACCCAAAATATTGGCACAGATAATTGTACTAGGCTGTTTATTTTGAATCCATGTTTCCAGTGCCATTGGAGATGGGATGACCGATGGCAACAGGCCAGCTAATCGTTTTGCGGCCACAGGAACAGGTCTGCGAACCAATCGACCTTCGATCGTCTGCACCCTTCTCGAAACCCGAGCAAGTTCTTGAAAAGTACCAGTGATGTCTTTGAATACCCATGGTGCCCAGCGGAAATGGCGAAAAAATGTTCCCAGCCGGCTCCAAGGATCAGCATCCCAACCAACTGTGCTTTTTGGGGCTAATCGCCAAGGAATCTCAAGCCCCCAGCCTGCCCCCAAAATGAGAATTGGACGACTTGGATCAGCTGTTTTCAGGGCAGTGGCAATAAACTCCCTAGCTAGGTTTAAGTGAGTATTCCAGTGTTTACGTGGTCGTCGCAGAAAGGCCAGTTGCTCCAAAGCAAATAAACGATTTAATCCAGCGTTAGAACCCATGTCAAGAGACCTTTTACCCAAACCATTTTATAGCTAATCGGCAACCTTAGCATCCCCCTTCATTGTTTTTCTTTATAAAGTAGCCTTTTGCAGTATTGAAACTGTTAATCAATTACCCTCAAACCCAACATCATGCCTAAAATGTAAATATGAATCGAAATACTGCAAACCATCATGCACGCCTTCCGGAGTGGATTGCAAAGGAAAAAATTACTTTGGCTGGTCTGCATGCCATGAAGCGGGGTTTGAGGGAAAGCCAATTGTATACAGTCTGCGAAGAAGCCCGTTGCCCCAACCGTTTGCAATGTTTCACGCAAGGTACTGCAACCTTTTTGTTGCTAGGAGACAATTGCACAAGGAATTGCTCTTTTTGCTCCATCAATCATGGGATACCTCTACAACCCAACCCGAATGAACCATCTGAAATAGCCACAAGAGTTGTTTCGATGGGGATCAAATATGTTGTATTGACAAGTGTTACAAGGGATGACCTGCCAGACGGCGGTGCTACTCACTTTGCAACTACAATTTGCGCCATCAAAGAAATAGGAGCGAAGGTAGAAGTATTAGTTCCTGATTTTCAAGGTAATCTTGAGGCAGTTGCTAGGGTAGTATCCGCACAACCTGTAGTTTTTAACCATAATCTTGAAACAATACCCAGCCTTTACGCAAAAATACGACCCGGAGCCGACTATGACAGAAGTCTGGCAGTACTTGCCGAGGCAAAACGCATCGGCAACTGTCTTTTCGGTTCGAGTTTTCGCACCAAATCAGGCCTCATGCTTGGATTTGGTGAAACAGATGAGCAACTACTGGCTGTCTTTCAAGACTTAGCAAAAGCCGATACAGATATTTTGACATTGGGACAATATTTGCGTCCGACTCGCAAACAATTGCCCGTGCATAAATATATCCACCCTGATAGATTTCTAGAGTTGGCGAACTTGGCTCAAGAGCAAGGAATAAAAAAAGTTTACGCAGGCTCCTTTGTTCGATCCAGCTTTAATGCAGGAGTAATTGATGAAGAGATCAGCAACCGCAAATAATATTGGCTCAGAGCCACCAGTAATACCAACAAATTCAAGCCTCCACCAGAGTTGGAGGCTTGATTTGTGAACTGCTCAAAGCGGTTGAAACACGCGCCGCCTAAAGGTGGCACGGTCATTTTCCTTTTTAGCCAATTGTCCTGTTTTACAAACAATTTACAGTAGTCTTACCCACTAGTGATTTTTAATTATCCCCTCACTGCTAGACTTCAGGAACGAAGGGAGAAATACTTATGAAAACAATGTTCAACACCGGCATCTTGATAGGTGCAATCACTGTGGCAGTGCTAGGGATAGGTGCATCTGGCAGACAACCTGCTTTTGATGCTTCTAAAAACATCTCGGTCATTGCAAGAGAAGACGGCAGTGGCACAAAGAGTGCTTTCATGGAGATTATTGGCCTGAAAGGCAAGCCAGACCCAGCAAAAATTATCATCCAGACAGGAACCGCTGGAGTCCTTGCAGAAGTAAAGGGCAATCCTACAGCTATTGCTTATGAGAGCCTTGGCTATGTCACCCGTGATGTCAAAGCACTAAGGGTCAATGGCGTAGAAGCAACAGTCGCTAATATAAAGAATGGCTCGTATAAAATTTCACGCCCGCTGTCGATAGTTTACAAACAGGCTTCAATTGATTCTGGAATAAACAAAGCGTTCTTTACCTTCCTGCAATCAAGCGATGCACAAAAAATCATTTCGGAAAACGGTTATGTTGCAATGGTAGAAAATGCTTCGAGGTATACAATCAACGGTGCACTTTCTGGTAGCATCAACATCTCAGGCTCTACGTCGCTCCAACCACTGATGATTGAGCTTGCTACAGCTTTTGAAAAATTGCAGTCCAAAGTAACTGTCAATGTTTCCGGTGGTGGTAGTGGTACCGGCTACAAAGACGCTGACCAGGGAGTTTCGACTTTTGGGATGATAAGCGAGGAATTTAATAAAGAAAAAGCTCCTTCCTGCATTTACCATGTAGTCAGTCAAGATGGCATAGCCGTGATCGTAAACAGAAACAACCCACTCAATAGCATCTCCATGGAACAACTAAAAACCATCTATAATGCTGAGGCAGGGCAGAATTCAATTTCTAAATGGAATGAACTGATAAAGTAATGAACCAGGCTTACCGCTTCATCAAAACCAGAGATGCCGTCATGCGCGGCATCTTCTTGTTATGTGCCGCGTTCTCAGTGCTTGCTCTTGGTTGTATAACTCTCTTTCTGTTGGCAAATGGTCTGCCGTTTATTGGAAGGGTCGGCCTGACAAATTTCTTTGGAACAACTTGGCACCTAAGTAGCGGCGCATACGGTATTTTGTCAATGTTTGTAGCATCGATTTATGTTGCAGGACTATCCACAGGGATGGGTGTTGCACTTGGGTTGTTTACCGCCATTGCCCTATACAAGTTCTGTCCGAAGCTGGCAGTCCCTCCAATTCGCCAACTGATAAACCTTTTAGCGGCAATCCCGTCTGTCATCTACGGCCTATTTGGCATGATAATAATCGTTCCTTTTTTGCGAGACCATGTTTCCCCCGGTGGTGTAGGTTATGGAATATTGGCCGCCAGCCTTGTACTTTCAATAATGATTCTACCTACCATCGTCAGTATAAGTTTAGATGCTCTTAATTCTGTACCCAGGAACTATTATGAGGGTGCACTAGCCCTTGGTGCTACAAGTGAGCAAAGTGTTTTTAGAGTCATGCTTCCAGCGGCAAAAAGCGGGGTTCTTGCCGCCATAGTGCTATCTATGGGGCGTGCGGTTGGCGAAACTATGGCAGTTATCATGGTCATAGGCGGTTCCCCAGTAATGCCAACCAGCCTGTTCCAGTCAGTTCGCACTATGACGGCAAACATCGCAATGGGAGCCACTGAGCTGTCAGGCGACTCGGCAACCGCCTTAGTAGCAACGGGTGCCGTGCTGTTTGTTTTTGCACTATTGTTAAATGTTAGTTTCTCGATGCTTAGTGGAGGCGAAGAGCGTGGCAAAAAACGCACACAAAAGACAGGTGCTTAAGTATGCCTTTGCTAGGTCTACAGCACAGACAGCTCTATTGCTAACGCTGGTTGCCCTTGGGGCGGTAGTATTTTTTATTCTCGTCCGTGGTGTACCCCATGTAAACATGCAACTACTTTTTGGTAACTATGGTAGATACCCCTCAATAAAACCAGCACTGCTAGGCACTCTATACTTGGTTGTAATTTCTGTTTCCATCGCCGCTCCACTCGGAATTGGCAGTGCGATATTTTTGGCGGAGTATACAAAGAGCCAAAGTCGCTTTGTAAGAATAATTAGAATCGCCACAGAAACCCTTGCTGGAATACCTTCTATTGTCTACGGAATATTTGGTTATCTGGTGTTCGTGGTAGCCCTAGGTCTTCGGTATTCATTAATTGGAGGCGGTATTACCCTCGCCATTATGATATTGCCTGTGATTGTGCGCTCGACCGAAGAAAGTCTATTGGCAGTTCCCCTCACACTTCGAGAAGGGAGCTTTGCCCTTGGATCATCCAAGGTTCGCACAATTTTCTCAGTCGTACTGCCATGCGCCGCAAGCGGTATCGTCACATCATTGATCCTTGCCGTGGGGCGGGTGATGTCAGAAAGTGCAGTCCTAATCCTCACCATCGGCATGGTAGTAAATAAAATGCCCAATAATTTTGCATCTCCAGGCACCAGCCTTGCTTTGGATGTCTATTATTTTGGGTCACATGGTTATCCAGAACAGGCGGCCGCAACTGGGGTAGTGCTATTGGTACTGGTAGTTGTCATAAACATACTTGCGACTATTCTGGGCAATATTTTTGGCAAAGGGGAGCTCGCCCATGGATAAGCAATTTAACATAACCGTGCGAGGTTGCGACCTACACTATGGCGACTTCCATGCACTAAAAAATATAAATATCGACATAGAAGAGAGTGAGGTTACGGCCTTCATTGGCCCATCTGGATGTGGGAAGTCGACCTTTATCAAAACTTTTAACAGAATGAATGACCTAATAGAGAACTGTCGCATAACAGGCGAAATTTTGATAGGCGGGCAGGACATATACGCAAAAGGCACTGACGTAACGCTACTGCGCAAAAATGTCGGCATGGTCTTTCAAAAACCTAACCCATTCCCAATGAGCATCTATGACAATGTAGCTTTTGCTCCCCGCACCTTCGGCATCAAGAAAAAGGGAGAGCTGGACAGCATTGTGGAAGGTTCGCTAAGGCAGGCAGGACTTTGGGATGAAGCCAAAGATAGACTGCGCAAAAACGCTATGGGCCTGTCCGGTGGCCAACAACAAAGGCTGTGTATTGCCCGCGCCCTGGCGGCAGACCCAAAGATTTTGCTAATGGATGAACCCACCAGTGCCTTGGATCCCATCTCGACCGGAATCATAGAAGAATTGATCAATGAACTAAAAACCAGTTATACAATCGTTATTGTCACACACAATATGCAACAGGCGACGCGTATATCCGACAAAACGGCATTCTTTCTTTTGGGAGAAATAGTTGAATTTGGCTTCACTGGAAATATTTTTACAAACCCATCAGACAAACGAACAGAAAATTACATAACCGGACGTTTCGGATGATACTGGGGTAATCACATGGAAAGGGCATGAAAATGTCGGTCAGAGCAAGATATGAAAAAGAGCTTGGATGTGTGTTCGACAGCCTGGTACTGATGTGTCGACACATAGAATTGGCCATCGAGAAATGTGTGATAGCACTTGTTGATCGCGATTCTGACTTGGCACGAGAGGTTTGCGCTGAAGATCGCATAATCAACGAAATGGAGCGAAACATTGAGAATGCCTGTCTAAAAATACTCCTACTGGAGCATCCGGTTGCGGGTGACTTCCGGGCGATATCGGCCGCTCTGAAGATGATCACCGACTTGGAGCGAATAGGCGATCAGGCACGTGACATCGCAGAAATATCGACTCACATCGGTGAAGGCGAATATATCAAGAAACTGGTACATATTCAGGAAATGGCGACCATCGTTATTCAGATGGTCAAAGATGGTGTCCATGCCTATATCAACAATGACCTAGAACTTGCCCGTACCCTTGATAAGACCGATAAAAAAGTTGATGAGCTTTTCAAAGTCATAATGGGGGATCTAATTGAACTCATTAAGAAAAACACTGACAACGCAGAGCAGGCCGTCATGTTTATGATGGTTACAAAATATTTTGAAAGAATAGGCGACCACGCTGTCAACATTGGCGAGTGGGTAGAATACGCAATAACCGGCGATCATCCATGAAAGAGTGGCTAACGTGAAGCAGATAATCTATGCAGTAGAGGACGACGCGGCACTACGGGAGCTGTACAGCTTTTCATTGGAGAATGAATTTGACTGTCGTTGCTTTGAAGATGGAGACTCGCTTTTCGGTATGCTTTCAGAAAAGACTCCCAGTTTGATCATTCTTGACATCATGTTGCCAGGAGATGATGGATTTGCGATTCTATCTCGTCTTAAATCTACCAATGCTACTTCGCACATACCACTCATCATTGTGTCTGCCAAAGGTGATGAGGTATATAAAGTAAAAGGTCTGAATATGGGGGCAGACGACTACATAGCCAAGCCATTCGGCGTACTGGAACTGGTGGCCCGCATAAAGGCAAATTTGCGCAAAAATGCCCCTCCCGAAAAGGGCAACATAGACTATAAGGACATTCACATTAATTTTTCCAAACACCAAATATTAATAAAAGGCATACCAATAGAGACAACACTAAAAGAATATGACTTGATGTGCCTGTTCTGTGAAAACGCAGATCAGGTACTAGAGCGCAAAACAATTTTTAATAAAGTTTGGGGGTATGCTTTTTATGGAGAGACCCGAACTCTGGATGTCCACATAATGGAACTTCGAAAAAAACTGTCAGAGGCAGGTAGCGAAGTCACTTTACAAACCATCCGAGGCATAGGTTATATGCTGACATGAAAAAACGACTATCACTATACACCATCCTAATAATTTTTTCGGGGCTGATAAGCTTCTTTGCAGTATCAGTTCGTGTGGCCCACAATAACAATATTAAAAATGCCCAAGCCATGGTGATGGAAGCCGCTGGGATATGCGCGATGTTTTTTTCTGAGAATACAGATTTTTCTTCATTTGAAAAAATTGATACTGATATCCGAATAACAATAATTTCGCCAAATGGTAATGTTACCGCGGACAGCCTTCCCATAGATACATCCTTACTAGAAAACCACCTTAGTCGCCCGGAAATAATTGCCGCCGAAAATAGTTCCCCAACTGTAAATAAACGCTATTCAGAAACGCTAGGCATGGACCTAATATACTACGCCCTTAAAGTAGATGCCGGCGATAGCTATGTGTTTATCAGAACTGCCATCCCAGTAGCAAAAATCGACACATATCTTTTTCAATCCATACCATTCCTTGTCTTTATAATGTTCATTCTCGCCTCACTCAGCTTCATGCTATCACGTTTCATGGTAGGGCATGTTGAAAAGCCATTTGAATCGGTCAAACAAAAACTTCACCTGCTGGCAAAGGGGCAATATGTTTCAGAACCATTGGCCGAGAGTTATGAAGAAATAGATTCGATTATCAGGGAAATTGATGAAATTGCACTTGTTTTGCAGAACACTCTGACTGCCCTGCATACCGAAAAGACCAAGGCAGAATACATTATTAACAATATTGGTGACGGAATATTTGCTGTAGACGCCAATAAAAATATTGTCCTAATGAACAATACAGTACTCAAAATTTTTAATGCAACACCTGACATTTCTGGAAAAGGTCTTAATTATCTGTTTTACGACAAGGTATTGGCAGGTGCCGTGGATGACTGCATTAGCTTCGGGAAAAATGTTTTGTTTGAACTTGCAATCAACGGAAGAATATTTTTTGCAACGATCAAGCAACTTCCAGTTTCAACACTTACAATGGCCATTTTGTCAGATGTCACAGACAGTCGGGAAAATGCAAAACAGCGTGAAGAGTTTTTTGCCAATGCTTCTCATGAACTAAAGACACCTCTGACTGCCATAAAAGGTTTTAACGAATTGGCAACCATCAACAATAAAGACGAGGGCATTAGTAAATATCTTGGTGGCATAGCTCGTGAAACAGATCGAATGTTATCGCTAATCAGGGATATGCTAAAGCTCTCAGAGTTAGAAACTGGACAAAATATCTCTTTTGCAACCGTGGCGTTGAGCGAAATGGCTACTGAAATTTTTGAAACCTTATCAGCTGTAATTGCAGAAAAAGCACTCCATTTTGAAATCAGCGGTCAAGCAACCATTAATGCCGATCCGGGGCATGTATACGACCTATTGAAAAACTTGATTGAAAATGCTGTTCGATACAATGACCAAGGTGGGAGTATCAACATAAATATTGGGAGTGACTCAAAAGCAACTTTTTTGACCGTAGCAGATACAGGGATAGGGATTCCCCTTACAGAACAATCGCGGATTTTCGAGCGGTTTTACCGCGTGGAAAAAAGCCGTTCACAAAAAAATGGAGGCACCGGGCTGGGGCTGTCCATTGCAAAACATATCTGCGCCAAGTATGAATGGAAACTTTCTCTCAAAAGCAAGCTCGGCGTAGGGACAGAAGTGACCGTCGAATTTTGAATGTAAAGGCCTATAGCGGTTCAACTTATAACGCCTTTTTTAGGCATGAGTTTTGAAAATGGCTCGCTTGTATACCAATCAGACTGTGGCTAACTCTTGGGAATAGTTTGGCCGAAAAAACGTGCTGGGTTGGGTAGGTATGCTTTCTACCTCCACCCATGCATCCGGTTCAGACAGGAGTTGTTTTACTAGCGCAACATGTAGAGCATGTCCAGCGGCGTAGGCTTCTATATGGCCAACTATATGGGTGCCTAGCAGTGCCAAGTCTCCTATGAGATCAAGCATTTTGTGGCGGACAGCTTCATTTTCAAAACGCAGATTATCATTGAGACAACCATTGCCATCATAAACCACAGCGTTATCTAAGTTGCCCCCAAGTGCTAGTCCCCTGCTATGCATATATTCAATTTCGCTTTTCTGGCAAAATGTTCGTGCGGGTGCCAATTCTTGCTGATACTTGTTTGGGGTGACTGCCAGCTTCATAGATTGGCGACCAATAGAGGAATTAGCGAAGTTGATAGTGTAATTAAGTTGCAATCTGCTGTGTGGGCTTATACGTATCCATTTTTCACCATGACGGGCTTCAATTGGGCGCAATATCTTTATGTGACTCTTTGAAGTCTGCAAACTCCTCAAACCGGCATTGATAATGGCATTAGCCCAAGGTTCCGCACTCCCATCCAGTATGGGAAGTTCATCACCATCTACCTCTATCAGAGCATGGTCAACGCCATGGCCGTAAAGTGCTGAAAGAATATGTTCTACGGTCTGTAATACCACTCCATCCTTGGTCAGAGTTGTGGCAAGGGAAATATCGCCAACGTAGTCCACCTCTGCCGGAATAACAACTTTTGATGGAGTGTGGACGAAACGTAACCCCCCCCCTTCAGCAGGTACTACCCTTACCGAGCATGGCTGATTTTTGTGTAAACCATACCCCTTTAATGTGAACGGCTTTGCGATGGTTTTGGCTGTGGCATGTCTTGACATAACTTCCTCAAGACTAACGAAAGCAAAAAACATTCCAACATATAATTATTAAAAATAAAGGCGTTAAAAAAAATGGTTTTCGACTTTTGTGGATATTCTTACTACAAGATGTGTCATTTCTTCTGATCTTGAGATTCCATTAAAGCAGATAGGCTTTTAGGGAAGATGGGCTGGGTCAAGGTGCGGACAGCTTCGGCAAATTGTCTTATTTCCCATTGAGCATGTAAGTCCAAGCGCAGGCGCAGGAAGTGAGCCACCGACTGAAGGCTGGCAGTCCAATATACTTCGGAGTAGAGGGCAAGAGGTAGTACACAGCGCGCCTGCTCTCTGCAAACGCCCATTTCTATCAGTGTTTTATATTGTTTAACGCTGTTTCGGCAGGCTTCTGTGTATGCCTCGATAGCTGTCTGGTGCACATCCTCAGAAATCTGACCATCACTTCCCTGCTTGTTTACTTTTGCCTGTTGTCTCAATAGCTTTGGAATATAAAACTCTTCAGGAGAAAACTCCACATAGCGACCAGATATTTCGTTGAAGTCGGATGCTATTCGGTGCTTCATCCATTGCCTAAATACAAAAATTGGTGCCTTTACATGAAATGTCAAGTAGGCATGGCGAAAGGGGGCGGTATGTTCATGCTCGGCCAGATAAGAAACCAGTTCGGCATCCTTTTCGTCAAAGACATCCTTTCGTTTTCCAAACGAAACCCTAGCGGCATTTACTACAGTCAGGTCTGTACCCATGTGATCCACTAGGCGGACAAAACCACGGTCGAGTACAGAAATGCTCTGACTAGATTGGTTAGACATAATACCCCGGAAAGTCACTTTAAGACAATTTCCCTTTCCATACTAACTCCATCACGCTCCCATTTGAGCTTGATGGTATCGCCTCGGTTGAACAACTCTAACACTCGCCCTAAATCTTTTTGTGAACCAATTTTGTGTTCATTTATAAATGTCAAAACATCCCCTCTGGCAATGCCAGCAGACTCTGCATTCCCTCCTTGATTTACAAAAACAACCCGTGCCAATGTTGGTTCTCGGTCACAAAATAATTCTAGTCTGCCCATGGGCTGGAATAAAGGAGTGTCTTTGGCACTGGCATATTCCGTTACCAGCGTCTTTGCGAACTGTGTGATTGTGGTGAGACCACTCCAGTTTATTTTGTCTACCGTATCTGTCGGGCGATGATAGTCAGGATGAATGCCCGTAAACAAAAAGCATGTTGGAATATTTTTTGTTACAAAAGGTGCATGGTCTGAGGCTCCTGCAAAAATTGATGATCCTCTGTCTGCTTCAATTTCAAGACCCTCTGGTGCCATAGACTTTGCTTTTTCTATTGCATCAGCCCCCATCCCCATAGCAGTAAAGGTCATAGGCGCATTGTCATGTCCCAAACGACCTATCATGTCGAGATTAACCATAAAGCGTACAGAATTAATATCTACTGTGGGATTATCTACCCAATGTCTACTACCCAAAAGCCCCCACTCCTCACCTGCAAAATGAATAAAGACAAGACTTCGATTGGGTGGGTTTTTACAATAAGAACGGACTAATTCCATGATAGCGGCATTCCCGCTGGCGTTATCATCGGCTCCAAAGAATATTACTGGAGATGTGCTTCCTGAGGGCGTTCTGCTCCCTAGGTGATCCAAATGAGCACCAATAGCAATATATTCCGAATTTAGTTCTGGGTCTTTTCCTTTAATCGTCACAATAACATTTGAGAGATAGCCATCGGGCGTAGCCTGATTTTGAGGAGCACGTGACCGATAAGGAAATCGCTGTATTTGGGCTTTCAAGCCCATTTTTTTGTAATTATCAACCAAATATTTAATTGCATTTTCCAAACCATCCTGACCATTACCTCGACCGGCCATTTTTGGGCCTGCCAAGGCTGTAACGTCTTTCTTTAGACGTTTCTGTAATGCGTCCTGAACTTCGGCAAAAACAATGTTTACCGAAATAGTCAATAACAAAACACATCTGCCAGCAAGCTGGTAAAGCATATTTTCTCCCTGCGTAACTTAATTGATAATATCGGTTAATAACCCCTTGGTCAAAGCCTATCTGAGTTTATTGATGTTATCCAATAGTTCCTTTGCTCCGCGATGTTTAGAGTCAAAGCTAAGTGCTTGCAGTGCCGCCATGCGAGCAGGTTCGATTTTATTAAGCCCCATCAATATCTGTCCCCTACGCCAATGTAGCGTAGCAAAACCACCTGTGCCACCCTCTAATGGTTCATTGGCGGCTTGGTCAAGGAGTGCCAGCCCTTGTTCACTATTAAAGCCTGTGCGAGCCGACAACTTGCCTAACTGAAGCTTTATGATGCTCGGTGCATCAACGTTTTGCAGAGCCTCGATAGCAACCTGCCAAGCCTCACTAACTCTATCGGCATTAAATAGAGCCTGACTTACCGATTCAACGGCTCTGGCCTGTGTTTTGACCAGCGGAAGCAGGCGGATGGCTTCGGATGCTAACTTTTGTTTTTGGACTTCTTCCCCTAGTGCCCTTTTGGCCGCATCTTCCCCAAGCTCGTCTAGGTATCCCGAAACAATTTCTGGATCACCTGGAGCGACTGTCAGTGCTTTCATAAAAAATGGCTCCGCTTGGTTCCACCGCCCCCGCATAGACAATATTCGTCCATGAAGTAAATTGCCCCTAGCTGGCTGGATTTGCTTTAATCGTTCTGCGCACTCGAGTGCCTTTTTGGAAGAGCCTCCCAAAAGGCCGGGCAATTGTTCATATCCAAGACCAAGAGTCATCCATGCTAGGGCATACTCGGGGTCAATTTGCACTGCAGTCTTTAAGTCGCCCATGGCTTGAGATACCCTGCTCAAACTACTTAAATTCCTTAACTGCAACGCAGTGCCTGCTTTTGCCATGCTCCTTCCAACTAGCGCATCTGCCAGGGCGGGATTAAGCTCCAACGACCTTTGAGCTGATTCCAAAGCCTCATTAAATCGAGTCAGGGCACTTAATGCCTGCGCCCTTGCCGCGTGTGCTAAGGCATCTCCGCTGTTTTGAGCCAATCTTGCATCAGAATCAGCAAGCACTTTTAGAAAACGTCCCTGCTCTATGTCAATTCTTGGTTGATAAGTTGCCTCCTGAGCACCAAGCACAAGACATAGGATTGGAAGCACATACAAACGAAACATGGTAACAGTATAGCCAGTTAGTTATCTGTTGGGCTAGGTCATCAACGGATTTATCTCAAGATATTGTTTTTCTGGTATTATACGGTCAAGATGCAACTGTATGAAGGGCACTTAGTACACTGAAAAACCTATCTGTAGCAATTGACTCCTGAAACTACCAACGATTCTCTAAACATGAACATTTCTGAACGGATGAAACAACTTGCCGATCAGGTGCTGGAGCACCGAAGGCGTTATTACATTCTGGATCAACCCACTATTTCTGATGTTGAATATGACGCACTTGAACGCGAGCTACGCAAACTGGAGGCCGATTATCCTCTTCTTGCAGACCCCAACAGCCCAACAAACAGAGTTGGGGTATCTCCGCTGGAACATTTCAATAAGGTAGCTCACGATGTGCCAATGCTGAGTTTGGATAACACTTACTCAGTTGAAGAAATCAATGCTTGGGTAAATCGCATACAGAAAAATTTAACTCCTGACGCAACCCCAACCTATAGTGCTGACCTAAAGATTGACGGCTTGAGCCTTGCACTGCACTATAAAAATCATGTATTGGTCAGGGCAATAACCAGAGGCGATGGGGCGACAGGTGAAGACGTCACTGAAAACGCCAAAACTATTGCTGACATTCCGCTGGAACTCCCGAATAGCGCACCTAGTAACATTGAAGTTCGCGGAGAAGTGTTTTTATCCCGCAAACGCTGGCAAGAATTAAATGCCCAACGAGATGCAAATGGCGAACAGCGTTTTGCAAACCCAAGAAATGCGGCAAGCGGAACAATGAAGTTGTTAGATAGTCGAGAAGTCGGCAAGCGCAAGCTACAGTTTATCCCTTGGCAGATGATGGGTTCAGATGACCATGGTATATCAATGCAAACGCTTTTCACATGGGGATTTACCAAAACACCTGCTAGGGAAGAAGGAGGCATCGACGAGATACTGGCCTTCATCGAAAAACAGCGCACTGCAAGACAAACGCTTCCATTTGATACTGATGGAATAGTTATTAAAGTCCAGCAGATAAGTTATCAAAAGGCATTAGGGGCAACAGATCGCGCTCCACGCTGGGCAATTGCATTCAAATATCCGGCTACACAGGAAAAATCAACTCTATTGGGCGTTACTTGGCAGGTAGGCCGCTCCGGGAAGCTAACCCCTGTCGCAGAATTAGAACCAGTTGAAATAGCAGGATCAACGGTAAGGCGAGCAACACTGCACAATGTCCGCGAATTGACGAAGCATAAACTAACAATCGGGTGTCAAGTTTTTCTAGAAAAAGGTGGGGATGTAATACCGAAAGTTATTTCTGTCATACCTGGAAGTATTAATGAAAACAGCAAAGATATTGAAATTCCATTATGCTGTCCTGATTGTGGCAAACCTATAAGAAAGGAATATGAAAAAGTGCGGA
>WRHW01000052.1 GCA_009783055.1 Holophagaceae bacterium
GTGTACCGATGTTCGAGTATGTGGAAGGGCACGTCATGGTGATGGTTTATCACCTTTTCTTTGCCAAGCCAGTTCAAAATAGGCATGTCACCGATTCCTACTGCTAGTTGTATGTATGTACGCCAAGGCCACCATGGTTCATGGTCTCCTAAAACCTGGTAATGTCGCGGGGGATTTTTTTGAAGCGGATATTCATTTTTTCGAGTTCATCTTCACCAAGGGTGGTCATGTCAGCATAGATGATATACCCACTTGCCTTTGATTTGATTGACTGTAAAAACTTGTGACCCAACACTGTTGCCATGTCTTTTTCATAGTAAAAGTAGTATGCCGTGTCAGAGCGGGTTCCGAGCAGGTATGCCTCCTCCTGTGGCACATATTCAGACCGTGTTTCCGTATACCAAATATACTCACATATTTTTTCGGCAGGCACGTCCTCATTGAGATTGCCGTCATTCAGCATGAGAGGGTCGCCTAGCTCATAGTAGTCAAAGCCGCCTCCCGTGCCCTCAACGTCTGCATAACCGTCGATGACGCGCCGTACCCGCTCTGCTGTTATGGTTTCGGCGTAGTCCTCCATTTCGACCAGAATAAACTTTCTATTGCCGCCGTCTGCCTTGTTCATGTTGAGCACTGCGTGGGCAGTTGTGCCGGAACCAGCGAAGGAGTCGAGGATTAAGTCGTTTTTGTTTGTTGCAAAAGTGATAATGTAATTCAACAAACTTGGAGGTTTTGGATGATCTAACACTTTGCCACCTAATATATTAGCAAGAGTGATCATTCCGCTAGAGTTATAGCCTTGAGTGTCAAACCAAGTTTCGGGTTTCTTCGTAGTAATTCTGTCTTTTAGGAAAACACGCTGTACCGGGCGGGAATTGCCGGATTTGCCAAAAATAATTCTTCCATCATTGATCCTAGCCTCTACCTCTTCTGCATTGAAAACCCAGTATCTACCTTTTGGGGGAAGGTATTTTTCACCCGTTGTAGGGTTTTCAATCTCAAAATATGGACCTTTGTGATTCGCAGACATGTCCATAGTTGTCCACGGCCCAAGCGGATGATCGTCAGGATTGCCATATTTTGCATTAATGTATTCATTGGATTGCGGTACGCCCGGCAACGCTAATCTCTCTGCGTTTTTTGCATATACCAAAATAAAGTCGTGAACTGGCGGGATATGTCCCATATTGTTGCCATTAGTTTTTTTCTTCCAGACAATGTTTGCAACAAAATTTACACCCCCAAAAATCTCGTCACAAATAAGTCGCAGATTCGCTTGTTCATTATCATCAATACTTATAAATATTGCCCCGTCGTCAGTCAGTAGTCTTTGCAGTAGCCTAAGTCTTGGGTACATCATGCAAAGCCACTTGTCGTGGCGAGATAAATCCTCCCCCTCCCTACCCACTACCTCCCCTAACCACTTTTTGATCTTGGGGTCATTTACGTTGTCGTTGTAAACCCAGCCTTCATTTCCCGTGTTGTAAGGCGGGTCGATGTATATGCACTTTACGCGCCCTTCGTACTCTGGTAATAGTGACTTTAGTGCCAACAGGTTATCACCGTGAATTATCTTGTTGCCGGTGTCTTTTGCCCCATACGTGTACCGATGTTCGAGTATGTGGAAGGGCACGTCATGGTGATGGTTTATCACCTTTTCTTTGCCAAGCCAGTTCAAAATAGGCATGTCACCGATTCCTACTGCTAGTTGTATGTATGTACGCTAAGGCCACCATACACATAGTTTACTTTAAGTTTTCTGTTTCAACCTTTTCGTTACCTTTTAGCCCACCAATCCTAGAGTTTATTTGCCAGCGGTAAAGTTTTTCATAGCTGTCAATTTTTTCTTCAATCGGTGGAGGTATGGCCTCAGTGGTTTCATTTAATGTCCAACCTTTGTCCCAAGAGTGCCATGTGCCCGAAAAATCGTCGCCGGTGGCCACAATCCCTAAATTATCCATGTATAGGCGGATGTTGTAACCGAAGGATCTGGCGTTGTCGTCGTGTATGGCCAGCATGTTGCGCCCGCCAACGGTGAAATAGGTGGCCCCAGATAGGCTGAAGTTATAAAGCGTAGGCAATATGTCTTTGTGGGAACCTGCCCGCAGAGGCTCATAGCCATGCTTTGAGGTGTCGAGTATTGGCTTGGGGATGTATATATAAAATGGCGTAGCTTTGTTAAGAAAGAGGCCGTTTGGATATTCTGCCTTGATTTGGGCTGAGGTGTGGTCGCCGGTTGCGCCAATTATAGTACGGCTACCGTACTGACTTTTCTTTACGGCGGATACAAAATCCCCCAGGCAATTGGTGGCGTATTGATAGCCCGTTAGGATATTGCGGGTGGTGGCCTTACTTTCATAGAACCTGTCTAATACTTCGCTATCAGGGTTTATCGGAAAACGGTCTGTATATCCTGGGGGTACGTTGAAAGGTGAGTGGTTGCTAAGGGTCATTATAACGATAAACAGTGGTTTGGAGCTATTTTCTAGCAGTTCCAAAGCCAGTCGATAGGCAAATTCATCTGGTAAGCCCCATGAACCAGATGCAATATTTAACTTGGCATCACTGTATTTTTCAAGAAAATCTTCAGAAAAAAAGGTTCGGTCGACACCTTGCACTTCCAGATATGCCTGCATGTCCCACCATGATGGAAGCCCTGTATGTATAAACACTGTTTCGTAGCCGTAGCTTTTATAGGTTTCGAAGGCACTGTTTTCTAGTTTTATTTTTTTGAACAGTCCTTTGGTTACATCCATGTCAGGGCAATAAAAGAGTGTTCGAGTTAGGGCGGCCATCGTGCGAAAATTTTCTGCCAGGAATCGCCTAAAGAAAAAATCTCCCTCTGCATGAGGCCTGAGCGAGCCTAGTAAATCCACTGTGCCGGCCTTATCAAACTCCAGGAGTCCGGAACCAAACCCTTCTACCACAGCCAAAACGACATGGGGCGGATTCTTTTCTAGATATTGATTTACCGATGTTTTTTCTGTTAGAGCCTCTTGGCCGATGGAATTAATGGCCAGTATACGGCCTTCTTCTGCCTCCACAGGGGGATAGGATGGATTATCCAGATAGTTATTCCACGCCCAGTTAAAGGCGAGGAGGGCGTTAGGTACAGCGTTGTTTAATACAGGTATTTTTGAAATACTCCTGTCCCGTTGACGCAATGGAATGTTATGTAGTGTTCCCCGTGCACCTATAAATGCCAATAGTGTAAAGCCAAAAAGCACGGCGGATTTAGCAGATATAGTAGCTACCGACCAGCCCCCCCTATTATGGGTAGCTGTCCACTTATTGCATACATGCCACAGAAAGCGCGTTAGCCATGAAAATAAGATGGTGACTACCACTACGAGCAACAATACCCTGAAAAATGGGTAATCTGTGATTACCGATGACATGACGGCGCGGGTGTCGTCGTCTTTTAAGCCAAACACCATGACATCAATTTCTTTTTGGAATGTCCGGTAGTAATAAAAATTTGTCAGCGTAGCGGCAGAAAAAACCAGAAAAAGAAAGGGACTGTAAATTTTTTGTACCCATGAATATAACCAATTGGCGATAGAAGAAAAACATGCCGCAATGCCAACTAAGAATATGGGAAGGAGGCCAATGATTATGGTGCGAATGTCGTACCGTATTCCTAAATTCCACATAGCCCAAAGGTCACGCCCCCTGCCCTCCAGTTCACCCGGTAGCGAATATGCTGTCACCAGCATCAGCCGACCTATTGCCAAAATCACTAGCAAAAAAACTGCATGTAGCAACATGAAAACAATGTATGACTTGATGGATAGCTCTGACTGGGGTTTCATAGATTTTAGTACCATTTATTTTGAATATGTAACATGACAGGATATTTAGCTCAGTTTGTCGTGTTTTTTTATGTATTGAACAGCATTTAGCAAATAGTTGTTTCCATTTTTGAATCTTCCCAGCCCAGTGTTACAACTGTCACAGATAAAGGCTCTAATATTGCCCGTATGGTGATCATGGTCTGCCACTATTTTGGCTGTTACACCAGCTATTGACCGTTTTCTGCATATTGGGCAACAAAATGGATCGCCTTTATTAGGTTTTGTCTTTTCCATTTCTTTTGCCTGTTTGGTCTTTGGAGCACGTTTATCAATGTCGGTTCTACATCTCATACATGATGGTCTTCTGACTATGCCATGCTTATTATTTTGATTTCTGGCAAATTGGTCGGTTGGCTTTAAGCAGTGGCACACGTTGCAAATTTTTGTCTCGAATTTGTCTCCGGTTTTTGTAACGTCAATTTCTTTAGCGATTGCCTTTGGTATTAGCCAAAGTTTGTCGTTGCCTATCAACCAGACTAGATAGTCTAGCTCAAGTTCTTCCTTGATTAGTCCAATTGAATTTTCGTCGAAGCTGGTTTGAAGGTCTTCTTTGACACCATTGTCAAACAGATAACCGCTATTAGAAAGGCAAACAACCCATTTGTTCATTATTAACCACCTCAATTCGCTTTTTTGCTATTTCTATATATTCTTCTGATATATCAATGCCAATATATCTTCTACCTACCTTTTTTGCCATTTTGCATGTGGTTCCAGAACCACACATTGGATCAAAAACTATATCACCCTCGTTGCTCCATGAAAGTATATGATCTAAGGCTAATTTTTCTGGGAAGACGGCAGGATGCTGAAAAGCAATTTTATCCGAAGTCGTACCCCCCATTCCCACAGCATAACTCCAAATATTTGTCCTTGTTTTTTCCTTTTTCAACTCCTTTAGTACTTTCTTGTTTACTCCGTCAGATTTTTTGTTGTGGACTAGCATTTCGTAGCCATTCCGAATAGTTTTTTCCTTCAATGGATTGAATGTTTTTGGCTTGCCTTTGGTGAGTATGAACATGAACTCAAAAGAATTGGTATAGGCATTTGATCGCATAAATGGTGTATTTTTCTTGTTATAGATCATTATGTCGTGCATTATAAAACCAAGCTCCTGAAAAATTATCCCTTGCCTAAAACTGGTAAGGCTACGGCCACCGTTGATCTTATCTCCGACCACCCACACCAATACTCCACCTTGTTTCAACACTCTGAATAAACCAGATGCAATTTCGTTAAATTCAAATAAATAGCCCTTGTAATCTCTGAGATCGTCGTACGGCGGGGAAGTGATTGCCAAATCAATACATTCAGGTGGCATTTTTTCCATTTCAACAACGGCATTGCCGGGGATAAGAGAATCTAATATTTCATTAATGCAGTAGTTTTTTGTGGAATTACATTGGTTTATGATTTTCCTTTTCTGGATAGGTCTTATTTTTGTTTTCATTGGCTCTGCTACTTGCATTGGTTCCTCGTTGTATTGATTTTGGCATGTAGTAATAGAAATGTCTAGGTTATACGCCTGTTATGGTTGTTTTTAGCGAACAAATGACTGTTATATTGTGTTTGTTAAATGATTCCCAATCCTTCTGCCCAGGTCATGGCATTCATTAAGCACTTTTTCATCGGGTACATATTTGGTTTTGACTTGCCCAAGGTTTTCAAATCCGAGGGAGGCCATTATTTCGTCCAAATACTTAATCGACTCCCCGCTCCACCCAAAAGATCCAAAAGTCCCGCATACTCTGGGCTTGAGCTTTAGCCCTTTTAAGTAGGTCAAACTGTCTGCAATTGTTGGATATAACTGGTTGTTCAATGTGGGACTACCAACCACCAGAGCACCAGCGTCCATTATTTCTGTGGCAACGTCTGAACGATGAAATGTCGATAGGCACAATTGCTTCACGGACACGCCTGTGCAGGCAATGCCATCGCAAATGGCACTTGCCATCAGGTTGGTGCTACCCCACATGGAGTCATACAGCACTACGACCTTTTTGGATAGTTTCTGATTGCTCCATTGGTGGTACATGTTTTTTACGTCATTAAAGCCCCGCCTCCACACAGGGCCATGAGCAGGAGCTACAATATCTAACTCCATTCCAGCAGTGTCAATTTTTTCGAGCAGTTTTTGAACCAGATTGCCGAAGGGGAGTAAGATATTGGCAAAATATTTGGCCGCCTCAACCTCCAATGTTCTGGTGGGGATTTGGTCGTCAAATCTTTCTGTTCCCGCTAGGTGCATTCCGAAGGCATCCTGGCTGAAAAGAAATTTTCGCTGTGGCAGGTAGCTAAACATGCTATCAGGCCAGTGCAGAAAGCGGGTTTCCATAAAATTCAAGCTAAGGGCACCACCTGGGGCACTTGGGCCGGACAAAACTAATTCGCCCCCATCCTCCACAGATTCTATATCCAACTTGTTGTGGAAGTGAGCGTTGAGAACTGTAACCCCCATCTTTGAAGCAAATACCTTTTCTGGGGCAACTTCTCTTATTACATCAGGTAGACAGCCACTGTGATCCATTTCTGCATGGTTGCAGACAACATAGTCAATCCTTGAGGGGTCGATGACGCTGGCTATGCGACTCATCATTTCATCTTTGAAGCCACTCTTGACTGTATCTATGAGGACAACTTTTTCGCCTGTTATTAAATAGGCATTGTAGGTAGTCCCCCTTTGTGTACGATAGCCGTGAAACTCCGTGATATTTGAGTCGATGGCCCCAACCCAATAGATGTCATCTAAAACTTTAACTGCCTTAAAAGGTGTCGTCATATTTGGTTTCCTCAAAAAGTAATAGCATAGGCTAAAAGCAATGTCTTTTTGGAAGTATACAACATGTAGTTATACTCAAAAGAAAATATGCAACCCCCTGATTGCACATTGGTATGAAGTAGCCTCCTCTCCCCTTTCAAGGTGGACAAGTCCGGACTTAATCGCTATAACAAAGACATAATTGGATAGTTGGAAGAGGTAGTGAGGTGCAATTGATTCCCCTGGCCGAGCGAATGCGGCCTATAAAAATGGAAGATGTAGTAGGCCAACCCCACCTACTTGGCTCCGCGGGCATACTGACTAGGCTTACGGCTAGTGGACGCTTGCCGTCGATGGTTCTCTGGGGCCCGCCCGGCACTGGTAAGACCACTCTGGCTAGGCTACTCGCTAACGGCTCTGGTAGGGGATTTTTGGAGTTTTCTGGCATCACTGGCTCCGCGGCAGACTTGAAAAAATTCTTGTTAGACAACAGCAATGCACCACTATTCAGAGGGCAGGCTCCAGTTCTATTCCTGGATGAGATACATCGCTATAACCGCTCCCAGCAAGATTTACTGTTACCGTTTGTGGAGAGAGGCGAAGTTGTAATTATTGGCGCGACCACTGAGAATCCTGCGTTTTATCTAAATCCAGCCCTCAGAAGCAGGTGCCAGTTAGTGCCACTGAATGCCTTAGAGCCCGCCCACATCATGGAAGTGCTAGATAGGGCATGTATACAGGTATTTTCTGACCAAGCAAAAGACGATGAAATCCTAGATTATTTGGCTCATTGGGCTGGGGGGGACTTACGGGCAGGTCTTACAGGGCTGGAGACTTATTTTGACTTGCCACCGGCTGAGCGATCCCTAGAATATTTAAGAAATGTTTTGGGAGGACGAGTACTCTTTGATAGGGCGGACGGCCATTATGACTTAGCCTCGGCCTTTCAAAAGAGTCTGCGTGGCTCTGATCCAGATGCCGCGCTGTACTACCTCTCCAGAATGATTAGGGGTGGGGAAGACCCCCGCTTTATAGCTCGTCGTTTGATGGTGACTGCCGCCGAGGACGTTGGCAACGCTGACCCGCAGGCGTTCATACTTGCCGAGTGTGTAAGCCGGGCTGTGGAGCGTATTGGATGGCCGGAGGCCAGAATACCACTGGCACAGACGGTTATATACGTTGCCAACGCGCCAAAGTCTAACGCTACGATCCAAGCCATTAGCGCGGCTATGGAGGCTCCCGATGCGCCCATGCCGGAATCCCTGAGGGATTCACATACGTCTACCAGTAAAGCGAGAGGCTATGGAGCAGGCTATTTTTATAGCCATTTAGACTATGAGAAAGAGCAATATTTTTTGCCGGAGACCATGCGGGGTCAAAAACTATATAACCCAATACGCCCTCAAGAGCGCAACTGGCGGGATAAACAGGAACCAGACCTAGTTGCCCTCCAGACACTTTTTGATGAATGGAATGGATTGTTTCCTGATGGCGGGTATCTGCCCTTGGATGAATGGTCAGAAAAACTTGCTGTTAGCCGGGAGGCAATTGCCAGGGCTGTCCAGAAAATTGCTGGCCACGAGTTACAAATTGAAAGGGCACTAAGGGTAAGCCCGCAGAGTAAAAAATAACAGAAATGCAATTACTCAAAAAAAATGTTTACCATAGCAATAATATTGCAAAAGATGCTATGATTTTTTATGAGCGTTTGGCCTAGATCGGTCGGATCGGGGAAAACCTAGGATCAATCAGTTTGTATCGCCCTCTACAAGTCGAAACAAACGGGTTCGCCCGTTTTTTTTGTGTTTATTTTCGGAATTTCATGGATCTAAAAACAATACAACCAGCCTTGGAAACTCAGCTATCACTGCTGGGCTTTGAGCTGGTATTGCTTGAATCTGCCAGGGAAGGCAAGGATGAAATTCTGCGACTCTATGTAGACCATTTAGCCCATGACAAACCTATCACACTTGATGACTGCGCAACCCTAAACGAAGGTTTGATGGTGTGGATGGATGTTGAGTTCCCGCATTTACGTGAAACTTTTGGAGTTGAAATTAGTAGCCCCGGCATCGAGCGTCCATTGGTAACTCATCAGCATTTTGTGAGATATTTTGGGCATTTGTGCAAGGTTCAAACCCGTCAGCCCGTAAATGGGCAAAAACGATTTAAGGGCTGGATAAATGCTTCAACTGATACATCTGTAACCATTGAAGAAGATGGGGTGCTTAAGCATATCCCCTTTGACCTGATTCAAAAGGCCAGATTGGCTCCTTTTGATGAAGACAGTACACCAAAACCAAAACACACGGCGAAGGTCGTGGACGAGTCGGTAGGCGCAGAGAAAAGCGTCTCCACAGGAGGCATAGATGGCCCTCGTAAGTAACACTTTTTTTGATAGCGTCAAAATGATCTCTGCCGAAAAAGGCATTCCTGAAGAGGAAGTTTATAACGCTGTGGAGGAATCCCTTGTAAAGGCCGCCGAAAAATATTTTCAGGCTCAGGACTTCTTTGGAAACTTTCAGGCACAGATGGATAGAGATACGGGCGAATTTCATGTGTATGCACTAAAAAATGTTGTCCAAGACGTTGAAGAAGAAGACCTGGAAATTAGTCAAGAAGAAGCTCAGGCACTAAATCCAGACGCGGCAGAGGGCGATACCCTCT
Source organism: Holophagaceae bacterium (assembly GCA_009783055.1). GTDB lineage: Bacteria > Acidobacteriota > Holophagae > Holophagales > Holophagaceae > WRHW01. The sequence continues at coordinate 9,280 of WRHW01000052.1, forward strand.
GGCTACCGCAGGATACAACCCAATTAGGTCGCATCGCGGCTCAGGCCGCCAAGCAAGTTCTTGTGCAAAAGGTCAGGGAAGCCGAAAGGGAGCGCATATTCACAGATTTCGTGAGTCGTATGGGCGAAATTGTTGTGGCAGAGGTAAAGCGGTTTGAGAATAACGCAATCGTACTTGAAATTGACCGCGTAGAAGCCATGTTGAGGCGTTCTGAAACTCTTCGAGGAGATAGGTTCGATAAAGGCCAAAGGCTAAAAGTTGTTATTTCTCAGGTCGATAAAAGCGCGAAAGAGCCTCAAATACAGGTCAGCCGAACAGACCCAAGGCTATTAATCAACCTGTTTGATAGCGAGGTACCTGAAATCCATGACGGCACGGTCGTTATTAAAAGTTGCGTTAGGGAGGCCGGTGACCGGGCAAAGGTTTCTGTCCATAGTCTCGACCCAGACGTTGATCCGGTGGGGGCTTGCGTTGGTTTGAAGGGTAGTCGTGTCCAAGCGATTATCAGAGAGCTAAAAAATGAAAAGATCGATATAGTCCGATATGATGACGACCCCACAAAATATATTTCTAATGCCCTTAATCCAGCACGGACTGTGAGGGTTTCGGTAACGGATGAAGAAAAGAGAAGGGTCGAGGTAATTGTTGAAGATGACCAACTCTCGGTTGCAATAGGAAAAAGGGGGCAAAATGTTAGATTGGCCGCTAAGTTGACCGGATGGAACATTGACGTACGCAGTGATATGGAAAAACGACAGGAAGCTGTCGAAGCCCTAAGCAGTGCCCTACCGGAACCTGAGCCTAGTAGCGTAGAGGATGTTGCGCCAGTATCTACCCTCCTCGATGAGCTAGGAGAGGTAGAGGGCTTAAACGAGGAAATTGTAGCGAATCTTGCACACGCAGGATTCGCTACTGCAAAATCTCTGTACACTGTTACTGTAGAGCAATTGCTCGGCGTGGAAGGTTGTGATCAAGAACTGGCATTTAGGTTATTTGATATAGTTCAAGAGAGGTTTGGTAGCTAGTATTTTTATGGGGCTTTTCAGTTTAAATTTTTTCCAACTCGAGGATTTCCGCTAAATGTTGCGAATCAATCAACTTTCCAGAGAATTAGGCGTGCAGAATGTAGACGTTCTGGATGTCCTCGAAAAGCGTGGAATTACTGGAAAAAGCCATAGCTCAAATTTGAACGAAGACCAAATCCAAATGGTTCGCCAACATTTTGAGGCTAGAGCGAGAGGAGTAGATGACTCAACACCACTTGCCACTCGCCCCCCAACTGCTCATGTTAAGGTTGTCAAGAGTCCACCTGTAGCAGTTGAACCTGTGCCTCCACCAGCACCACCCGTGCTAGTTAAAAAAATAGAGTCAACTGATATTATCCCAGTTGAATCCGCAGACGCAGTTGAAACAGAGCCTATAGCTACCATAGCTACCTCTGATGCCGCTAATTCAGAACCACCGCCGCAATCCCCCCCATCTGGCACTGTGCCGATCAAGGCTATTTTGCCACCAATTTCTGCTACCTCCTCAGATGGAGGGTTTTCCAAATTGAGGGTTTCTACCGCGCCAGTGGCTAGTCCAAAATCGCAGGAACCCGCAAGATATATCCAGCTACCACAGCCACCAGCCCCAAAGGTGAAACCAGATGCAACACCAAAGAATGAAAAACAGGAGCAAGGTAAACCGATGATTCAAAGACAAGGGCAAGGCGCGCCCCAACCCCATGGGCATAGACACCACAAGGTTCATCGGTCTGGAATGCCACAACAGGAGAAGACAGTTTTGCCGATGGCAACAAATACAGGAAAGGGTGCAGTTAGACATGAAGCACCTCTCCCGCCTACTCCCTCACGCAGACAGTATATTCCGCCCAGCATTTCTCAGTTGCAACCAGAGCAAGGGTTTACGAAGATTAAGATGGCAGACGAACCTGCAACCCAAGCCAAAACGCAGGAGCCAGCTCGGTATATACAGCTTCCACAACAGCAGTCTAGGACATCCGGCGATAGGCACCACCAAGGTGGTGGGCGGCCAGGTCAGTCCAGGCGACCAGGTGACAAAGGCGGTCGCCCAGGCGGTGGCGGAGGCTCACGGCCGGGTGGCGGGTCTATGTCTCGCCCAGGGGCTCAAGGCAATCGCCATGGAGCACCCGCTAATCGGCCACCAAATTTAAGTGCAATTCCTATCCCCGATCCATCATCAACAAAGGGGCCTGGGCGAGGGAGTCACTTTTCATCAAAGAAAAAAGGCGACAAGCGCACCCGGCATGACCAGGATAGCGAAGCTCTGGAAATGAAGTTGAGGCAACCGAGGTCTCGTGCTCAACAGGTTGCGGCTGAATTTATTGAAGAAGAAATAGGTATCGTCATGCTTTCTGAAGGCGTGACGGTAAAAGAACTTGCCGAAAAATGTAACCGCCCCGCAAAAGATGTGGTTGCAAAACTACTACACAGAGGCATCTTCGCCACCATCAATCAACCATTGGATACAGAGCTTGCCAAAGAGCTTGCAAGGGAATTTGGCTACATGGCCGACATTGTTTCCTTTGAGGAAGATCTTCAAATTGCTCAAGAAGAAAATGTCGGTATTGCCATAGGCGAAAAATTGCCCAGACCGCCTGTTGTAACCATCATGGGGCACGTTGACCACGGCAAAACATCTCTATTGGATGCCATCAGAAAATCGCGTGTGGCCGAGGGTGAAGCAGGCGGAATCACTCAGGCAATAGGAGCCTATCGAGTGGATGTTAAAGACCCCGAAGGCAATGACAGGTTTGTTGCCTTTATTGATACCCCTGGGCACGAAGCCTTCACCAAGATGCGCGCTAGAGGCGCAAAAGTAACAGATATAGTAATCCTCGTTGTGGCCGCAGATGATGGCGTGATGCCCCAAACCATTGAGGCCATTAACCATACTAAGGCCGCCGATGTGCCGATGGTTGTGGCAATCAACAAGGTTGACAAACCTGGCGCAGACCCCGACAAGGTAATGCAAATGCTCATGTCCTATGGTGTTCAGGTAGAAACTTATGGTGGAGACGTACCCAGCGTTAATGTTTCTGCCAAAGCAAAAACTGGCCTTGAAGAGCTATTGGAGACTCTCCTTTTGGTTGCCGACCTTAAAGACTTGAGGGCTGTTCATAGTTGTCCTGCCGCTGGTAGCATCTTAGAGGCCAAGCTGGATCGCGGACGAGGAGCGGTTGCTACCGTGCTTGTCCAGCAAGGTACGCTACAGGCAGGAGACATTTTTGTGGCCGGTGCCACGATGGGAAGAGTCAGGGCAATGTTTGACGATATGGGAAACCGCATTGCAGAGGCAACTCCATCAATGGCGGTTCAAATCTTGGGCTTTGAGTCTGTTCCAATTTCAGGTGACAACTTCCAAGTTGTCGAAGATGAATCCAAGGGTCGCTCAATTGTAACATTCCGTCAGGAAAAAGCTAAAGCCGCGGCATTGGCAAAACAGAGAGTGACGCTTGAAAATCTGTTCAGCACGCTAAAAGAAGGTCAAATAAAGGAATTGCCACTCATAGTCAAGGCAGATAACCACGGCTCAGTTGAGTCACTGCTGGGTAGCCTGGAACGCCTTAGCACAGATAAGGTTCGCGTCAGGATAATTCATGCCGCTGTTGGAACGGTCAATAAAAACGATGTGCTTTTAGCGGATGCCTCTGATGCTACCATTATTGCATTTAACGTAAGCGCAGAGCGAGAGGCCGAAGACCTTGCGAGGGAAGGTGGCACCGATATTCGCAACCATGCAATTATTTATAAAGTCACAGAAGAAATAACTAATGCAATGGTAGGGCTATTAGATGCCACAGAAAAAGAAGTTATACAGGGTCATGCCGAGGTTAGGCAAATATTCAAGGTGCAAAAAACCACAGTGGCCGGTAGTTATATACAGGATGGATTGGTAAAACGCTCATTCCTTGTGCGGGTAAAGCGAAACGATGAGTTGCTGTTTGAAGGTTCCATCAAGGCATTGAGACGCTTCAAAGATGATGTTTCTGAGGTCAAGCTCGGTTTTGAATGTGGCATCCAAGTCGATGGATATGATGCCATTCAGGAAGGAGATATCCTTGAATTTTTTACAAAAGAAAAAGTCGCCGCAACAAGCTTGAGTTAATCTGCCGAAAAATAACCCGATTGACACGTTATATAACTTTAACACCTGTTATTCCCACCGCATGTGTCAAAGTCGTGGTAAAAGCTGATATTACTATGGTTATTGTTGATTTTCATGACATGATTTATTAATAATTGCGCTTCGTGTCAAAAAGACAGGCGCAGACTCCATTGTCCCTATTTGACGAAAATGGACACAAACTCTGGCTCTCTCATGTGATTGCGACAACAAAAAAACTTCGAGCGTGATGCCACTGGGTTCCCCTAAAGCTAGTGCGATCGGGGCTTGGGCATTGGAAAAGCTCTTCTGAGTGTACAGCAGTCAATATCCAGGTTCAACATCAGTATCAAGCCCACAAATCCAGCCATTTCAGCTATGATTGAGTTTGGAAGTAGGTAGAATGAAGCATGGCTAACCCAAACAAACCAAATTGGGCCACTATTGGCGAATGGGCGATAAGTTTCGCCAAAGACTGGGAAAACGCCAGAAGTGAAAAATCTGATGGGCAGGACTTCATACGGGCATTTCTGCGAGTCTTCGGGCATACCGACAAGGTTGGGCAGTTTGAAAAGCCCATCACAACCCCTGACGGGCGAACAAACTACATAGACTTTTACTGGAAAGACAAAATAGCCATTGAAATGAAGTCCAGAGGCAAAAGACTGGACAAAGCCTTTGAGCAACTGACTGAATACATGGCAAATCTGCCGGAGGGAGAAACACCGCCCGACCTTTGGATGGTCTCTGACTTTGAGCATATATACATCTACGACCGCTCCACAAAGCAGGAAACCTATTTCAAAACCAACAAACTTCGCAAGCACATAAAGCACTTCGCCGGACTTATAGGCGAAGAGCCTGAGCCTGTCCACAGCGACAAAGGCGCAGTTGACCTAAAAGCCACAGCTAGAATGAACAAGCTCTTTGAAGCATTGCAAGGACACGGCTATCCCATGCATGAGCTTGAAGTTTATCTGGCAAGGCTGTTGTTCTGCCTATTCGCTGATGACACGGGCATATTCACACAAGACGCGTTCTACAACTACATCAACGAATCCAAAGAAAACGGTTCTGACCTGCCGGGGCGATTAGGCAAACTCTTTCAAGACCTCAACAAACCAGTTGACACCCGAATCAAGAACCCGTTCCTTACAGAAAAAATACAGCAGTCAGATTTTCGGTACATCAATGGTGCGCTCTTTGAAGAACGCTTGGAGTTTGCCTACTTTGACAAAAAGATGCGTGAAACGCTTCTGGAATGTCTCAGCTTCGATTGGTCAAAGATAAACCCCGCCATATTTGGTTCCATGTTCCAAGGGGTCATGGACAGCGACCACAGACGAGAGATCGGAGCACACTACACCACTGAAGAAAACATCAAAAAACTCATAGACCCCCTATTCATGGATGAACTGAGGGATGAATTCAAAAAGGTAAAGAAAAAAGCCAGCCAGAAAGCACTAGCGGAATTCCACAACAAGATAGCAAGCCTAAAGTTCCTTGACCCCGCCTGTGGTTGCGGCAATTTTCTCATTATTGCCTACAGAGAGCTACGCAAGCAGGAGCTTGAGGTGGTAAGGGAAGAGTTCAGACTTTCAAAAAGCGGTGGTCATCGGTTACTGAACATAGAGACGCATTTCAAGGTAAACGTAGAGCAGTTCTATGGGATAGAGATACTTTCATGGCCCTGCCAGATAGCAAAAACGGGTCTATGGCTGATGGATCACTTATGCAACATGGAAGCATCGGAAGAGTTTGGAAAGCACTATGACAGAATACCCCTGACTAAAGGCGCAGAAATACTATGTGCCAACGCTCATAGGATAGACTGGGAAAGCCTGGTGCCCAAAGATGAACTGAGCTATATACTCGGCAATCCACCGTTTGTGGGCTACTCCAACCAAAGCGCAGAGCAGAAAGAAGACGTGATACTGGTTTGCCTTGACGAAAAGGGCAAGCCAATCAAGAACGCCGGAAAGATAGATTATGTGGCGGCATGGTACTACAGAGCATCAAAATACATCCAAGGAACAAAAACCCGCGCCGCTTTTGTTTCTACGAACTCCATCACTCAGGGCGAGCAGGTATCCGCCGTATGGAAGCCTCTCTTTGACAGGTTTGGCATCCACATTGATTTTGCCTACCGCACTTTCAAATGGGACAGTGAGGCAACGGGAAAAGCGCATGTGCATTGCGTGATTGTTGGATTCAGCACTGTAGATAGCGTAGAAAAGGCTATTTACGATGGCGATGAAAAGGTGACAGCAAAAAACATTAGTCCGTACATTGTTGATGCGCCGAATGTTTTTGTGGAAAGCCGTGCGACTGCGATTTGCCCAGTCCCAGCTATGGTTTATGGCAATAAACCTGCGGATGGCGGACATTTGTTTTTAGGAGCTGATGAGTACAAGGAATTATTGTCAAAGGAACCAATATCTCAGAAATACGTAAAAAAAGTGCTAGGAGCAGACGAGTATATCAACAACATAGAACGATACTGCCTATGGCTTGTGGATATAGAGCCTTCTGAACTGCGGAAAATGCCATTTGTTATGGAACGTGTGAACAAAGTTCGACAGATGAGGCTTGCTAGCCCAAAAAAAGCAACTCAAGATGATGCGTCCACACCAACGCTTTTCCAAGAAATCAGACAACCCGAGTGTGACTATGTTATTGTTCCAAGAGTTTCATCTGAGAGCCGCTACTACATCCCTATCGGGTTTGAATCGCCCGACACTATCGTCAGTGATGCTGTCCAAATCATACCAAACGCTACCCTGTATCACTTCGGCATTCTCACATCGAGTGTTCACATGGGATGGGCTAGGGCTGTCTGCGGACGGCTGAAAAGCGATTATCGCTACTCAAAAGATATCGTTTACAACAATTTCCCGTGGCCCGACGCAACGGATAAGCAAAAAGCAGAGATTGAAAAGCTGGCGCAGGGCATTTTGGATGCTAGGACAAAATTCCCCAAAAGCTCACTTGCAGACCTCTACGACCCGCTGACCATGCCACCGGAACTCCTCAAAGCCCATCACGCCCTCGACCGAGCAGTGATGAAGCTCTATGGGTTTACTAAAGACATGGCAGAGCCTGAGATCGTGGCGGAGTTGATGAACATGCATAAAACACTGGTGGCTACCCAAAAGAACACTAAGGCATAGTCAAGCCTACAGACTTTAAGACCTTTTGGCACCAGCTATTGTTAGACATTGGCTTAGTCGATTTTGCCTCCCTGATGAATGGTTGCGAATGATGTAACTCCGGTGGTTGCCCTTGTATAGCGGTTCCCCTTGACAAACGCATTTATCCGGAAACCATGACTTACCATGCCGCTCTCACCTTGGCAGGTGTTCGCTACATTCCAGTCATGGTTCCTAGCACGCTCGTGCCTCAGGGAATTGCTCTAGTTTCCAGCTTCACCTTCGTCCTGCAGGCAAATCCCGACCTGGTGCAACGTAACATAAAAATGTTGCGTTGCACTAGCAGCCCTCAATGCTACACTGAACACCATACAATCGGAGTCAACAATGAAAACAATGAATCTGACAAAACTGACAGCCATCGTTCCAGCCTGCCTAATTATCTTAGCCCTTAGACCCTATCTGTCGGCACAACACGCGATAGACCTCCACGTCCAGGATCGCGTGGCCCAGGTAGAACCAGCGCGTCTCAAGGCAATCGTCCAGTCGCTGGTTGATTTTGGTACACGCCACTCGCTCTCTGACCCCACCAACCCCACCAGGGGTAACAGAGCGGCTCAGCGATGGATTATAGACCACATAAAATCTCTCCAGGCACTTCCAGGCAGCAGACTACAACTCTATGAAGAGCGTTTTATGGCCGGCGGCAGTGGACGGTTGCCAGACCCCGTAGAGCTGGCCAACCTTGGTGCCATTTTGCCTGGAACAGATCCAGCCAGAAGCAAGGATGTTCTGGTAATTGCCGGCCACTACGACAGTCTGCCGTCCGGCAGGGATGTCAACGCTGATGGGCCTGGCGCGGTGGACGATGCCAGCGGAGTGTCTATCTCCCTGGAAATGGCCCGCATCATGGCCGCCGAAAAACCTGCAATAACAATATACTTTGTCGCCTCGGCAGCAGAGGAACAAGGACTTGTAGGAGCTACCCACCTGGCCAAACGCCTCAAGAGCGAAGGCTACACTGTAAGGGGCATGGTAGCCGTTGACATACTGGGGAACATCAAGGGAATCAACAACGACACAGACAACACCACCATCCGCTGTTTCTCAGAGGGAGTACCTAGTGCCGAAACAGACGCGCAAAAGCGCATACGAGAGGCTCTGGGCGGTGAAAACGATGGCCTGAGTCGCGAATTTGCCAGATATGTTAAACGCTTTGGCGAGCCTTATTCAGACAACCTGGACATCTGGTTAATGCTGCGGCGTGACCGTGTTGGACGCGGAGGCGACCATACGCCCTTTGCCAATGAAGGTTTCCCTGGTATTCGCTTCACTGACACCTTTGAACACTACGACCGCCAGCACCAGATTCCCCGTATCGAAAATGGTCGCAAATATGGCGACACCATGGAATTTTTTGATGAAAACTACGTTGCCAAAGTCGCACGCGCACTCCTGGCATCCTTCATGCACCTCAGCCACGCCCCTGCCCCGCCCTTTGAAGTTGGCATTGGCGGCAATGGCACCGCCAACACCATACTCCGGTGGAAATTGCCAGATGATGACAGAATCAGCGGCCTGATCCTCTATCGCCGCCGTTCCGACTCCATACACTGGCAGAGGACGCGTATGCTACCAAAATCAACGGAAGTAATACTCCAGGACGTAATGCTGGACAACTACGTATTTGCTATCGCCACCGTTGATGCCAAGGGCAACGAGAGCGTACCTGTATATCCGACCGCTCTGTTGAGGTAGTTTTATTTGCTGAGCATAATATCAAAACCGTGCCGTACTTCTGCCCCTTTCTAGCTCATATAGCGGTTCAACTTTTTGTAGTTGAACTGCTATATGCCAGGATTTGCCTGCAAATCATGGCCGTTTGTTGTTCATAGGCGGGCTTGGCTCGCCGTTAAGTGA
>WRHW01000053.1 GCA_009783055.1 Holophagaceae bacterium
GAGGCTCCCACGCCGGCCATTCAGGCATGGCCAGTCTTCTTTCTCGCTTTCAAGTTTTTTGGCATAACAGCCTTCATAATCAAAAACCTCTCGGTATCCTTCGGATACGCGAGACTGCCACGCCAAGCATTTTTGGAAACTTGTTATTTCGGACACGCTTGTTGGTATCTTGTTTTCTTCACCTTCCTTCTGCGGGCACCGCATTCGCGTTGCCGTCATACCAAGTTGCTCCCGGTTGGGTGCAACTTGGTATAACTCGACTTATTCTAGCCACTCGCCACTGGCCGCTACAATGTGCTATCCCCTGATTGCAGTCACGGCTGTTCTATGTAATGAATTCTAAAGTCTTGGACACTCCACCATGCTAACCCACCCAGTCTGGCTGTACCATTAGGGGGAACCCTTAGTGCGAATTTTCGCCAACCGGTGTTTCCAAATTCGGGAAGTACAACACCACCAATCTCAATTTCAACACTGCAACGATTTGTGAATACAAAGCTGAACTCCCCCGACCACCCTTCTTTTATGTGTGTGATGCAACTGTTGTATCGCCCGGTTTCTACAATACTGATTTCCTTGCTTTCCAAAAAGCTGAATCTCCATTCGTTATTCTGCAAAATATATGTCACCTCGGCTCGTGCCAAGTATTCACCCTGACCACTATCCTGGAGACGAATTTGAATACCCATGACTATACTGGAATCGTTTTCTCTCGTGCTAAGAATCTGTAAGTCTTTTATTACACTAAGTGAACCGATCCAGTAATGCCACTCCTTTGGACGATAACCATCGGGTTGCTCTTTGATTTTCTGACCGACTATATCGTTTTTTAGTCTGGCCAAGTCAGGTTTTGAAGAATTAGTGCCTGTTTTAGGCGGTTTTAAAAATCGAGTTGAAAAGGTTCCATCGCCATTAGCCATTTGATTCATGTCTAGTTGATGCCATTCTGTTGCACTGCTTTTTTTTTCGCATCCCAAGAAGATACAGGGCAAAACGATCACCGCAAGAGATATATAAAGGAATTTGATTAGAGTTGCCATACGATGTGCCTCGGAGACAAAAATTATAAATCTCTAATTTTTTTAATTCTGAGAATTACCAACTCGCCAATTGTGATTTCTTCTTTTTGATTTATCACCCTCCTAACGTCTGCATTGCCTAACCCGGATGTTTTTGTGCCTTTCGGGTTTTCTATATTCTTAGAGCCACGCAATTCCCAATCGACTTCGTATTCAACTAATACTAGGTTGCGTTTAATCGGGATTAAACGCGAAGCGCAAAAGTTTTTGCAAACACGAGCAAAGCCCGTATTTTCAAAAACTTGCGGGCACTGCTTTCGCATTGCCGTTATACCAAGTTGCTCCTGTATGGGTGCAACTTGGTATAAACCCTTAGCTGAAATCGCAATATTCACTCCTGTGTTGTAATCGCGGACATTAACACTCCAGTAAAGTTGCTTGTTTTCACCTTGTATGCGCTTTCTGTAGTTTGGTGGGATTTGAGGAGCAGACCAAACCAGAGCAATGGTTGTAAGCAAATTCGTGATTAGCATTTCTTCTCCAGAATGTAGTGGCTTGCTCTAAGCGTTGCTTGTCACAAGTTCAACGGCTATATTACACCATATTAGTCTCAACAGGCTCAAAACCGGCTTCAGTAATCAGTCTGCATAAATGGGAAGTGCTCAATCCATCAGGTGTTTTGGCACCGGCAGTATGGGCAATTACCTCGTCAAAAGCAGTCCCATCCAAGTCATCAGCCCCATAAGAGAGGGCTACTTGGGCAATTCCGGGAGTAATCATCACCCAATAGGCCTTTATGTGTGGGATATTGTCTAGTAGTAGGCGAGCTACTGCTATTTCACGCAAATCCTGTGCGCCTGTAGTTTCGTTTATTTTATGGAGCCTGCCCAATTCGTTACATCCAATTTGGAAGGCAAGGGGTATGTAGGCCAAAAACCCATTCTGGCCATTGGCTAGGCTTTCATCTTGTAATTGCCTCAACCTCAATAGATGATCTACTCGATGGTATGCTTTTTCGATGTGTCCATATAGCATTGTACAGTTTGTGGAGATGCCCTTTTGATGACATATTCGTGCTGTTCTTAGCCAAGTTTGGGCAGATTGTTTGTCCCCACAAAGTTGTTTCCGGATTCCAGCGTCAAAAATTTCCGCGCCTCCCCCAGGGCAACTTTCTAAGCCCACCTCCAAGCAACGATCCAAAAATTCTTCTACTGAAATATTTGAATTATTTGCATAGAAATCAATTTCAACCATCGTGAAGGCCTTGATGCGAATGGTCGGAAAATGTTTTTTAATTGCAGAGAATAGTTCTTCAAAATAATCAATGGTGAGTGTTGGGTTATGTCCTGAAGTTATATGAAGTTCGGCTATCCCTTGATTCTGCTCCAACTGTAGATCAGCAATTATTTTTTCCGCACTCAAAACATATCCTTTTGGATCGTCTTGGGCAACATGAAAAGCACAGAATTGGCAATGTGTTTGACAAATATTTGTAACAGAGAGCCTTCTGCTTTTGACAAAATATGCCATTTTGCCGTGCATTCGTCTCCTAACATGGTTTGCCAATGCACCCACTCCAGTAAGGTCTGATGTTTCATAGAGCAACAAACCATCTTCAAAACAGAGCCTTTGGCCATGTTCCACTGCCTCTACCAACGGTAGCAAGCGTTGATCTTGGATTTGTTGCCGCAGTGTAAGCGTATTCACTTTTGCGTTGCCGAAACCGCTGGGGTGGCGATTGAAGTAATACTTTCCTGAGTTGTCTGAGCAGGGGTTACATTGTGCTTCGCCGGTATCTCACTGATAGAAGGTGAACTCCATACCAATACACAATAAAAAAACGCCGATATAAGGGCACTAACTGGAATGGTAAGTACCCAAGCAGTAAAAATATTTCCTGCTAATCCCCACTTTACTGCCTTGGGATTCATGCTTGCTCCTACGCCCATAATGGCACCTGATATGCTATGGGTAGTGCTGACCGGAATGCCAAAGTGAGCTGTTGTAAAAAGTACGATAGCGGCGGCAGTTTCTGCGGCAAATCCGTGGATTGGCTTTAGTTTGGCGATTTTATGTCCCAAGGTTTTAATAATCTTCCATCCACCCGAAGCGGTTCCCAACCCCATCATGGTAGCGCACATTATCTTAACCCAAATCGGTACAGGAACATTTGCTCCCGCAGGGCTGTCCAAGAATCCATAAGTTATCAGGCCAAGACAGATCACCCCCATCGCTTTTTGTGCATCATTTTGCCCATGGGTGAATGCCATTGCCCCTGCAGAAATCAATTGCAATTTGCGAAACACAAAATTGACTCGGTAAGCCGACCGACACCTAACTATCCAAAGGATACAAATTATCATCAAAGCGGCAACCAAAAAGCCCATAAGTGGCGAAATCACTATAAAAGCGGCAATTTCTCTTAGTTTTGCCCAATTTAGGGCACCAAAGCCGGCATGAGCCGCCACAGCACCGGCCAGCCCTCCCATAAGGGTATGACTGGTGCTCGATGGAATACCAAACCACCAAGTAAGTAAATCCCAAAAAATAGCGGCCATTAGTGCCGCAATGACTACTGCGGGTACCATGTGGCTGGTATCGGCCAGACCCTTTGCGATAGTAGTAGCTACAGCAGTACCCACAAGAGCACCGATAAAGTTAAGGACTGCGGCCATCATAATTGCATATTTTGCGGGTAGCACACCCGTTGAAACAACAGTAGCAATAGCATTTGCTGTATCATGAAACCCATTTATAAAATCAATGCACCAACTCAAGAGTATGATTGCAATGAGGGCAAGGGGTATTAGGGTTATCCACTCAATCATTTTGCTATTGCTCAGGCATTCTTGGTAACGGTTGAACCTATCAATTTAGCAACCAAATCTATCGAATCAGAGGCATCTTCTAAGGTTTCAATTATTTCCTTCCACTTAATCAATTCAAAAGGATTTGTAGAGGTTGCAAACAGTGAAGCCATAGCAGTGTTGTAAACATCGTCTATGTGGCTTTCTATGTCTTGGACAATGCGGATTCGCCTTCTAATGTCTTTGACATTCGACATATGTCTGAGGGATGGAATCAGGTAAGCAAGCTCAGAAGCACCTTCCAGCAACAGCTTGGTTATCTCAATCGCCGAAGGCAATATTTTACCTACCCCATACAAAACAAATTTTTGACAAACCGAATCCAAAAGATCAAGCACATCATCAAGGGCGTGGGAAAGCCGAAGGATGTCCTCACGGTCGATGGGCGTTACAAAGGTTTGATCCAATTTGTCGATGACTTCTTTATTAATGTTGTCTCCAGCATGTTCAAAGTCTTTCATGCGCCGCCGTAATTCGTTCCATCTCTCAGGGTCATTGGTTTCTACTTCCTGATTAAACATCTTTATGGCTTGGCAAAGATTATCAACAGACTTTTCCAAAAGGTCATAGAAAACCATTTCCCGTGGCTTAAACCAACGAATGATTGAGCTGACTGACATCGCTTCCCCACAAAAGCTACCAATCCAAAATCATGTTGCTTGGAGAAAAGGTAGAAAGGCTAATGATAATACAACCGCCCGAAATTTGCATTAGGGATAGAATTATTATATTATCATAAGTATTGAAATACAATATGTTATGCAAAATTGCATCATTTTGGGTTCAGCTTGGTATGCACCCAGCTAAAAAAGTGGTTGCTGTATCTCGACTAATCTCTTTGAGGGAGTTTTTTTATCTTCTTTTTTTCCCTTGGTTTTCTTTGCAGTTGCCTTGGTGCAGACATCTGCATAAAATGCCTCGCCAAGCCCGGCTTTTAGCTCTGCGCCATAGCCTTCCTCAAACATATACATCCATTTATTGGCCTTTAGCACAGCAAGAAAAGGATCATCATTGATGAGCCTCAGACGACCTGCCCATGCGTTTTTTGCTCCGCTATCCATACACCTGCGAATAAAGGTTGAAACGCTCTGCATAGGAAAAATGGGCGTGGCGGCTATAGTAACCGAAATACCAGCATCCGAAAGACGTTCAGCCATCTTCCATCGAATGGGGATCGAGCTTGCCTTTGGTTCTATTATCTGCCGCACAGTGTCATCATCTGTAGGTATCGAAATACCAACTTGCAGACGCATACCAAATTCTTTTAGTAGGCCAATGTCCTCCAAAATGATAGGACTACGAGTATAAACATTAACGGTGGTATCAGGGCACTCCAGCAAGACCATCAAACAAGCTCTGCTTATGCGATATTCTTTTTCCAGAGGTTGAAATGGGTCGGTGCCAGTTGACATAAAAACAGACTGACCATGTATGCGATGTCTGTGTGTCCAAAGCAATTCCGGAGCATTTAATTTAGGCGAACACCAAGTTCCCCAGTCTTCAATGCTGTGTAGCAAATTTGGATATTCGCGAACAAAACAGTACCTACAAGAATTTGTGCAACCCCTATATGGGTTGAGTGAAAAGCCAAAGCCAAATCGATCATCCTTTTGGGGACGCAAGATACTTCGGGCTTCTTCAGGCAACACGTCTACCCCCATGAGTTTCTTGGGTTCCAGCCTAGAGGGAAACAGAGAAGGTAGCATAAATATATTATTCGGTTTTTTTTCGTTTGTTCAACAAAAATATTTATTTCGCCAGATTTTTTTGCAACTTAAAATTGTGGAAAATTTCCTTAATTCAACAAATATTATTGCGAATTCCCACCAAAAAGCCGATAATCTGGTTGAGGTGCTATGTCGCCCTTGTTCTTTTAGGGAGTGTGACGATGTGTGGACTAAAAGAAATAATTATTTCTGGGTTTGGCATCGCACTAATAGCTACAACCACACTCAAAGCTGACGATGGCAAAGGAATCCGTTTCGACACTGGAATATCTTTAGTGCAACCATTCGGGAATTCGTCATTGCTCGGGCCAGGGTTTGGTCCTTTTCTGACCGCCGAAAAACATTTAACCGATAAACATGCTCTCCGAACAATACTGGGTTATACCCGCTGGGCCGAAGGGAAGGAACATTTTGGGGCAGAATTACACAGGAATATAGCCGACAGATTAGAATTTGGCGCGCATTGGGTCTATTATCTCAATACCGATACTCTGGGTTTTTATATTTTTGGTGGTGCAGGCGTTATAAATGAAATCGGGAAATATACTCGCTCTGATATTGATGGCAACCTATATTCCAATAATTACAACCATTTTTCACCGGTACTGACAGCTGGAGTTGGTTATATTGTTGGACGCCATACATTCGAAATCAGCACCTCATTCTCTGAGGTTGATAGCTATATACACAAATTTCAAAATTATGGGCTTAGTTCTGTTACAATTCATGTACTTAACACTCTTATGAATCCAAATTATAGACGTGACACTGTTATTAACCCGGATTATAGACTTAGCACTGTTATGAATCCAATTACAAATCCTGCCCTGCCCATAGTAGATCCAAATAAAGTCACCCGGCTAGATAACTATCAAGCCAAACCTAACCGCTAATTTCAAAGCCTGCCAAACGGCCTTAGTGCGCGCTCAAAAATCCCCAGGGAATAGGCAATAGTAAGGCCGTAGTTAGTTATTGGTACGCCCGCCTCCTTACATCTATAAATACGGTTGAGCATTTCCCGCCTATTGCCAGTGCAATTGCCACAATGGACAACTAGGCTATATGGCGAGAGATCATTGGGGAAATCCCTCCCCGAAGTATGCACAAAATTCAACTGCGAATCCGCAAATTTAGAGAGCAGGGCAGGAATTTTAACTCTGCCAATGTCTTCGCCTGTGGGATGGTGGCTACAGGCTTCAGCCATTAAAATGGAATCCCCAGCCTTCAGTTTGGAAATCGAATCAGCACCCTCTATCAACTCGCTTAAGTCGCCCTGATGCCTTGCCATTAGGATACTAAAGGAAGTCATTGGTATTGTATCTGGAATTTTTTTTGATACTTCATTAAATGCCTGACTGTCGGTGATAACCATGGCAGGTGGTTGTTGCAGGTTATTAAGGGTTGTAGTTATGTAATCCAGTTGGCAAACTAGTGGAATAGAGCCATTATCCAGCAGGTCGCGGATTGTCATCACTTGTGGCAAAATTAGCCTACCCTTCGGAGCCTGGCTGTCTATTGGAACTACCAACAAAACCATCTGCCCTGGCTCAACCAAATCTGAAACCAGGTGCTTAGTTTCAAAATGAGAAGCAGGAGCTATATTTAGTAGGGCAACTCTGACATCGGCAACGCTACGATTGGTGGTGGCCGAACAGCCAATAACCTTACAACCCCTGGATTCTGTCTTTTGAATAAAATCTTCAGAAGGTGCATTAAGGTCAATTTTATTGACGACCACTAGAATTGGCACATCCCGTTTTTGCAATTTTTCTAGCAGGTCTTCTTCAAATGGCCCCCATGAGTTTGCCTCTATCACCAAAATCCCAAGGTCTACCCTTTCGAGGATAGAATCGCTACGTTGCCTCCTGAGTTGGCCAAGCTCCCCTTCATCGTCCATACCTGCGGTATCAATAAATAGCACCGGCCCGAGGGGAAGTAGCTCCATAGCCTTTTCTGAAGGGTCTGTGGTAGTGCCAGGCTGGTCGCTTACAATTGAAACTTGTTGTTGTGTTATTGCATTTATAAGCGAAGACTTACCTACATTCCTGCGGCCAAAAAAACCAATCTGTAAACGCAGTGATTTGGGAGTTGATTGCATTGATAGTTGCTATTATTAAGGCTGGATAATCTCTGCCTTTTCGATGCGATCCATAGCACAAATATCCAAAACCACATCAATATCTTCTTGCGAACAGCACTTGCCAAAAACAGTATGCTTACCATCTAGGTGAGCAACCTTCTTTTTATCTCCATTCACGATAAAAAATTGGCTTCCGCCTGTATCTTTTCCGGCATGAGCCATGGATAGGGCTCCAAGCTCGTGTTTATGTGGATTATTTTCAGTTTCGCATTTAATTTTCCACCCGGGGCCACCCGTGCCTGGTAAGTCTGTTGCGCCCTCCCTAGTGTAGGGACACCCGCCCTGTATCACAAAATCAGGAATGACTCTGTGGAAGGCAAGGCCATCATAAAAACCATCCTCAATCAATTTTACAAAATTGGCAACAGTACCAGGAGCCTCCTTGGGAAAGAGTTCAAGATTAATGTCACCCTTGCTTGTTACCAAACGTACCTGAGTCATTGCTATCTCCTAACTAAAGTTCAAATGAATTATACCAAAATATGGAGTCCTTTTCAAAACCAGTTGGGTTATGAAAAGGGAACACTTGAAACAGCCAAACTAAAGTAGACTAATAGCCATGGTGGCCTTGGCACTCAGACATACAACTAGCAGTAGGAATCGGTGACATGCCTATTTTGAACTGGCTTGGCAAAGAAAAGGTGATAAACCATCACCATGACGTGCCCTTCCACATACTCGAACATCGGTACACGTACGGGGCAAAAGACACCGGCAACAAGATAATTCACGGCGATAACCTGTTGGCACTAAAGTCGCTATTACCAGAGTACGAAGGGTGCGTAAAGTGCATATACATAGACCCGCCTTACAACACGGGAAATGAAGGCTGGGTTTACAACGACAACGTAAATGACCCCAAGATCAAAAAGTGGTTAGGGGAGGTAGTGGGTAGGGAGGGGGAGGATTTATCTCGTCACGACAAGTGGCTCTGCATGATGTACCCAAGGCTGAGGTTACTGCAAAGATTACTGACTGACGACGGGGCGATATTTATAAGTATTGACGAAAATGAACATTCAAACATGAAATTGATTTGCAATGAAATCTTCGGAGCATCTAATTTTGTCGCCACGCTGATTTGGCAAAAACGAAAAGGTGGTGGCAATGACTCTTCTTTTATCGCAGTTGACCACGAGTATGTATTAGTCTTTTGCAAAAACATCGCGCAACAACTAAAAAAATGGCGAGTGCCATATGATCCGGATTACACAAAACGCTATAAATTCGAAGATGAAACTGGAAACTATTATTACGACACACTCTCGCGTCCAGGGTTAAACAATCCAATTATTTTTGACGTTATTTGTCCTGATGGTAGCCTAATTAAGGATGGTTCTTGGCAAGTATCAAAAAAAACCTTCGATGAAGGCTTAGAAAGTGGCGAAATTGCCTTCATAAAAAATAAGTCTGGTGGCTATTCCGTTGTCAGGAAAGTTAGATTGCCTGAGGGCAAGGTTTTTCGTTCGATAATAACTGTTGTAAGCAACAAAGATGCCGCTGACGAAATGGCAAGTATCTTTCAAAACAAAAAAGAGTTTTCAACACCAAAGCCAGAATTGTTGGTAAATCACTTATTACAATTAGCCTCCACCCCCGATTCAATCATCCTCGACTCCTTTGCTGGTTCCGGCACAACCGCCCACGCAGTGCTCAACATGAACAAGGCAGACGGAGGCAATAGAAAGTTTATTCTGGTCGAAATGGAGGACTACGCCGAAACCATAACAGCAGAGCGGGTACGACGCGTCATAGACGGTTATGCAGACGTTGGGGGCACGGGAGGCGGCTTTGACTACTATGAACTAGGCGACCCCCTCATGCTGACTGACGGCAATCTCAATGAGGACGTGCCTGCCGAAAAAATATGTGAGTATATTTGGTATACGGAAACAAGAACTGAGTACGTACCACAAAAAGAGGCATACTTGCTCGGAACCCGCTCTGGCACGGCATACTACTTTTACTATGAAAAAGACATGGCAACTGTGTTGGGTCACAAGTTTTTACAGTCAATCAAATCAAAGGCAAGTGGGTATATCATCTATGCTGACATGACCACCCTTGGCGAAGATGAACTCGAAAAAATGAATATCCGCTTCAAAAAAATCCCCCGTGACATTACCAGGTTTTAGGAGACCATGAATGGAGCCAAAAAAATATCAAAGCAAAATACTTAAGCGTCTGAGCGATTATCTGAAGTTGCTCGATACATATTCTCCTGCAAATGCGTACCGCAATCTATGGGCAAGCATTGATATTAAGGTTGACCCCTCTGATGGCAATGGAATGCCGCCATATAGAGATACTATTGAGGGCGTACCACATGTTTGTTTCAAGGTACCGACAGGTGGAGGAAAGACGTTTATCGCCACATGTGCTTTGCGATTGATTAAGGATTCGGTGGTTCAGTGTGGCGAAGGTACGGTTGTTTGGCTGGTGCCCTCTGATGCCATACTAGAGCAAACTCTCACCAATCTGAAAAACCCAAGCCACCCCTATCGCCAGCAATTGCAAAAAGACTTTCCGGCTGGAGTTGAGGTTTACTCCAAGGATCAATTGATCAATGGGCAAAATTTTCAAAACCCCATAAGTGTTCAGGAGCACCTGTCGGTGTTTGTGCTCTCTTTTGATAGTTTCCGCACCAGTGCAGAGGAGGGGCGCAGGGCGTACAGGGAAAATGAAAAATTGAGGGATTTTCCTATCAGCAATACACTGCCCGATGGGGCAGATGAAACTAGCCTTGTAAATGCAATCAACGTCCTAAACCCAATCGTGGTGGTCGATGAAAGTCATCATGCTACAAGCAAGCTGTCAGTCAAGATGCTCAATAATTTTAATCCCCGCTTTATTCTCGACTTGACTGCCACCCCCAGGGAAAACAGCAATATCATTGCCTTTGCAGAGGCAAGCGAGCTAAAAAAAGCCAACATGGTCAAACTGCCGCTCATCGTCTATAACCGCTCTGATAAAAAACAGGTTCTGCATGATGCAATCCAACTCAGGGCGCATCTTGAGCGGCTTGCTATTGATGCCACAGCCAAGGGGGGCAAGTATATCCGCCCAATCGTGCTTTTTCAGGCTCAGCCAAAGGGAAAGGAAGATTCGGCCACGTTTCCAAAGCTAAAAGAAGAGCTTGTTGCAGGAGGCATTTCAAAGGATCAAGTAGCCATTAAGACTGCAAATGTTAATGAGCTAAGAAATGTAGACTTGCTCTCGCCAGAATGTCCAATCCGCTACATCATTACGGTAAATGCCCTTAAAGAGGGATGGGACTGCCCCTTTGCCTATATACTGGCAACCCTTGCAAATAAAACGTCAAGGGTGGATGTAGAACAGATTGTTGGGCGCATTCTCCGCCAACCTTTTGCTACTCAGCACTGCCATGCACACCTAAACAATGCCTTTGTGCTTACTTGCTCTAACGACTTTTTTGATACGTTGGATGACATTGTAAAAGCTCTCAACAATGCAGGGTATTCTAAAAAAGATGTCCGCGTAGCAGATGACAAGATACCTGCGGAGGATAGGCCACATCATGCACAACTAGAGCAAACGCCAATTCTGCCGGACGTTGCTGAAGATGAAGTTGAATATAAGGAAGAATTTTTAGGCGACTATTCCGGCACGGTAGGCTTGGCATTGAGTGGAAATACGTCTGCCTCGATAGAAGACATGCTAGTCAAGGCTGAGGCAATGACGCAGGAGTATGAGCAGGAAGTGCGAGAATCGGAAAGTTTGGGCTACTTGGGTGGCGTGGAGGGTAGCATGAAAAATCAGTTTAGAATAAACCCTGAGTTTGCGTCTGAAGTGGAGGTATTCAAAATACCGCAATTCTGCCTTGAGGTTGAGCCGAGTATTATGTCTTCAGATGAATATATACCATTGTCCAGGGAGTATATGTCCAAGGGCTTTGAACTTGCAACGGCAGACTGCAAAATTAATTTTTCGATTTCTAGCGAAGGCGTATACTCGGTAGACGCTTCTGAAAGTGGCCCTAAATACAAAAAAATCACTGCCGCCGAAAGCGACCACCTTCGCTCACTTTTAGTGGACAAACGGCCAGATGAAAGCAAACGCAAGTTATGTGTAGATTTGCTTGTCAGCCAATTGGAAAAAAAGACATTCGGCAACAATATCCCTGCCAGGGATATCCACAGATATGTAGAGCGGGTTGTCGAAAGATTTACGGACGATGATTTTGGATCAATCCACAGTGCTTATCTGTCGTACGCAGACAAGATAGCTGTTAAAATCGCCTCTCTTCTTTCAAATTATTCAGAAGAGCGGTTTGATGAAATGGTTGAGACAAATGAGATATTGTGCAAACCGTTGTATAAATTGCCAAACGTGATTACTCCTACCGATACTTTCGCTTTGGATAAATCACTTTACGAAAGCGAAGACAACGTTAATAATACCGAGCGCAAAATCATCGAAGAAATAGTCAGGACAAATGCGAGGTGGTGGCACCGAATCAAAGAGAGTAAAGATTATTCATTCAAGATAAATGGCTTTATTAACCACTACCCAGACTTCATTGTTATGACGGAAAGGAATAACCTGCTGGTGATAGAGGTAAAGGGAGATCACAGTGATAATTCTGACAGTAAACGCAAGCTCAAACTTGGACGAAAATGGGCAGAAAAAGCTGGTGACACCTTTAAGTATTTTATGGTTTTTGATGAACTGAAGTGGAAAGAGGATGGAGCTTTTTCCCTTTCGGATTTCATTAAAATGATTAGCAAATTGTAATTAGTGTCGATACAATTTCAAAAAAAATGGAAAATGGCTATATTTACTATGAATCGGAGTGTGAGTTTTTGATGTATCATACTTGAATGAGCAAACAATCGGTGTGAAAAAATGAATGACGAACGCCCAGTAATAATGATTGTTGACGATAACATCGCCAATCTGAAGGTTGCCAAAAACGCTCTCTCAAGGGTCTATGATGTCTTTACTGTGCTGTCTGCTGAAAAGCTATTTGACATGCTCCAGAGGAACAAACCTGACCTGATTCTGCTTGACATTGATATGCCTGAAATGAACGGATTCGAGGCGATAAAAAAACTCAAAGCAGATTCAAGCACCCAAGAGATACCAGTCATTTTTCTAACATCTAGGGAGGAGAAAGAAACTGAATTGGTTGGCCTTGATCTTGGTGCTATCGACTACATTTCAAAACCAATCCTGCCTCTCAATCTACACAAGAGAGTGGAACTACACCTAACACTCGTGTCACAAAAAAGACGTCTCGAAATACAGACGAAAGAGCTGGATGCTCATGTGAAAGAGATCAAATATTTCAACAATAATCTTCAGCGGATGGTTGACGAAAAGACTACTGAAGTCCTCAGATTGCAAAACGCCATTTTGAGAACTATGGCAAATATGGTTGAAAACCGAGACGATGCAACCGGTGGACATATTTGGCGCACTCAATTTTTCCTCAGGGCATTAATTGATGGACTAATAGAAATGAAGCATTATAGAGACCAAACAATAGACTGGGATGTAGATCTTTTGATCGAGTCTTCCCAACTTCATGACGTTGGTAAGATTTCCATTCCTGACAACATACTAAAGAAACCTGGGCGATTAACCCCTGAAGAATTTGAAATTATGAAGACCCACGTTTCTCACGGTGTACGTATTATTGAACACATCGAAAAAGAGGCATCCAGTACTGATTTTTTGAGGTACGCAAAAATTTTTGCAGGTACCCATCATGAAAAATGGAACGGCGGTGGATACCCGAATGGGCTTATAGGTGAAAGTATCCCCCTGCCAGGAAGACTTATGGCTATTGCAGATGTTTACGATGCACTTACGTCTG
The DNA here is from genome assembly GCA_009783055.1 of Holophagaceae bacterium. Classification (GTDB taxonomy): domain Bacteria; phylum Acidobacteriota; class Holophagae; order Holophagales; family Holophagaceae; genus WRHW01. The sequence goes on from WRHW01000053.1 coordinate 13,593, forward strand.
ATCGTCCATACAAGATAGCTATTATGCACAATGAAGCAGTAAAAATTATCCATGAAGGCAAAGGGAACCATTTTGACCCTATCCTTGTAGATGTGTTCGAGAATGTTTCTGAGCAATTTGCATCATCGGCGCATTCAACAAAATGTTTCCATATTGAACCAAAAAATGAGAATTGAATCACAGTGTTGATACAGACAGGAAGTAATTTGGAGAAAAGACGTGAAAGGTATTAAAAATTATTTCCCCAGGATAACGGCTGTATTTAGATCACATTGGTTGCTTTTCTTCTTCATGGTTGTTGGTCTGTTTGTGTTAGTCGTTTCAATATTAAATATTAGGTTAAGTAGCCAGTACGCCAAAATTAGTGCGGAAAATGTCACAGATAAACTGAAAGAATCCAGCAGAAGATTGGCAACTATGGTTACAGCTGAGGAATTAAATAGGTATCGGAAACCTGCTGACGTAACGAGGGACGACTATCAGGCATTGCGCAAAATGCTTATTCATTTTGGCGAGGAATCGAATGTTGTATATGCGTATTATTTGAGGATAGAAGATGACAAGGTGTGCTTCATCGTAGATAACGATATAGATGAAGAAACCAGAAGCGCACTAGATACTGAACCAGAAGAACTTAGTGACAACCCTGAAATGCTTCCAGCATGGGAAGGGGAAGTGGCTGTTTCTAGTTTGGGGAGTTACGTTGCTGGCTGGGATGGTCTGATTTCTGGCTATGCTCCGATCTTTGACAATAACGGAGAAGTAGTTGCCCTGGCTGGTGTTGATGTTAATGACTCTCTATTGATATCAACGAGAGACTTAAACGGAATACTCTCAATTTGGAATTTGGCCGCCGCATTTCTTTCGATTGTAAGCGGTTTGTTTGGCTTCTTCAAATTTAGGAATGAGGCGAAGGCCGCAGAAATGGCCAATGTAGCAAAAAGCCGTTTTTTGTCCCGCATGAGCCATGAGATACGTACACCAATGAATGCTGTGATCGGTATGAGCGACCTCGCCACTATGAATTATGGACAACCCGAAGGGCTTGAATACTTAGCACAAATCAAACATGCCGGCAAAAGTGTACTGACAATCATCAATGACATATTAGACCTTTCAGCCGTAGAATCCGGTAGGTTACGAATCACAAATGCACCGTATAACACAGCTACCCTAATAAGTGATACGCTTGCGATAATCAAAATAAAGATGGAGGAAAAAGGGGAAATAAAATTAATTACAGATATTGACCAAAACATTCCAGGAACGATGATTGGGGATGTAGTTCGAGTTAAGGAAATATTACTAAACCTGCTATCAAATGCTGTTAAGTATACTTCTATTGGTTATGTAAAATTTAAAACCAGATTTCAAAATACCAAATCTGGCAACGTTGTTTGGTCATTTGAAGTATCTGATAGTGGCATTGGTATCAAATCTGAGGATATTAATCGCCTTTTTGTTGATTTTTCGAGAGCGGATGATAAACATACCAGCAAAATAGAAGGTACTGGTCTGGGGCTTTCAATAACTCGCAGACTCTGTCGCGCAATGGGTGGCGATGTTGATGTGGAGAGCCAGTATGGTGTGGGTTCAGTTTTTAGAGCCACAATCATTCAAAAGACAGTATCTGATTCAAAACGTATAGGAAACATAGAAGAATCATTGGCATCTGCTGAAAATGAACCTGGAATTGTTAGTTTTATTGCCCCTGATTGTAGAGTGTTGATAGTAGACGATGTTGCAACAAATTTAAAGGTGGCCGAGGGATTACTCTCGCCCTATCAAATGAAAATACATACATGCAATAGTGGAGTAAGGGCTATAGAGATGGTTCAAGAGAGCGAATTTGACATGGTGTTTTTGGATCATATGATGCCAGAGATGGATGGACTCGAAGCAATTGCCAGAATTCGCAATCTGGGTGAACGATTTGACAAACTTCCCATAGTTGCGCTCACCGCTAATGCTGTAATAGGTATGAGGGATATGTTTCTCAAAAAAGGTTTTGATGATTTTTTGCCAAAGCCAATTGAAATACCAAAGTTAAATGAAGTTGTTGACAGATGGGTACCGAAAAATTTGCGTCTACCAGCTCCAAATAAGGTATCAGGGGCCAGACAAATTCTCGCCAATAGTAAGGCTAGTTTTGCCGGATTTGATTCTGACATAACAGGAGACCAACAAAAACCAGAGCCCGGACATTTACTAGAAGGCCTTCTCTCTGATATTGAAGGTTTGGATGTACCAAGAGGTATTGAGGCAACGGGAGGAACGAAGGCCTCATATTTGGAAGTAATCAAACTTTACTGCAGGGATGTGAAAGAGAGGATTGAATATCTTACATATTTATTTGCAAAAGATCACCTGAATAACTTCATCACACACGTCCATGCCCTAAAAAGTGCCTCCGCAACAATTGGAGCATTTGATTTGTCTAAAAATGCTAGGGTGCTTGAAGATGCAGGTATTCGAAATGATATGGAAACAATAAAAGACAATGTTGGTGCTTTCCGTGCCCAGATTGGTGTGCTGGTTGAACGACTAAATGCAGTAGTGGAAGCTAGCGAAAATTTTGATAACTGCGAAGAGAATAAATTATTGAACATAGACCTAGCCACTACTATGATTCAGCTAAAAGAAGCCCTGGTAGCAGAAGATGTTCGTACTGCGGACAGATTTCTTGCAGAGCTATCAAAGATGAATCTAGATGGTAATACGCACAACATATTATCTCAGGTTTCAGACTTAGTCCTCATTTCTGACTTTCAAGGTGCCGCAGAGCTTGTCAGTAAACTAACCAACAGGGCAAGGGTTTGAATAAGTGACATTGATATGCAACTCTCAAAACAGCATTCTACCATTGGCATTTTTGACTCTGGGGTGGGTGGCATATCGGTTTTGAAAGCGATTAATGCACTGCGCCCAGACATTGACATTTTATTTGTGGCAGATCAAGCCCATGTTCCCTATGGCTCAAGACCCTTAGAAGAAGTTAGAGAATTTGCTATTGGCATTACAAATTTTTTGCTTAACGAGGGTGTAAAACTGGTTGTAGTGGCATGTAATACAGCTTCTGCGGCGGCACTTCATGAATTGCGGGAAATCTTTCCTGATACTCCATTTGTGGGTATGGAGCCAGCTGTAAAACCTGCCGTTAATTCATCCAGTTCCCACACCATAGGGGTATTAGCTACCCCCGCCACTTTTCAGGGCAAGCTATATGCCTCTGTGATAGAACGTTTCGCACACGATGCAAAGGTACTTACTAGCACCTGCCCTGGTTTGGTCGAGCAAATCGAGGCTGGCAACCTAAATGGTTCAGAAACAATTTCTATTCTGCAAAGTGCCCTAACTCCCATGCTAGATGCCGGAGCAGATTCGATTGTCCTTGGTTGCACACACTATCCATTTGTCTCTGACCAAATCCAATCAATTGTGGGCGAAGATGTAAAAATTCTCGACCCTTCCCCAGCCATTGCCCGCAACGTGGACAGAATGCTACCAAAAAAAAATGACATCCAGCAAAGCACTGGCTCTATCCGGGTATTTACTACCGGAAATCTAGCTAAATTAACAGAGCTATTGCCTTGCCTACTAGGCTCAATCCCTCCTGTGAGCCAGTTGAAGTGGCATGATGGCGCGTTAGCAAGAAATGTTGTGAGAAAAAACCCTTGACACAAACTCAAAAGCAAGGCATTCTCAATTGTCCTGAAAATACCGGCGCGGGTCCATAGCTCAGTCGGTAGAGCAGCGGCCTTTTAAGCCGTTGGTCGCGCGTTCGAGTCGCGCTGGACCCACCAGACATGGCCCCATCGTCTAGCGGTTAGGACACCGCCCTTTCACGGCGGCGACACGGGTTCGAGTCCCGTTGGGGCTACCAAAATAACCCCTGAGAAATCAGGGGTTTATGTTTTTTATTGGCCTGTAATGCCTACCAATATTAAAATTGTTGTCTAAAATCGTTGTTTTATACCATTTTTCAATCATTGTATGCACCATAAATTGTGCAACGAGTATAACTTTGAGTATAACTTCGCTCTGTGGGAACATAAAACGACTATGGAAACTATGAGATGTTTTTTGGCTATTGGAGGGAGTCTTGGAGGATTCTGGTTAGCCTCTGATCTGTCTTTTTGCCTATATAGCGGTTCAATTTATGGTAGTTCATAGCCACAGTGTTGAATCCAGCCCCTGATGTCTTCGGGGGTAATTGAGTCCAATGCTGTGGCAATAGCCATGAGAAGCGCGTCGACAGTTCTGGCCTTCAGCTTCCGCAATACAGCCTTCATTTTCGACCATGCATGCTCTATCGGGTTGAAGTCCTGGGAATA
>WRHW01000054.1 GCA_009783055.1 Holophagaceae bacterium
GAGTTCTATGGATGCGAATGCGCCGAAGCCGGATGGAGCGTTAGGCAGTTGGAACGCCAAATCAACTCCTTTTTCAACGAGCGACTGCTTGCCACGCAAAAAAGCGGACAAGATGATGTGAGAAACGAAATACAGACCCTCGAACCCAGGACAGACCCCGACTACATCCTCAAAGACCCGTACGTACTGGAATTTCTTGATCTAAAAGAAAACAGAGACTTTCAGTTATTCTTGCTTTAGGGGGGCTGTGTGGCAAAGCTGGATGAACTAATAGCTCAGATAAAGGACGATGATTTACGGGAGCGTTTGCTTGTGGAGGCCGCAGGCTTGGGTAAGGAAAAAAAATTTGGGCTGGTCTTTGAGGATCACATCCCAGAATGTACCCCCCTCTATGGCATCCCAATCAAAAAAGGCTCCTTTGTTGCCGTCAAGGGCAAAGACATTCGCGACATATACTTGGTTGCATCAATCAAGAGTGGAGTGGCAAAATGTTCGCACAAAGATACAGGAGAAATGGCTCAATTCCAGATCGCTGAAATTGTCAGAGTAGCCCAGTTTGGAGAGGCCATTTTTCCCCACCTTGAGTCGATAGACAAGGTAGAAAACGCACCCGATTCTGACATTTGGCATACCCTGATTGAAGCCGACAACTACCATGCCTTGCAGTTGCTGGAATATTTGTATCCCAAACAAGTAGACTGCATTTACATAGACCCGCCCTACAACACAGGTGCAAGGGACTGGAAATACAACAACGATTACGTGGATTCAAATGATGCCTGGCGACACAGCAAGTGGCTGTCAATGATGAAGAAAAGGCTTTTGATTGCAAAGCGGATATTGAAACCGGACACGGGTGTGCTGATTTGTGCAATAGACGACTATGAAATATCACATTTATTGCCCCTTCTGGAAGAGATTTACCCCTCCTATATTATTAACACCGTGATCGTAAACCATCACCCGCAAGGAGGAGGAGGGGACAACGTATCTCGTACACATGAATATGCTCTCTTTTTGACACCAGAGGGGCGCAATTTGCTTAAGGGTAATATGCGATCAGGGATAGAAGAACAATGGTCTTTAGTGAGGAGTGGTACAGATGTGCGGAATTATAGATCTGGTCGCCCAAATCAGTTTTATGCGCTTTATGTTGATACGAGCACATATGAAATAAAGGGGGTTGGCCGTAGGCTATCACGCGATGACAGCTATTTGGATTCTGATACTCCTGAAGGCTGCAAAGCAATTTACCCGATCAGTAAAAAAGATGGTAGTGAGCGAGTCTGGAGGTATGAACGCCAAACTATGGTTGAATTAATTGAACGTGGTGAAATACTTTGCACTCCAAATTTTTCTCTTAAGGTTATTAAGAAGCGAGATGTAAAGTACGATGTTATATTCAGCTTGTGGGCAGAATCAAAATATAACGCTGGAGTTAACGGATCAGATTTGTTAAGGCTCACAGTTGGGAATAACAGTTTTGCATATCCAAAGTCACTCTATACAGTACAAGATGCCGTTAGATTTTCAACTGGTTCAAACCCCAATGCCCTTATCGTAGACTTCTTCGCTGGAAGTGGTACCACACTCCACGCAGTTAATCTATTAAACGCGGAGGATGGTGGGAAACGCCGCTGTATACTCGTCACAAACAATGAAGTTTCTGAAACGGAAGCAAAACAACTTAAAGAGATAGGACTACAGCCAGGGGACAGGGAGTGGGAAAAGCACGGCATAGCCGAGTCCGTTACCTGGCCTCGCACCAAGTATTCAATCATGGGCAAACGTGATGATGGCACCGAGCTTATTGGGGAGTATTTTACTTCACTCACTCAAGAAAAGAGCGTCCGGCGCAGTTTTAGCCAAATTGGCTTTACAAATATCCACCAGCTTGACACCTCGGCAAAGAAAAAACAGCTCGTGGCACTGATGGGCAAGGACAAGCTGGCCCAATCGCTGGTCCAAGCTGACAGCCGCTATATCGTTTCAGAAAAACACAGTGCTTCCATTCTCTTTGATGATACGGCAGTGGAAGAATGGCTGAAAGCATTGGAAGACCAAGACCACATAGCCGAGTTCTATGTGGTCACACAGAATAGCAGTTTATTCAACGGCATCAAGGACAAAATTCAAGAACTACTGGGCGATATTATTGTGCAGGAGCCAGTCAAACTGCCTATGAGCGCGGGTTTCAAGACCAATGCCGAATATTTCAAGCTGGGGTTTCTCGACAAACACAATGTGGCACTCGGGAGGCAGTTCAGGGAGATAGTCCCTCTGCTCTGGCTCAAGTCTGGCGCAAAAGGCAAACGCCCAGAGATAAAAGGCAACAGAGTACCCGTAATGTTCATGCCTGTTGGCTCTAACTTCGCGGTACTCACTGAAGAAATCCATTTTGACAAATTCCAGCCAGAGCTTGATAAACGCCCTGATATTGAGCATGTGTACCTGGTGACTGATTCTGAAGTGGCTTTTAGAGAGATGGCACCTAAAGCCAACCGTCAGCACGTCTACCAGTTATACCGTGATTATCTAGACAACTTTGTCATCAACAGCACGCAGGTATGAGATGAAATTATCGTTATTCCCTTTTCAAGAAGCGGCTCTCGCTGATTTAACAAATCGCATAAAAATGGCCAAATCGATGCTGGCATCTGGACAGGACAAGCAGGTAATCATTTCCTTTTCTGCCCCTACTGGTTCCGGCAAGACGATAGTAATGGCCACTCTTTTTGAGGATATTTTGTTTGGTTCGGCAGATTTTGACAGCGAGCCAAGGTCGGTATTTGTCTGGCTTTCTGATATGCCGATGCTTAACGAACAGTCGCGCCTTAAGATCGAGGGCAAGTCCGACAAAATCAGGGTTGGCGACTTGCGTACCATTGATGCTAACTTTGATGCCGACTGTCTGGAAGCCGGTCATATCTATTTTCTAAACACACAAAAACTGGGTTCAGACAAACTCTTAACCCAGCACTCCGATGCCAGACAGAACACTATTTGGGAAACTCTGACAAATACAGCAAAGAGGCATAAGGGACGCTTTTATCTGATCATTGATGAAGCACACAGGGGCACAAACCAAAGTGCAAGGTCAGAAAATGTGGCCAAATCCATTGTGCAGAAATTCATCTTCGGTAGCCCTGATGATGGTCTATGCAAAATGCCACTGATAATCGGCATGTCAGCTACGCCTCAACGTTTCAATAACTTGGTGCAGAATGTCAATTCCCCAAAATTCACTGTGGAAATAAAGCCAGAGGACGTGCGTAGCTCCGGGCTACTAAAAGACAGAATCATTTTACACTACCCTGAAATGGCGGATATTACGCCCGAAATGGCGATGTTCCGCTCTGCTGTCGAGAATTGGAAGGCAAAGGCGGCCAAATGGGAAAAATACTGCAAGAGCTATGATGAACCTACAGTAAAACCTATTCTGGTTATACAGGTCGAAAACACCATTGACAGCCAGATCACTGGAACAGACCTAACAGAGTGCCTATCAACGCTTGAGGAATGCCTGCATAGGCCGCTCAGGGAATGGGAGATAGTCCATTGCTTTGGCGAAAAGGAAACGCTGAAGATTGGTCGCTGGGTTATACATGGCAAGGAGCCATCCAGGATAGAAGAAAGCGAAAAGGCTAATTTCGTCATATTCAAAATGGCCCTGTCCACAGGCTGGGATTGCCCTCGGGCAGAAGTGATGATGTCATTTAGGAGCGCAAGAGACTACACGCATATCACACAATTGCTGGGGCGCATGGTGCGAACACCCTTGGCACGCCGCATAGCTTCTGATGATGAATTGAATGACGTTCGGCTCTTTTTGCCCCACTACGATGAAACAACTGTAAGAGAAGTGGTTGAGGCATTAAAGAGCGGTGAGGACATGCTCTCCTCTGAAGCGACATTGGCGAGCGAAAGTGTTACTTATTACAAAAATACGCAATTCCTGGATGTTTTTGAAGCTATGGAAAGTTTGATTACCTATGCCGTTGATACAGCCAGAAAAATGCAACCCTTGCCACGACTGATGAAATTTGGTCGTGGCCTTGCTTTTAATGGCATAGATATCGAAGTTCTTCTAGCTATCAAGAAAGCTATTGTGGACAAAATGTCAGAGGCTATAACAAGGCTCAAGCTGGAAGGTAAATACGATGCAATGTCAAAGGCAGTAACTGGCTATGACCTAAAAGCGGTCATATTTGATCAGACCGATAGGGCATACACCATAACAGATGCCGGAAGACAACAAGTGCATGACTTGGATATCGGCAGGTACTTTGAGATAGCCAACAAGAAACTACAGGACGGGCTTGGGATGGTGTATTGGAAGGCAAAGCTTGTTGTAGACGAGGATATTTCTGACCATGACGTGATGATAGACGTGATTGTTATTGCCAATAGCAATGATGTGATGGAGAGCCTTAACCGATTTGCCCGTGATGAATTTTTCAGTCTGTATGAAAAATTCCGAAAAACTATAGCTCTGCTACCCGAAAAGAAAAAGAACGATTTTGAAGCACTTGCTGGTGTATCCGATTCTCCCATACACATTGATTGGAGCTTGCCCGAAAGCATCGGCTTTACCATAAATGCAGACAGCAGGGAGTACCAGAAACACTTGTATGTATCCACAGAAAACACCTTCAAAACTACCCTGAATGACTGGGAGTCGGGGCTAATCAAAGAAGAACTCAAGAAACCCAGTACCTATGCCTGGCTACGCAATCTGGATAGAAAGCACTGGTCTCTCGCAATCCCGTATCAGGATGGAGATGTAATTCGCCCGATGTACCCCGACATGGTTGTTGTGAGCAAGATCGATGGAGAATTTAAGTTCAGCATCCTTGAGCCGCATGACGCCAGCCGCGCAGACAACGTCAAAAAAGTAAGAGGTATGGCGGAGTTTGCCGAAAAGCACCAAGGAGTTTATGACCGCATCCAGTTGATCCGAAAAATGACGGGCGCAGACCGTAAGGAACATTATTACAGGCTTGATATGGCAAAGCCGGAAGTTCGAGAAAAGGTCAATACTTTAACCCCAGACAATGATGAGCTAGACAAGCTATTTAATACAATGGCGCATATTGAGGGGTGAAGCACTATCGAAACTACGAGATCCGTTTTCAATCTCCATCAGCATACGGTAGTGAGTACATGCCAATTCGGTAGGCAGTGCGTAGCTGTCCTCAAATGTTTACCGAAAGAGCACAACTCAACAACTACTCGCCGTGGCTAGGCAACACGGAAGATTGCCGAGTTCCCTGTGTTTTGCCACACAGTCGCAACACCTCTTGTAATTTGGGCAATTCTTTGACTTGCATGGGCAGGTTTGTACGTTTTGGCAATTCATTTGGAAAGTCCTTTAACAAATACCATCACTGCACTATCGGGTGAAGTGGTTCTGGTTCTAAGGTAAATTCTAGTCTGTCGAAATATGTTTCAATCACTATCTTCTCGCCGGCAGAAACAACGGTTGGTGTTCTGAACATCGGCGGGGGCAGAAATAATACTTCGGCAGGGTATAGTTTTGGTGGCATTAAGTCTGCCCAAGTATCTATAGATGCGGAGGCTATATTTGTTCCAATCCCAACCGAAATTTCTCCTTGTTGCAATTGTCCTATACAGAGCCATGAGCCAAGTATTGTACCAATAAGGCTGGTCGCGGCAATACAATAGCCTGCATACTTTGTATCGGTAGATCCCACTATTGCTATCGTTGGTTCTGGTATGGCAGGTAGAGTTGCTCCAGAGCCATGAATATTTACTCTATCAAGAAAATGACCTAGACTAGTTTTCAGAGACAGTGGTCTAGGCAGGCAAGGTAGTTGTTTGAAAGTGCCAATGGTGGGTGCCAGCCTCTCTGGTAAGCCGGACTTTCGATGCCATTTTTCTGCATAAGCAAGTGTTTGTGCTACTCGCTGTATTCCCCTATGGCCACTTTCAAGTAGCTGTCTGAGGCTTGTAGGTACTAGGACATCTGCCAGTGCGTCGGCTCTGCCCTCTCCAAGTTTAGTCAATCGTAGCCTCTCCACGTGATTTAAGTCTACTACCCTATTTGTGCCGGGCATCAATGCTACCATCGCCCTGCGCTCTGAAGCCCCTTCTTTGAAGATAGCTGTACCAAGTTTGATTTCTTGTTGTAGTGTCGGCATAGCTATTAGGTTATACCAAGTGCAATGAGAGCTAAAGCCCAAGTTACTACGATTTATTGCGCGATGTGCTATTATTGCCTCAGCACTTCTGTTTTGTTTTTTTCAAGCAAGGAGCAAAACCATGAAAAAAGCGTCACTTCATCTGATTGCAGTTTTGGTGTCGGTGGTATTAGGGTTTCTGGCATGTGGCGGTGATGACTATGGCCGGACGCGTGAAGATGGCGGAAGCAATGGGCAATTCATTGCGGTTACAGGCGTATCTGTCAGTCCAGCCACCCTGAGCTTAACAATTGGCGAGTCAAGGTCTCTCACTGCTACAGTCAGACCATCAAATGCCACAAACCAAGCCGTCACTTGGAAGAGTGATAGTACAAGGGTAGAAGTGGTAGATGGGATAGTCACTGCAAAGACAGAAGGAACAGCTACCATTACTGTCACCACACAGGATCGTGGCTATGATGCAACTTGCGTTGTGACGGTATATCCAGCTCCCACTACCAATTTTGAATACAATACTCTTTCTGTAGGTAATTACCACTCAGTTGCTCTAAAAACCGATGGCTCCCTCTGGGCATGGGGGCATAACTCTTTTGGCCAACTCGGCGATGGAACAAACACTAACCGATTCATGCCTTACCCCATAGGCAATGATAGTGACTGGGTTTCGGTAGTAGCTGGTAGTTATCATACTGTAGCATTGAAATCTAATGGTAGCCTGTGGGCGTGGGGACTAAATGATAAAGGACAGCTTGGAGATGGAACAACCACTCGGAAGAGTTCCCCAGTACGAGTAGGACAAGATAATAACTGGGTAGCGGTGTGGGCAGGTAGTTACCATACCGTGGCACTTAAAGCCGATGGTAGTCTATGGGCGTGGGGACAAAATGATAAAGGACAGCTTGGCAATGCTACCTATACTGACCGCAGTACCCCAACTCGTATCGCGCCTGATTACGACTGGGTTTCGGTGTCGGCTGGCAATTCATATACTGTTGCATTGAAATCTAATGGTAGCCTCTGGGCATGGGGACTAAATGATAGAGGACAGCTTGGCGATAATACTCAGACAAATCGCAGTGCTCCCATCCGTATTGGGGTTGTAAATGATTGGAAGTCAGTATCCGCAGGTGGTGCCCACACCATTGCTCTCAAAATTGATGGTAGTTTATGGGTATGGGGAGAAAATAACTATGGTCAGCTTGGCGATAACACTTATACAAATCGTACCGCCCCAATTCCTATAGGCACCAGAACTGACTGGGAATTAGTAATAGCAGGCTCCTACCATACCATGGCCATCAGAAAAGATGGTAGCCTCTGGGCGTGGGGGAATAATGCAGAAGGCCAGCTTGGCGATAACACTTATACAAATCGCAGTGCCGGCGTGCCCATTGGCACTACAGACTGGGCTTTGGTCAGGGCTGGTTTCGGAAATACTATGGCAATCAAAACCGATGGTAGCCTCTGGACATGGGGGAATAATGCAGAAGGCCAGCTCGGAAATGGGGCTGGAGGCTTTCAGCAACGCGAAAACAAACCTATTCCAGTTGGTACAGACAATGACTGGGGAGGAATCCCGAAAAAGGATGCTGATAAATATAATTTCGTAAGCATTTCGACAGTTCACTGCCCCAACTAAAACTGCAACTGCTATATTTTAGGAATGGACATATCTGACAACACACTATCGCAACGTTCTAGCCCGTTTGCAGACCCTTTGTCGATAGTTCTTTTCATAATAGCTACCCTTCTTACTCTGGCACAGATTGGGCAACGAGTTGCGTCGCCAGTGGTTTATAAACAGGCCGGGCCTGAGGCTCGAATAATTGAGTTGCAGTGGGCTGGGAAAGGGCAATTCGGTCGTGATTTCAAAGTGCCAGATAACATACCCAGTAATCCATGGACTGTAGCTGTAGAAATGATATTGCTCTCAGAAGAAGGGCAAGCAACAAAGGCTCGCGAGCTATTGCCCCATTCGCCCGAAGGTGTCTTCCGGAAGTGCTGGGAGGCGGCCTATATCGATGATTCACAATCCTGCGAGCCTGAAATGGCATCTACTATCAGAGATGGCCTTTCAAATGGGCTTGCGAGTAAGTTGCTGGAAGCCTCGCTGATGACCAGAGCGGAAAATGAATCTACAAAAATAGTCTCCCAAAAACTGCGCTCAGACGCGCTAAAATCTTATAAAAACAAGGCCATGGTTCTTTTTGCACTGGTATTTGTTTTGATCTTTGGCGCAGGGGCAGGTATTGCAATTGGGATTTGGATGTTGGTCAAGCCAAAGCCAATCACTCCTCCGCCACACTTTGAGATGCCGGCTGTTACTGCAATCCGGGTATGCCTGGGCTGGTATGTCGTATTTTTATCTTCGGCCACTATTGTAAGCCTAATTGATAGTTTTATATCCCTAGGTATATTGGCATTGCCATTTAGTTATGTCATTCATGCTGTATCTGGTATCTCATTTATTTGTTTTGCAGAAAAAATATCACCTTTTCATCTATGGAAAAAGATATGTCAGCCTAATATGTTGTGGGTACCAAAAGGCTTGCAGTTTCTACTACTTGCCATTGGTTATGTGATGTTGGTTGCCATCATTTTGTCCTATTTATTGCCTGAAGAAGTTGCGGCGCAACAGGAGCTACTGAGGTTCATCCGAACAACCAAGGGTATTTTGCCATTTATCTTTATTTTTGGAATGGTGGCAATCCTCGGCCCAGCCTTCGAAGAAATATTTTTTAGGGGATTTTTGATGTCGATTTTACGAAGGCGGTTTTCGATTATTTGGTCGCTTGTATTTTCTAGCTTGTTATTTGGTGCTATACATTTTCAGCTTCAAAACCTATTGGTATTGACATTTTTAGGAGGGGCACTGGGGTTTTCATTTTTATCAACAAGAGACATAAGGACTGCCATTTTTGTTCATGGATGTTGGAATGGCGGTGTGTTTTTATTCCAAAAATTGTTGCTGGGCTAGGATTATTCCAATTTTGTCCTTGGATAAATTTCAGGGGGAACATTAATAGTCAAATGTTATATTAAATAGATTGCAGGGAGAAACATGGGAAGTATCATCGAAGCGATAAACATAAAACGAAAAATGTTTTTTGAATATGAGGAAGCACCCTATCACTGTCTGGATGTAGAACACTCCACACCCACAGCTAGGGGAGGGCAAACCTTGGTTCGCCTCAAAATGCGTAACCTCATCACTAGGGCGGTATTCGACAAGACATTTAAGGCCGGAGAAAAATTCCGCGAACCAGACTTGGTAGTAGTAGCCGCAAGCTATTTGTATAGCGATGGCGATGGCTCTAATTTCATGGATCAGGAATCCTTTGAAACCCTTTCTCTCAACGGTGAAATGGTAGGAACTGCCTTAGATTACCTCATCGAGGGGCAAATTATTCAGATACAAAAGTTCAATGGCAATCCCATTGGTTTGCAGTTGCCGGGTCATGTAGAACTGGCCGTAACTTATACAGAACCTGGGGCGCGTGGCGACACTGCATCTGGCACAGTCACTAAACCAGCAAAACTTGAGACAGGTATTGAAATCAGAGTGCCACTTTTTATTAAGGAAGGCGAAAAAATCAAAGTAAATACCGAAACTGGAGAGTTTGCAGGTAGAGCCTGATAGATGAGTCAAAAAAAATTCCGCCTAGGGCAAAGCCGTACAGCACAAGACTTGGATAGTCGCGAGCACTATCTAAAGGAAAGGGTGGTAGAAAGCAAACGAAGGCAAATCAGGGCAGAAAGACTTGCCACCGAAGTAGAAGCCCATGACCCTAACTCCATGTTGCACTTGCCGGATACTGCTCAATGGAGCCATCTACCACAGGCAACTATCAAACAACGCCATAGCCAATGGGTTGATCTACTGCTTGAGGATGGTAGTGAGATTCGCGCTACCCTAGCTGGTAAGCTTAAAGGGGTAAAATTAGTTTGTGGCGACAGGGTTCATTTTAGTTCCTCTCCAATAGAAACGATGGACGACAAGTTGCCAGGGGCTTCAGTAGTAGCAGTTTTGCCTAGACGTAGCCTGCTAAAGCGAGGTGGCATTGATGATCGAGAACCTTGGCAACTGGTATGCGCCAATGCAGATGAACTTTGGATTTGCGCCGCGGTGATTGATCCTCCGCTACGTCCAGGTCTGCTTGAACGTGCTTATGTGCTGTCACTAGATGCAAATATGCCATTGAGGATAATCGTCACAAAGAGAGATATGGCAAGCCCAAAGGATTCTCTCCCAGAATTAGACGCTATTAGAGACCTAGAAATACCAATAATCGAGACCAGTGCCAAGACTGGCTACGGCCTCGATTTACTACAAGGGCTATTGCATAACAAAGTTGTGGTTCTACTAGGTCATAGCGGCGTAGGAAAAAGTAGCCTAATCAATACCATACTGCCCGGAATTGGCCTCAAAATAGGTGCAATCAGCAAGTATGGGACAGGCAGGCAGACTACAACTTCTGCTAATTGGCTACCTACTCCCTTTGGGGGAGCCATAGTAGACACTCCTGGGATAAGGACATTATCCGTCAGGGGACAGAGTAGGGAACTACTGGGCACCGTCTTTCCAGAGTTCCCCCCAGAGTGGCTTGAAGACCCGATGGCACTTGATCCGGAGGACGAAGAATTGGGACTTCTATACCCAGAACGACTCTTGAGCCTTCAACGTCTGTGGGTAGAAATGGCCACTAGGAACCCAAACCAAAACGTATATAGGTAGCTGTGGGCATTGGGAGTCACTAACCACTAGCCACCAATTGATACTAATACCGAGTTGCAATCAAAGCATTGCAACTCGGTATTAGGTGACGCGTATGCGGCACCCGCTAGTTTTTGATAATGCGGGCTTTGCTCGCGTTTTCAAAAACTATGGCGTTTAGCGTTCAAAGTCATTTGAATGCAACTTAGTATCAGGCTATCCTTATTCAATCCACATCAATTTTTCTGGGAGATGGCGATGTTCAAATCTGTTGAAGAAGCAAGGCGGCACATTGATGAAAAAGGCTATCAAATCGTTGACCTAAAATTCAGCGATCTTTGGGGCAAATGGCGACACGTGACCATACCCAAGAGCCAGTTCAATGAGCACTTGCTACGGGATGGTGTTGGTTTTGATGGTTCTTCGGTAGGCCTTAAATCAGTCAGTTCAGGCGACATGGTTCTTCTGCCAGATTTGACAACTGCTTTTTGCGATCCTTTTTGTGAGCATCCAACGTTGAGCTTTATATGCTCTGCCTATGAGGCTGATACCAAAAAGCCTTTTGCCTATGATCCGAGAAATATAGTTGTCCGAGCAGAGGAATTTTTGAATGCCTCCGGTATCGCCGAAGAGAGTATCTGGGGGCCAGAATATGAATTCTATGTTTTCAATCATGTTGAAATTGAAAACAATGTAAATGTGGCGGCATACAGAGTCGATAGTGCCGAAGCTGACTGGAACGCCCCGATGGGGCCACATGGCCACTACTTGCCACTGCATGGAGGCTACCACGCTATTCGCCCAAGGGATCAATTTCACGACCTCCGCTCCGAGATGTGTTTAGAGCTTGAAGCGATGGGTGTGGAAGTAAAATATCATCATCATGAAGTGGGTGGGCCTGCCCAGCTAGAGATTGAGACACCACTGTTTGGTATTCTCGAAGCTGGCGACAGTTGCCAAAAAGTAAAATATGTAACAAAAAATGTAGCAGTGAGGCACGGACAGAGCGTCACATATATGCCCAAGCCGCTCTTTGGGGAGGCCGGTAGCGGAATGCACTTCCACCAGATGCTCCGCAAGGGGGGCAAAAATCTGTTTTATTCCAAGGATGGCTACGGATTTATGAGCCAGTTGGCTCTGTATTACATTGGCGGAATCCTCAAACATGGTGCGGCATTGCTTGCAATCACTAACCCCAGTACTAACAGTTATAGAAGGTTAGTCCCAGGCTACGAGGCTCCGATCAATGCCTTTTTTAGTTTGGGCAACCGAAGTGCGGCTATCCGTGTACCCAAGTACGCCGACCAGGAAGATACAGCCCGCTTTGAATTTAGGCCACCAGATGCCACATGTAATGTATACCTTGCATTGGCCGCTCAGTTGATGGCGGGCATTGATGGAATTATGAATAAAATTGATCCCACCGCCGAAGGATTTGGCCCCTTTGACGTAAACCTGTTTAGTTGGACAGAAGAAGAGCGGAAAAAGATAAAAGCTCTGCCTACAAGCCTGAATCAGGCATGCGATGCCTTGGAAGAAGATCATGAGTTTTTGCTGAGGGGTAGTGTATTTGACAAATTGCAATTAGAGGATTGGGTAAAAGCCTTGCGCCAGCAACACACAGCAGTGAATCTAAGGCCACACCCATACGAATTGACAATGTACTACGATGCCTGATTGGTTTTGGTAAGGTATGGAAATTGTCTATATACCTTCAATATGACAGAACTTGACGCTTTCATCTTTGCCGCTGGTCTAGGAACCAGGATGGGAGCATTGTCCACAGTTCTGCCAAAACCAGCATGGACGCTAAAGGGTAAGCCACTCCTGCAATGGGGTACTGATTTACTTTTTCAGGCTGGATGCTCTAACATTGCCTGCAATGCCCACCACCACATCGATGTCATCAAATCGGTTGCCAATTCTATTGGCGGTATCGAAGTAATAGAGGAGCCCACACTACTGGGAACAGGCGAACCTCTGAGGCGACTGGCAGATCGTATTTCAGGCGAAGGACTGCTGGTGTGGAATGCAGACGTGATCGCCGATGTGCCGTTCAGTCACCTGAAAAGTGAATGTATAAAACGGAATGTTGGTGTAGGTTGGCTACTGGTTCCCCACCCGGGTGGAGAATGGACACAGTTATACTTGGATTTAGATGGCAGGGTATTGCCAAGAGGAGTAGCTGGCCCATTGGGGCCATTCCTATTTACAGGAGCGGCTTGGTGGAGTGCAAAGGCTACAACACTGATTCCTAACAATTGCTTTGACGTAAGGGATTTTTTGGCACAATATCCAAGTCATTTTGGAGTTGTGGTTGACCCTTTTAAGTGGCTGGAGATCGGCACTCCTGACCAATTAATTTATGCCGCTCAAGAACTGGCTCCTCTGGAGGAAGGACGCGTCACGGGTTGCTATATCCATCCAACTGCGTCAGAGTCAAAAAAACTCAAACGGTGCATTTTAGGGCCTGGCATTAATCTCGGCACTGAGGTAGAAGACAATGATGCACTGTGGTTTGTGGAAGATGGCGTACAGAAAAGGCTTGCTCTGTAGTTATAGCAATTTACTTTTTGTTTATTCTAGTAGCTCGTCACTAATCGCTTGTCACTGCCCACTAAAATACCGATATTGGTATAAACTTTTCAAATGGACAGACTACCAGAGCAGATAGCACTTGAATGGAATTTGGAAAACTTGCAACCACTGCAAGGAGACGTTGGCACTAGGCGATACTTCAGGGTTGATAGACCCACCGGTGGATCCGCTATCCTGGTGCTGTATCCAGACAGGGAACCAAATGCTGACGATGCTTTTCAGAATTACTTAACGCTACACAGCTATCTCACCCCCATATCGCTTCTGCCGAAAATATATAGATTTGACGCTCCTGACAGGGCAATGTTGTTGGAAGACCTCGGAGATTGCTCACTTGAAGGCCACCTGTCTGCCCATCCTGAAGAAGAACTTGAATGGGCAGATAGGGTTGCAAAGGAATTAGAAAATTGGGTTGATCCGTTGACAATGGCCGCACCGAGGGGTTCTTTTTTCATGCTCCGCTCTTTTGACAAGCCGAAATATGACTTTGAGTGGTCGTTTTGCAAAGAACACTTTTTTAATGGGCTACTTAAAAAAAACCCACCACTTTGGCTAGACAGAATGATGGAGCAGATACATTGCTTTTTAATACCTAGGGCAAAGTATTTGGCTCACAGGGATTTTCATGTTCGTAACCTCATGGTATCAGACCAAAGGCTTATGACCATTGACTTTCAGGATGCACGGCTAGCTCCGGCCACCTACGACCTAGCCTCGATCATGTTTGATGGATACTGGAATTGGAGCCAGGAAGCTAAGCAAATACTTGCCTCAAGAATCTTCACCTGCCTTGGGATTGGCAAGAAAGAGTTTTGGGGTGAGCTAAATTGCATTGCCCTGCAACGCAATTTTAAGGCTCTTGGTACATTCGCCTGTCAACTTGTTACTAATAACAAGACTAGGTATGCGCCAGCCATTCCGCGCACCCTCCGACACATCCATACCCATTTTGAGCGTCTGACCCACGGAGAGGGCGTTATCCAGACAAGAAACTGGCTGAAAATAGTGAATAGAATGTTTCAGCCACCAGACTAAAAAGGTTGAATCGCTCTTTATGTGAATTGTTGTTTTCTACGACTCCCTACCACTGCAACCAACTACTGCTATACTCAATTATACTCGCCCAGAGTGGCAGACTCCTTCATACCCCCTTTTTGAGGCTGGCAACAATGGATAAGCTATACAAAACATTCAGAAGAAGGTTGGTGATGTTAGGCGTGGCTGTTTTGGCTATCTTTATCTCCATCATCCACATCACTGTTTATGTCGCCGCAAAAGAAGATATCGAATCCCACCTGGAGCGGAATGCAAAGGGAATAGCAGTTTCCATCGCCCAGACCTTGATGATGAATGTTGATGAATATCTTGCATTCAATGAAACTAGGGATATTAATTCTGACTATTACAAAAAAATGCAGGCATACTTTACTTCTATCAAGAATGTCAGCAACGTTAAGTTTATCTATACGGAGCGGAGGCTAAGCGGTAATACTGCTGAATATATTCTTGATGCTGAGCCAATCGGGAGCCAAGATTTTTCAAAGCCCGGCACAATAGAGGAAAATGACCCAGAAGCAGAAATCGTTTTTTCCTCGGGCGTGCCTACAGCTTTCAAAACTACAAAGTTTCAAAGGTGGGGAAAGTTACTGGGAGCCATCGCACCCATTTTTGATCGAGAGGGTAAATTATTGGGGATAGTGGGAGTTGACATAGATGGCTCTCATATCTACAGCCACCTACAAAGACTAAATATCGCGCTGATTGCTATTTATACTTTTATTGTCACCCTTTCCATTGCAACATTAATTAAATTTTCGAGTGCAATACTTGACCCACTCCTCAAAGATAAAATGACAGGAGCTTATACAAAGCGGTACTTTGAAAATTTCCTGAACCGCGAAATCACCCATGCCAAACGGGTTCACAAAAATTTGGCTCTGATGATGTTTGACCTCGATCACTTCAAGAACGTAAATGACACTTATGGTCATGTCTTTGGAGACAAGGTGTTGACAACTGTTTCAGGGATTATCAAAAAATCATTGCGTCCAACAGATTATTTTATCCGCTATGGTGGAGAAGAATTTGTTGCCATGATTGTCAACACAGACATCCAACATGTATTGGAAGTTGCTGAACGAATTAGGAGCATCATAGCGGCCAGTCCAATTTTCAACCTAGAAAAAAACCAGCAAGTTAGTATTACAATAAGCATAGGAGTAGCCGACCTCCACAACATTGCCATTTCTCCAAAGGAACTGCTCGAACATGCTGATAAAGCTCTATATGCCGCAAAGGTGACAAGAAATACTGTTTCGCTGTACCAGGACGAATAACAAATCGGTGTAAGTCCTTTTCAATACCCCATGGGGTTTTGAAACAACGGAGTTGGTAGGCTGTGCCAGAATGTAGCCGAATACTGCGTAACATTGTATTATTTCATAATTTGCAGTCACTAATACTAAGTTGCGTTCAAAGGACTTTGAACGCAAAAAGCCATAATGAACGTAACCCAGCAACTATACAAACAGCGATAAGAAATGCCAAATTGCAGGAAAGGGTAACGTGGAAGCCTCGTGTATCCGAGCATAGCGAAGGATACCGAGAGAGTTTTTCCAAACACGAGCAAAGCCCGTATTTCCAAAAACTTGCGAGTGCCGCTGTCGCGTCACCTGATACCGAGGTGCAATCTTTTGATTGCGACTCGGCATGGGATGTATGGAAGTTGTGGTTGGTAGGCTCCTTTATCAACCTAAATTCCGCAAATTTTATAGTATACAAACTGGGCTTGCTGGCAAAATTCGCATAAACAGGGCATCGAGGCCAAATTGTTCAAACAAGGCAGTGATTTTCGTATACTATAAATACGGTATACAAAAAATTTATCATTTGAAGAAACTCCAAGCTGAGTCAGGGTTTACCAAATGTATACTATATTTTCGTGCGGAATTTAGGTTGACACGCGAAAAAAATAGGGAACTATTTACTTGACTTGTAAAACTCCAGAAAAACTTTGAAGCTAAGGAACTACTCTATTAGCCTTCCATTGTGAGAAGTGGTGTGGCTCATCCCGTGCCCTTGTAGATACTATTGATTTACTTGCAAAACTCTACCAATGTATACCCTTATCTGTAAATGAAACCTTGTTAGACAAAACTACTAGGGTAAGTGAAGACCTAAACCTAAAACTAACCTTCTTAGATGCCGATATTCATGAAAATTTGGCTAAACATTTCAAGATTCGTTGTGTTCCTACACTCTTTCTTTTTGAGCAGGGAGCACAGGTGGCAGTAAGAGAAGGTTTAGGAGTACCTAAAGTCATACAAAACTTTATTGATCAAATTTAGGTTATACAATTCTTTCAACAATTCCTAAATTTCCATTTCGTTCCACAATGCTCTTTTTTTAAAAATTTCTGACTTTCGGTTTGTTTCCTTCTTTTTTAGCCAAGAAAAAAAACAAGGCTCTTCTGATTTTTTGTGTTCATTGGCCATTCCTCTTTTTTTTGTTTTTTCTCAATCTCTTTCTTTTCACCCGTAAGCGATGCTACCTTTTTTGTGAAAAAATATGAATAAATGGTTAATCTCTAATATACAAGAATTTAGGCTTTTTTCTTAATCTCTGCTTTTTTGGCTCAAAAAGAGGGCTTGAAATAGATAGAACCTTACTTTTTCCTAAAAAAGGCTTCAATAGCTAAAGCTATCCCACCGCGCTTTCGCGCAATAACTAAAAGGATGTTTAATGCGCTTTTTGTGAGGGGCTAAGGCGGCTTCGCCGTCACTCCGTGACCCCCCACAAAAAGGCGTTTTTTAATATAAATTGAGTCATTCTCTTTGAATTTCTTTTAGTGGGTAAGGATTTTCTTTAGCTTTGCTGGTATACCCCGGTAGACTCTCATCTAGAATCCCGATTCTGTGTTAATCCAATAATGCCCAATAAAGTAGAGGGCTTTCCATCAATCCAATTTCCTTTTTAAGGAGAAACCTATGTGTAGAACAATTATCGCCGGCAGTAGATGCTTTTCAGAGGAACACCTGATAGCAGAAGCTGTGAAAGAAAGTGGATTCCAATTAAGTTCAGTCATCTCTGGATGCGCTAGGGGTGTGGACACTTTGGCAATTAATTGGGCTTCTAAAAACGGAATAAGAGTGGAAAAATTCCCAGCTAATTGGAATCTATATGGAAAATCGGCTGGCTATAAAAGAAATAAACAAATGGCTGATGTTGCCGATGCCTTAATTGCAATTTGGGATGGAGATTCCAGAGGCACAAAACACATGATAGATATAGCCACAGCAAAAGGTGTCCCAGTATTTGTAAAAATAATACGCTCCCACAAGGAAACTATTCTAT
>WRHW01000055.1 GCA_009783055.1 Holophagaceae bacterium
TTTTGGTTGTACGATGATTCATGTTTACTCCTTTCATCAAAAGTGGAAACCTAATTCCAAACAAAATTGTTACAATGCCAGCTATCGTCCAAAAAATCCTACTCCTTCAGAAGGAGGTACGCGTCTTACTGTGAATCCCGGTTGTAGTTCGACTTCTACGTTTTTCATCTTACCCTTTGCATTTGGCACCAATTCTTTTTTCCTACTTACTATCCTGCCCGTGGCAGTTTCAGGGGTAACAAATTGAACCTCGAAATAAGCCACTATTGTTTCATTTACTCCCACCTTCTCACCCGCACGGTTATAAATAGGATCATCTTCTCTTATTATCCTAAAGCGATGCCCTACTCTGACTCCAGCTCTACTTCCAATATCAATAACGGCCGTTAATTTCTTTTGATTTGTACTGATGTGGGCTAAACTCCCTTCTATACCCATAGTTGCAGCATCAATAGCACGGGCAACATAACCATTTAATGCTTGACTTGCTAACCTAGTATAAACGCCAATTCTCGTATAGTTTCCGATGTCGCGTTGCTGAGTCTCAGGGGAATTTTTCTCATTAGTGTTTTCTCGACCTGAAAGTTGTTCGGAGAGCATGAGTTCGCCCGTTTGAACATTAATCATTTTGAAGCTTAACGAGACGTTGGTATTACTCTCCCACCACACCTTTGTGCCAACTTTTCTAAAGGTTTTGGTATCCTTATTCCATTCTTCAATATCTCTCGACTTCCTCTCTTGAGATTCTTCAACCCCGATAATATTGCCTACTACAACAGCATCAAGGCTGGCTAATTTGCCCAGTTCAATAGCACCTGCTTCAGTAATACCTTCCATACCTAACTTTGCTTCGCCCAGCAATGCCGCTAACTGAGTGCGCTCCACGACTTGGTATTTACCCCAACGATGCAATGCCGCAGAGAGTGCATCTACTAGGCCACGACCAAATGACGCATCTTTGATTTGTGAGCTATTATCAAACGCTACTACACCAACACGTGGTTTTGTCTGCTCTTGTGCATCCATCAATGCCGAAAAGCCAAAAACGGCGAGTGATAGTACTGCCAGTTTTAGACTGAGCAAGTGTCTGAGGTTGAGATTCATCTTCTTTCCTTTCATGGAATTAGGTGGTTAAGGTTATTTGCAAGACTCTAACGCAAACTCACTTTAATTGCACTACCAGAGGTTTCAGTTATCTGTAACCTAGGAGATCTAATTGCTTCGATGATCGATGCCAATGCCTGAGCTGTGACTGAAGCGTCTAGGTCGATGCGAGCCACGCCCATGGCGTTCTCGCGTATATAGACAGCATTAATTTCCTTAATGCCTTTTAGAGCTTGTTCCAGCTCCCTCAATTTGGCAAAGCTGGTTACGCCAGCTACCGTGAGGTTGATCTCGGTTTTTGAACTACCGCCTCTGTTCCTTAGCTGTTGAACCATGTAGTCGCCCATTAGCTCCCCGGCTCTGGTGAGGGCTACCTTTGCGGAATTAAATTCAACCAAATCAGCACCGCCAGCGTGGAAGCCGTGGGTGGCTATTATTTGCGCGGTATCGGTACGGATGAGCCTTGCCTCTACCCGTGCTCGGCATGAAAACATGTTGCCGGCGACACGACCAACGGCCTCGCTGAATGCTTCCCCTACTACAATATAGTCAACTCCGAGTTGCACTGATAGGGCCTTGGCAACTTCAATGTCACCACTCATCAACGCTTTGACTTTATCGCTCTCTCTAATGGATTTAACCGAATTGGGATCTACCATTCTGGTATATCCCGCTTCTAGGAATTTTCTAATAACGGCAGTCTCGCCTGCAGGATCAGGGATGCGGGCCGTGATATGAAACTCCGGTATGATCACTGCTATCCTGGGGTCTTGTAAACCGACAGACTGCGGCGCGGGGGCCGCTGGAGTGGAGGCTGGTGTTGCCGAAGCGGGTTGCCTGCTACCAAGCATCCCACCAGGTGTCGCCACGTCGGTAAGTCTGGATGCAAGGTTGACGATCAGGTCATTGATCGCCCTACTGCTGTCATCTTCGATAAAACCGCTACGAGTGTCCTTTTGACCGGTCTCTACATGTATGAGGGAAACAGTCACGTTTGCCTCGCCACCTTCTTTTAGGATTTCGGATACACAAACAGAATCGGCCCCAACCATCTTTCCAATTTTTTTTACGTCATCGTCAGAGACCATTCCGCTTGTCCTCTGAAAACCCAATTCCTGAAACACCTTGTCGGTGTTAGCCCTGTCGACGACTTTGTAATCTCTGCTACGGGAGAGAAAATCTTCCAGGGTGCCTCTGGCGGAAGCTTTATTAATGTTTGATACTGTGGCGTTGCCCGCAGGCTCTAGAACTGCCACAGCCTTCTTCCCCTGGGCAACCAATGACCCGCAGAAAAGGCAAGCGAATACCAATGCTATCGCTTTTATGAAAGTAAAGGGTGTGCGCATAATTGGTGTGCTCCGTTATGAGAAATTGATGGCAGATAAAACTAACGTCTTCGCAGTTCTGCATCTGTGAGAATGCTACCAACCTTGAGAACGTTACCTTGGAACCTGCCTGTGATATTGGTTGGGGCGTTGCCCTTTTCTGGTATCCAGCCCATAGTTATTAGGTCTGCTTCTTCGGTGATTCTGATCCTCACCTGTGAGCCTTGTGGCTCGTACGTGCCTCTGTAATGAGGTCTGGATGCTCCGCCCTCTTCAATGTAAGATTCCCACCGTAAGTCGGGGGAAAACCTTAGGTTGTAAGTGGCACCGCTCTTGTCTGTGCCCACCCAGTTGCCCAAAAAGACGTTTTGGCTAACAGGAGGCTGTTGAGCAGTTTCGGTGGATGGAGCTACATTTGGTTTTGATTTACAGCCCAATAGCAATACCATAGCGGGAATTACGAATAAGACAGTAATCTTTGTGATTGTTTTCATGTTTTATCCTTATTGGATACATTTGTTTTCATTGGATTTACATCAAACCGTCGAGCAGGTCTTTTATAATGTTGTTTATTTTTGGTTGCACCTGCTCTCTGATTTTCTTTTGAACCAGTTCTTTGCCCATTTCGGTGAAAGCAACAAGATCTAGTTCTGCTGTTGCACTTTTCCCGGTAGCGTCTGTAACAATGAAGGTGATCCTGCCCGTCACCCTTGAAGTTCTGTATTGTCTGTTTTCCTCGACATTAACTTCCAGGAGGTCAACTTCCAGTTCGTAGCTAGTTTTATTTGAGTTCCACTTGGGGTTTGACCGATTGTTGATCAAGAGCCGTCTGATTTCATTGTCCAGGCCAACCAATAGTGGATGGACTTGGCCAGGAGGTACAACCGTCCCTGGAGCATTTTCAATCAACTTTTTCAGCAGTCCACTCATCAGATCTCGGGTTGCATACATTATCAATTCGGATGTTGGGTTAGATACTAACCTGTTTTCTGAGCCAGCTATATGAGCGGTTTCTACATTGACACCTTGGATTACAATCCTGATAGCACCATCCTGTAGCATGGATAATTCCGAAAAAATCAGATAATCCACTCCCTTAAATGACCCTAAAGCCCTGGCTTCATTGGGACCAAAGAGGCCAGTAGTGCGTACGTCAAAGTGCTCAATCATTATTTTGTCTGTATTGACTCTGTCAAATAATTGAAAGCCTTTTGTGCCTGTGATGGCAGTTGCCAGCTGGTCTCTGACCAGATTCCTTTCCTCCAAAAGCCCTTCGCTACCCCCCGGTTGGACCACGGCGACTTTGATGTCTTGGGCAGATAGGCAACTACATAGAGTCACCAATAGGGCAAAAGCCTTAAGTTTGTTTGCAAGTTTGAACATCAGGATACTCCTAAAGAAGCAAGGGTTTGTAACGCTGTCGCAGGCTTGGTATTCCTATCTTGTGGTCGCTAAACTCTCAATGAAACTTTTTATGTAAACAATTACATCTCGGAAAGTATGCCAAATTTTTCAAATCGTTGCAATATTTTGGTTTGATTTCCATTTTCTTATGTAAATGTTTACATCAGGCGACTTGTTGTTTTGCAACATAAAACATTAATATGCAATCTAAAGCATGCCCACTGTAGGGAAAACGCCAGCTCGGCAATGCAACTTTTTACATAAAGTGTTTCATAATGTCATAAATGCTGTATTATTTAGAGCTATTATGCACATTTTATTGCGGAGTAGTACCCGAATAGTTTCTGATTGAGGCGCATTGGCTTTGGCGACTTGGTTGAAAAAAAAATCTATGGATAAATTAATCATTCCTTTCTTGTATATACAAACCCTACTGGCTCCGGCTACAGGTTTATGGCGACAAGTGGGTCTCCTTCGGCTACTCTGATACTAGAGCTACATGGCCACGCCTCCACAAAATTGCGAGGAGTAAATTTTGGACTGCAAACAGAAAGCTCCAAGGCCAGCTTTGTGAAGGTAAACCCATCAGAAACTGAAATTGCCCAAAATGGTACAGTCTTTATACTCGGAAGCGCACCCCAGTTGTTTAAGTCAGTTGCGGACGGCAACACACTGGTGGTTTCCCTTGCCCAAAAGGGGCAGGGCAATGCCCGACCTCTGGATGGTGCACTAGCTCGTGTGGCATTACAACTTCAGCCCGGAATCACTCAGGGTACGTCCATAACCCTTGGCACAACTGGATGTCAGGTGTTACCGGAAACAGGAAATCCGATTCCCATAACTATCGAAGTGGGCAAATTGGTTGCGCAGTAGAGTAGGTGTTGATACAGTATCTATCTGCTGACCTCTGTTCATGGATTTCAAAAGTTTGCAATTGTCCCGGCAATACCATATTCTGATAGGTAAATGTTTGCGCGGTGGAGTTGCGCTAAAAAGGATGGCAAAATGAAAAAAACTGTAGCCACTATCATCTTTTTATCTGCTTCTATGTTACAGGGGCAAGAGGTCAGGTTTGGAGCGCAGGGGACGCTAGCTTTTCCTGTTGGAGATGCTGGTCAGAGTGAATTTCTGAATCACCGTCCGGCTTTTGGTTTTGGGGTGAATGCCATCTGGAACTTTCATCCCAGACATGTATTTGTGCCGCGGTTTGACATGACATTTTACAAGCGCAATTTTGAAGGGAATAATACAAATCCACTAAAAAGCTCTGCTACTCTGAGTGACATCAAACTTGGTGTGGACTACAATTTGATAACCAAATTTAATGGCTTTTACGGAATTGCTGGTTTGGGCTTATCCTCCTTTGATTGGATGGGAGATGATGTGGCACGCGACAAAAAGACGGCTCTTTATTTTGCGCTGGGGGCGGGTTACCCGCTGACAAATAATTTTTTGGCAGAGCTGAGGTATACTCACGCCAGCTATACAGATGTTACAGATGATCTTGGCCGAAGGTGGAACCGCTCGGCTCCGGCAATCAATTTGTCACTAATGTGGCGATATTGATGGCCGTTACCAGTTTTAGAGCTTTTGTTTTGCATAGTTGTGGCACTATCCACTGATGACCCAGCACTTTCGTCTACGTCTGTTCTCCCCTTGGGATCAGTTTCCATTTTTGGCGATAACCGCGCTGGTGTTTATTTATGTGGCGACAAAAGGGGAGGCTCCCACGCTATCTATTGTTGGCTCTACGCAGGATGTTAATTACCTGTCACCTGATAACTTGTGGAGTGAAGCGATAGTGATTGGTGGGTTTGCATGGGGTTTTCTCTGGGTGTTTTGCGCCAGCCTCTCATTTTTTGCACGGGAAGAAGCTAGGGGCGTTTTGTCGATATTAGAGCCATTTCGAGGACTATTGCCTACGGGCATTATTTCTGTGTTTTTTGGCCTATTGACTTCCATCACAAAGGGCAAAATATGGATTTTTGTCGGGTTTGGACTATTGCTGTTTTTCACTCTTTTCGCAATGTTTATTGCACTCAAAAAAGTGCCCTATCTTTCCCCCCTTGATGCGGGGAAAAGTCATGTTGAGAGTGGCGGTAAATGGTATACAGGTTTTTTTAATGTAAATGATGGCGACCCTAGAATTCTTGTGCCAAGGAGAAATGGCGGTGGGTTGGCTCTGAATCTTTTTCATAGACGCGCATGGGGAATATTGATAACGGGGATACTGTTAATTGGCTCCGCGGTATTTGTTTCATTTGGTGGAATGTTTTAGGGCCTCTAGCACTCAAAAATGTGTAAATTAGCATCTACGATATGGCTACAAAAAACAGAAACAACGCCGAAAGATCACCCCAGCTTGCAAGGGTGCTTTCTGATTTGCCCACTAATCCAGGTGTTTACTTGTATAGCGATAAAAGTGGCAGTCTCCTGTATGTAGGCAAGGCGAAAAATCTTAAGAACAGGATCAAGTCATACTTTCAGTCTCGGAGCCTAGATGCTAAGACAAAGAGGCTGGTGTCGCTAATTTGGAGTTTGGAGTTTATTGTCTGCTCTAATGAATTAGAAGCTCTCATGTTGGAAAATAATCTCATCAAGGAAAATCTTCCGCCTTTCAATATCATTCTGAGAGACGATAAAAGTTATCCGTTTATTAAAATTACTTGGAAGAATGAATTTCCTCAAGTCTACGTGACAAGGCACCCAACCAAGGATGGCTCTCTCTACTTTGGCCCCTTTTTCCCTGCCTCCACCGCCTATAAGCGGGTAGAACTGATAAAGCGTTTTTTTATGCTGAGGGATTGCGACCTCTATATCGACGGCAAAAGAACTAGGGCGTGTTTGCAATATCAACTGCATCGGTGCACCGGCCCATGTATCGGAGCGGTAGATGCAGAGGCATATAGGGGGCAAGTAAGGGAAGCACGGTTGTTTATGGAAGGCAGGCGGGATGAACTAAAATCCAGACTGGAAGAAGTCATGTGGCAGGCATCCCAAGTGCAAGCGTTTGAGCAGGCTACCCAGTACCGAGATACACTACAACAGTTGGATGCTTGGTTTGATCGCCAGAAAGCAATTTTACAAAACGATGAAGATCAGGATATATATGGCTCTGCCGCGCTAAATGGACGCATCTGCATACATAGACTGGTGATAAGAGAGGGGCATATAATAGGTAGAAAAGAATATGTAATTGAAAATACCGAGGCACTTACTCCAAGCGTACTGGCCGAGGCTCTGCAACGCGTTTATGCAGACGAGCCCGTGCCAGCACATATTCTAGTGGAAACCGAGCCAGAAGATAGGGAAGTATTAAGGGAATGGCTTGGGACGCTTAGGGGTAGCTTTCCCAAAATAAATGTACCTAAGAGGGGCGAAAAAGTTGAGCTACTCCAGATGGCTCAGGAAAACGCCCGACTAGCTCTGGAGCGTAAGTTTGAGCCGGAAGAACTAAATAAGGCCATGCTAAAAGGGCTACAAGCGTTTTTGGATTTGCCACATTTGCCTTCTAGAATAGAATGTTTCGACATAAGCCACGGCCAAGGGCGTGAAGTGGTAGCTAGTTGCGTGGTTTTTAGGGGCGGATTGCCCGACAAGGCAAACTACAGACGATTTAAGTTGAGTAATGAGCAGAATGATGACTTTAGCAACATGGCAGAAGTGATTACAAGGCGTTACAAGAGGTTACTCGAAGAGGGTAGGGAATTGCCAATCCTGGTATTAGTAGATGGTGGGTTGGGGCAACTCCATGCGGCAGAGGGGATCATTAAGGAATTGGCAATTGAGATGCAACTGGCGGCTTTGGCAAAAAAAGAAGAACTTGTTTACAGGCCAGGGAGTAGTGAGCCATTGCGCATACCCAAGTCTAGCCCAGTGCTACAATTGCTACAGAGAATCAGAGATGAAGCCCACCGCTTTGCAGTCACCTATCACCGCTCGCTAAAGGCAAGGAAGACAATTCAAACAGAATTGACCTCCATCAAGGGCATAGGTCAGGCCACAGCCAAAAAGCTCCTTAGCCAGTTCGGCAGTGTCGCCAAAGTAAAGGCCGCCAGCGAAGAAGAATTAGCAGAGATAGTGGGGAAGGCTGTTGCTTCAAAGATTATTTTGTGGAGAGGATAAACCCGGCGACATATAGCTATAGTATTTTCGGTAGTTCATAATTGCCAAGGCTTTTTGTGTTTGCCGTATGCGCCCTCGGATACGAGTGACCAGTGGCAAGTGGCCAGTGTGGTTGATGCGGCTCTACCGCTCCTTCTTTTGTGGCCAAAAGTTGGTTACAAACTTACAGTTTGCACTGAACTACAAAAAGTTAAACCGCTATAACACCGAACTACAATAAGTAAAATTGCCATATGAAAGACTAATAGAATGCTATAGTTTTTTTGCGACATGAATGTTTATTCATAATTAATGAATAAACATTCAATATTTTTTTCATTATTTTGAACCGAGCAGTGAACTTAGATTGGCCAATTCTGGGAAGAGTCTATCAAGGTCATCCATAGTTACACTGCTTCCCCTGCTACTTCCTGGGTTCAGCCATGTATTAAGCAGGTCGGCAGATAGAGGCAATTTACCTTGGGATTGGTCTTCTTCGAGAATTTTTACTGCTTTTGCCATTACTTCTGCAAATGGGTCTTGGGCGGCAGAATTTGCACGGGGTGAAAGTGAGGTGACTTTCATCCACTCTATGTCAGATATGAATGATTGTAATAGTTTGTCATCTATCATGTGCAACTCCTGCAGGGTGCTACTCCCATATAATAAAAAATGCAAATTCTAGGCCAGCCAGAGCATGCAAAAATAGCCTATTTGAAGAATCTGAGCATTGTCACTTGCCCTGTAGTATAGTGGATTAACTGAAGGAGAGTTATAGAATTATGGAGATACGACTGTGTTGGTTTACTTGCAGAAAGCGTTGCCTATCACAAGTAAACGACTAAAAGGCTTTGAGTCATGCCTCGCACTTCATCAAAAATCATTTTGACTAAGGCAGACGCCAATAATCGAAATCCCATGGTGGCGCACTGTGTGAGTAAACTGTTTGCATTTGTAAGCATTTTATCCCTTACCGTCTCTGCAAGTTACATTTTGGCGCAGGGCAAGACTGCCTCAGTGCCACTTCCTTCAAATATCAAAGCTCCCCTAAAAGCAAAAACGCCGGAGGCTATTCTATCTACTTTTTTGGGGATTGCTTTCCGGGAGGATGGAGCCATCAACGAACAAGGTCAATATGCTTCGTTTGGTATGCCAGACAAAATACTAAAGGAACCTGGGTTGAATTGTAGCGGTTTTGTTTTGGCGGCATCCCGCTTTTTGCTACAAAAAAACATTTCTCTGGCTACCGCCGTGCGAGATAGGCTGGGCGATAGTGGACAAGATTCAGCCTTGGGACGGGATTGGGATTTTGGCTGGGATCTGGTTCTAAATATTTCTGAAGGCTTTGAACGTACCCTATTGCTACCAGGAGGTAAAGTAGCTGACCCAGCGGCTGGGAGTGGTTTGGCTCCCCTTGGTTATGATCTTCATTCTCCAGAAACTTGGCAAGAGATTGAAAGCAGAATATGCTTTAACCACATATATTTTGTGAGCCTCAATAGGCCAACATGGCAACCTGGATATAAATTGCTACACTACCACGTAGGTATTCTTATCAGGACTTCGGGAGAGGATTGGTATATTTATCATGCAACAAAAAAACAAGGCGTTGTCAGGGAAAATTTGAGCAACGAACAGAGTAGGGCTAGGTTTCTGGGTAGTAATTCTAATATTGGCCAAGCCCGCAAACACATGTTTATTGTTGAAGTACCATGGCCAGTGAAATCGGGATAATATTGAGTTGTTATCCCCCAACGTCCCTCTTAAACATCCACATCCCGGCAGAGAGGGTGACAAAGGCAATCAAAACCATTGGCCACATCACGGGCAGTACGTCCATTAGCGTAAACTGTTTTAGAAAAAGCCCCTTTAGTGTGGGGATAAAATAACTAATTGGATTGCCTTTGGAGAGTATTTGAAGGAATCGGGGCATGTTTTCTATGGGGGCAACAAAGCCCGATAACATCATGGCAGGTATCATAAAACCAAAGGTGCCTAAAAATGCTTGTTGTTGAGTTGAACATATTGATGAGATAAATAGCCCAACGCCCGAAATAGCCATGCCGTAGAGTGCCATGCTAGCCAGCAGTAATAGGAACGACCCGGTGAAAGGCACGCCATAAACTACTATTGCTGTCAGGGCAATTATGCTGGCCTGACCAACAGCCACTATTATTCCGGGCACAGCCTTGCCAACCATGATGTAGGCAGGAGTTAGGGGTGAGACCAGTAATTGATCTAGAGTTCCTTCTTCTTTTTCTCTAGCCACCGATAGTGCAGTGACATTGAGACATCCTACAGTAGTAATAATTGCGACAAGACATGGAAGTATGTGCCACTTGAAGTTTAGGTTTGGATTATATGCATTGCGAACTAGTAGGGCAGGGGATTTCTGAGGCGATCTATCTGCAATATATCCACTGACTATTTGGTTAATATAAGCACCTGCTATCTGACCGCTATTTGAACGCCTTCCGTCTAATATTATCTGTAACTGTGCTGAATTGTTATGTGACTGCGACAACAAGCTCCTCGAAAAATCCTGTGGAAAGTGTACTGCCAAAAGTGCTTTTTGTTTGTCTATCACATCCTTTAGGTCATGGTGGTTATAGACATTTATTACAGAAGTAAAAGCACTGGTCTTGGCTATTCTCTGCGATATTTCTATCGACTCTGCTCCGCCATCCTCATTAAAAATTGCAATTGCGCTACCTCTCACTTCCATGTTTGCCGCAAAAGGAAAAACTGCAATCTGTAAAATGACTGGCATAATTAGCATCGCAATAGCTCTTTTTTCGCCCAGCAATATTTTTAGCTCTTTAATTATCAGTTGCCTTAGTCGTAGTAGCATGAGTTACTCCAGTGTCCGCTTTGTTTTTTTGGCAGTAAGCGCAAGCCAGAAAACCATCAGCAGAGTCAGTGCCATGGCATTAGTCCACAAAATAGATGGCACAGAGCCTGTCTGAAATATGGTCTGTAAGGAATTAGCATAGTATCGGGCTGGAATAATCAGGGTTATTAGTTTTAGGGCCCCCGACATACTTTGAATTTCAAATACAATTCCCCCCATTATCATAGAGGGTAAAAATCCGGCTATCAGAGTTATAGAAGCCGCGTTGAACTGGCTACGGGTTGCAGTAGATAGAAAAAGCCCTAATCCCAGGGCACATCCCAGAAACAAGGTGGATGTTGCCCAAAGCACCATGAGCGACCCTCTAAAGGGCACGTCCATGATAGTGACAGCAACAATGAGGCATAAAAACATGGCCACCAAGCTCAATATGTAGTATGGAATGGTCTTTGAGAGCAATAATTCCAGTTTGGTAATGGGGGTTGCCAACAGGGCTTCCATTGTGCCTCTCTCCCACTCACGAGCCACCACCATAGAAGTTAACATAGCTCCAATGACCGTTAGTACAATTGCAATAGTGCCTGGTATTAGAAAGTTTCTGCTAATAGTACTAGGGTTGTACCAAGAGCGTATCCTGACATCTATTGGAGTAGTCTGTACAACGCCTTTTTCCATTTTTTCAGCCATCCTCCAGCTTTGCCAGATACCGTTGATATACGCAGTTACAAAGTTGGCTGTATTTGGCTCGGCACCATCGGTGATGACTTGTACTGCCCCTTCGCCATTTCCCTGCAACAATTTTGTAGAAAAGTCGTTTTGTATCACTATAGCGCCGCGGAGTTTTTTATTAGACATCTCAGCTAAAAGGTCTTCTTGAGCAAGTATGGGATGTAGGTCTATGGTGGGTGATGCCTGTAGTGTTCTGACAAAATTTTGTGCAGAGGAACCATTGTCTTGTACAAGAATTCCAACTCTGATTACGCTTGTATCTAAGTTGATGGCGTAGCCCATCATAAACAGTAAAATGACAGGCAGGATAAAGGCAATCATAATGCTACTTGGGTCGCGAACTATCTGAAACATCTCCTTTTTGCAAAGAGCTCTTAATCGTCTGATGCTAAATTCCTTACTCATCGTCTGCCCCTTTGACTAGTTTTATAAAAGCATCTTCCATCGTTGGATTTGGATTGTCATTGGAAATGACGCTTTTTTTAAGGTCATCCGGTGTACCCAAGGCAATCAGCCTGCCTCGATAAACTAAGGCGATGCGGTCGCAATATTCGGCCTCGTCCATAAAGTGAGTAGTCACCATAATGGTTACGCCCTTGTTGGCCAGGCCGTTGATGTGAGACCAGAATTCACGTCTGGCGATGGGGTCAACTCCAGATGTGGGTTCATCCAAAAATAGTAATTCTGGGTTGTGCATCATGGCACATGCCAATGCAAGTCGTTGTTTAATGCCTAGTGGCAATTGACCGGAGTACATATCTAAAAATGGGCCAAGGGCAAAGACGTCAATCATTTGTTGAATTTTATTTTTTTGTCTATCGCCTGTAAGACCATAGATGCCAGAAAAAAAGATGAGGTTGTTTTTTACACTGAGCTGGCCGTATAGAGAAAACTTTTGAGCCATATAACCCAGTCTCTGCCGGGCTTCTGATGGACTTTTCTTTAGGTCGATACCCATAACCAATGCTTGTCCACTTGTTGGTTTTAGCAAGCCACACTTCATTTTGAATGTTGTAGACTTACCTGCACCATTTGGGCCCAAGAGGCCAAAAATCTCCCCTTTTTTAACGCTAAAGCTCACGCAATCGGTAGCTGTAAAGTCGCCAAATTTCTTTGTAAGCTGTCTGGCCTCAATTACGGAGTTCGGGTCTACACTACTGGGCAAAACAACGTCTGGGATTGTGGCGGCTAGGGCAGATTCAGCATATTGCGCGCCCCCTAACAGACTAATAAAAGTGTCCTCCAGCCTTGGTTCAGTTTCTACCAGCTTTGATGCATGGCCAGCATTGAGTGAGGCAAGGTTTGGATGCTGACCTGCTATTGATGTCACTAGCCTGACATTCGCTCCTTGAATCACACCATCAATTACTTCTGGTGCTTGTAGTGCACGCATCAACACATTCCGTCGGTTGCCACCAATATTTGTTATATGTAGGCAACGCCCTTGCATGATGGACTTAATGGCTGATGGTGTATCATTTGCAACAATCTGACCTTGGCTCATCAGGCAGACAGAGTCACATAATTCGGCTTCATCTAAGTATGATGTACTCCATAGCACCGTCATCCCGCCGCCTGCAAGCTCTCTGACCATTCGCCACAGCTCGCGCCGCGAAATGGGATCAACGCCAACGCCTGGTTCATCCAGCAATAGTATTTTTGGAGTACCCAGCAGGGTGCAGGCTAGGCCGAGTTTTTGTTTCATTCCGCCTGAAAGTTTTCCGGCATATCGCTTAGTAAATCTTGCTAAGTCGGTAAATGCCAATAATTGGGCAAATAGCCTCTCCCGCTCTGTACCCAGCACATTCCTGAGGTCGGCGTAAAGGTTTAGATTTTCAATCACGCTTAAATCTTCATAGAGGCCAAATTTTTGGGGCATGTAGCCAATGTCTATTCTCAGTTGGTCTCCATCCTTGAAAGGTTCCATACCGAGTACTCTGATATTCCCAATCGTAGGCTGAAGGAGACCAGCCATCAGGCGCAATAATGTAGTTTTGCCAGCCCCGTCAGGGCCAACCAGGCCAGTTATGGAGCCATGCTGAACAACAACGCTGATGCCGTTGAGGGCAATTGTTGATTGTCCAGTTTGACCTTGGAATTGCTTGGTGAGGTTTTGTGCCTCAATAGCAACGCTCATTGTTATTCAGCCCTCTTGATAGTGACTGGCATCCCTTGGCGGAGCATGTTATCAGGATCGCTTACTACTATGCGGATGCGGTATACGAGTGCAGTGCGAAGATCGGCTGTTTCAACTGATTTTGGTGTAAATTCTGCCGTCGGCGATATAAATCCGACAGTTCCGCTATAGGGCTGGTTTGGGCGAGAATCTGTATAGAGCAATACCTTTGCGCCAGTATTGAAATAACCTAATTGGGGTTCTTCCACATAAGCGCGAACCCAAACGGGGCTTGTCAGAGAGAGGCTAAAGGCAGGCGAACCTGCCTGAATCATCGCCCCTTTTTCGATAGCGCGACTCAAAATAATGCCATCGCTAGGGGCGCGGAGTGTAGCATCACTGATCGCTAAACGGCTAATGTCGACATTAGCCTGAGCCTGTTTTAATAGGCCATCCGACTCTGCCTTTTCTTCTGACCTAAACCCAACGCTAAGGGAGTTATATATCTCCTCTACTGCCCGCAAGTTTGCCGCGGCCTGATCTCGTACCGCTGAGGCATTGTCCATTGAGTCCTGGGAGACTACCCCGGATGGCAGCATACCCACCAGGCGATCAAATTGTTGCTCTGCATTAAGCAGTGCGGCCTGAGCCGCTTCTACCCTTGCCTTTGCCTGTGCAATATCTTCTTGGCGATTGCCCTTATGGATCAGGGCATTGCGAGCAGTAGTAGAGGCCAGAGCGGCTTCGGCGGCCACTGCGGCATTATTAAGTGGTTCGACATCCAGCAATGCCAGCACGTCACCTGCCGAAACAAAGTCGCCTTCGTCTACCATGATGACATCAACCCTTCCCGAAACCCTGAAGGCAAGGGTGGCTTCACGTATATCTACGTTGCCGAATAAGGTGCTGATGTTATTGCTGTTGCCAAAATTTTTGAATAAAAAATATCCTCCAACCCCAAGTGCTACTAATATCACTGGAATAGCAATTTGCTTTTTCATAGTTTTTCTCCCAGATTTTTTGGAGTATTAGAAATGCCTGCCCAAAAGAGCTTAAACCACTGTACTTCCGCCAAATCAATTGCTTCTTCCGGTTGCATTTGAATGAGTCTGCCAGTAAATAGCGGAAAAAAGTCCAAAACGTCTATATAAGTTCTGACAAAAAAGAAAGTAGTCATCGCCAAGTTAATATCCTTTCGCAGTTCACCTGTTTTAATTCCGCTATTTAATGTAGAGGAAATAATTTGCATTGCAGGAGAAAGATAAGTGAACATAATTTCTTCCAACCCAAATTTCTTTGTAGATGCAACACTCCAGCGGATCATGTGCCTAAAGCCCAAATCATCCTTAACATGATTGCGAAACACCATTAGGAATTGCCAAAGGGCTTCCTGTAGCGGAGTGCGTCCATTTCTATTGGTAGAAGTCGGGGCTAGTATCTTGATTCGGCTTGTATATTCATCTGCAATGCCTTCAAGTCCAGGTATCAGTAAACCAAATTTACGCTCTAGAATAGCTAAAAATATGGCTTCTTTATTTTCAAAGTGATAATAGAGCAAACTTGGATCGCAACCAGCCTCCCTCGCAATGGCGCGAATACTGCCATCCTCCAGCCCATCACGAGCAAATACCGTTTGAGCGGCATCTAGCAAGTCTGATGGGTCTATTTTTATTGGCTTAGGCCCCCTGGATGGCCTTTCAGAAGGTTTTGTGACTGCGCTTTTCAACATGTGTTGAATTATGAAATAGCTTAAGCGCGTCTGTCAAGAAATAATTCCGGCGTTTTTTTTATAGGTAGTTGCAAAACCCTGAGGCACTTTCAAGACTCTGGCGAGTGTTGAAATTTCCTCTTATGTAAAACACTACTTACAAAATTTTTGCATAAACTGAATAGTCACTGTAAAAAAAAATCTATAGGCTGAAGGCTGTGTTCTAGGAGGAACCATGTCACGTAGATACCACTTAGTGTTAGGTCTGTCGGTTATAACAGCCCTATCCTTATACCTGGCTTGTAGCGGTAGCAAAGACAGTATATACATCCCGGATGCCGCTCCAAACGTCATAAATAATAGCGTATGGAAATTTGGCGTTATGGGTGATACCCAATGGCTCACCACTGCGGCCTATGATACAGCCAATAACCCTAATTCCACCTGTGTGCAGTCCATCAAACAGATGAATCAACAATTCATTAATCACGGAGTGGATTTTGTCATACAGGTAGGAGACCTGAAAGATACATCAGCCAATGGTGACCATCTGATTACTACTTCGAAATATCGTCAGGATCTCTACAACGCTGGCATTGGCTTTTTTCCTGTTCGTGGAAACCATGAAGCTGACAGCACGGGCTTTGGCACTGACGATGCGTTAAAGGTCAATGTCACCAGATTTCTGGAGGTCTTTCCCCAAACCAGGGATGGGGTGATGAACAACCTTCCGGCAAGTGTACTAAACGCCACAGACAGTGCAGGTAGCGTATCAAAAACTTCTCAGGCAACATTTAAGGTTGGAGATAATTTTAGTTCGCCCACAAATGCTGGGGGCGCAGACTATACTGGCCTTTCATATTCTTTTACACATAAAAATGCCACCTTTGTACTACTTGACCAATTCCCTGCGAAAGGAGTTTCTCATGGTGTAAATGATGCCATCCGGCACCAGCAGACATGGATTACAGACAGGTTGAGCAATAAACCTAGTGGCAACCACGCTTTTGTCATGGCTCACAAGGGGCTGGTTCATGAAAACCACACCGACGTTCTCTTTGGCTCAAACCCCAGTACTGGTGCTGAATATCAAACTACTTTCATCAACTCGCTGTACAACAATGGCGTTAAGTATTTCCAGAGTGGCCATGACCACATGCACAGCAGAAGCATGTTTAAGGCCGCTACTGGTAACGCCGAAGTAATGCAGTTGACTTCTGCCTCCTGTTCGATGAAGTTCTATGTGCCCCTGGCGACAGCCCCTGATGCAGTGCAACCCCCCACCAATGCCTACCCAGGCAGACAAACTATGTTGCAACAGCACCTCTATACAATGGGTTACTACATTTATACAATTGATGGCAACAATGTTACGGTTGACTACTATACATCCCAGCCGATGGTGAATTGGGCAGATAACCACAATGCAGGCTATTCTGACATAGCGGATATTTTTGTTGTGCCTCAAATGACTTTTGCCAAAGCTGACACATGGGGTTACAACCTCAATGGTACTCAAAAGCTGGTTCAACAAAATGGTGCTTATAATGTCGTACAGGACGGAAAAGCAAAAATCTTGAGTGGAATCAGTACATACAATAAAAAGGACGGCGAACCTGGTCGCGCTGGTAACGGAACTACAGTGGTAAATCAACGTCAGATGTCTCATTTGGTTACAACCGGCTGGACTCCAAAGACAGACGGCCTACTCTCTGACATCTTCACAATATGGGGAATGGCAAATGAAGTAAAAAGTGTTCAGACTGATACCTATTGCCTGTCTATGACCTATGATGTAACCCAAGTCAGTGACGATCTGGCAAGGACTGGTCAGGTAGGTATTGCCACCAGGGGAGACAGCACTTGGGTAAATGCAGTCAGCAAAAACATTGGCGGAGCCACAAAATTTGTTGAAGGAGCATACAACCAATCAACCCATACCCTTGGAACCTGGGGAGTTGATACATCCACAAAGACATTCTGGGCGGTAATAAATTACAACGCTGATTTTGCGATAGCTTCCAAAATCCTCTAGTTTTGTCTATATTTTGAGCTAATTTCAAAACTGGGAATCTTACATGTTTTGAAATTAGCTCATTTA
>WRHW01000056.1 GCA_009783055.1 Holophagaceae bacterium
CAATTATGGTTATTGACTAGTATCATGTAACGCTTTAGATGCTTGCTTAACGGCGTAGCAAGTCCGCCATGCAAGCATCTAGCGGTCGTGATTTGCGAGCAAATCCCGACCCTAGTGCAGTGTAACATTTAAGTGATACACTGCACTAGAGATACATCCACTACTCTAGCAAGGCATTTCTATGGCACAAATACTTGGTGATATACATTTTTTAGTTTCAGCGTCTACGGCAAAGCAGTTGGGTATTTGCTATGCCGAAGTCGCTTTTGTAGGGCGGAGCAATGTAGGTAAGTCCAGCTTGCTAAATGCCATTGCTCAACACAAACAATTGGCTAGGGTTTCAAAAACACCTGGGAGAACAAGGCTCATCAACGTTTTTTTAACAGGGGTTGATAGGTGGGTTGTAGACCTACCAGGCTATGGTTTTGCCTCTGGGCCAGTAGCTGAAAAAGCTACATGGCAGGCAATGATTGAAGGGTATTTAACGAGCAGAAACTCTCTCCGAACCATTTTTGTTTTAGTAGATGCCGAGGTAGGTCCTACAAAGCTAGATATTCAAATGATCGATTGGCTTAGGGGTATGGAATTGCCCTACAGGATTGTAGCTACCAAGACCGACAAGGTGAAACCATCTAAGCAGTTATTACAAAGAAAAGAAGTCGCAAGTAAGTTAAACTTGCTACCAAGCGACATCTACTGGGTATCCAGTGCCAAGGGAACTGGCATTGCCGATTTTCGTAAAGAAATTGCTACTATATTAGAGTTATAATCATTGCATAAATGGAGGCTCAAATGTCTGATCAACCAATCCGTTCCCTTTATGGTGAATCTAGTGGCCAAGGGCAGGAACAACAAAAGCCACTTAATATCCTTGATATTATTTCCGGCGTGTTTTCGGAACCAGTGGAGCTATTCAAGCGACTATCCAAAAAACCCCAGTGGGGCGGGGCAATGCTTGTGGTGATTATTCTTACAGTAGCATTTTCTGCCACTTGGGCTTTCAGGGTTGATGCAGTCGAGTTTTTGCTTGCGATATATGATCGTGCCCTGCCACATAGTACACAGTTGCAAGCGATGTCTCAGGATGATATAGAAAAACTGGCCGAGATGCAGGCTAAAATTTTGCCTATTGGGGGTCTGTTCCAGAGTCTGATTGTAGCTCCTATTTTTATTTTTATATGTGGGCTTATTTATTGGGCAATTGGCCTGGTTTCCAAAGAAGATCAGCGGTGGAAACCAACATACCAACATGGCCTGGTTGCCGCCACTGTTCCAAGCTTGGTGACAATTCCATATTTACTGCTCGGAACAGTAATGACCATTATGAATCCAGTTGGAATAAAAAAAGCAAACCAGATGGTGCCATCCTCCGTGGCATTTTGGTTGGAAACAGATAGTCCAAAGCTGGAAGCAATCTATGGTTTGCTTGACCCATTTATATTGGCTCAATTTGTAATGATATATTTTGCCGTCAGGTATACATTGCGCGCACAGAGCTGGGGGGCAATTCTTTGCGTTGCGATAGCCTTGATGTTCCCTGGCATTACTATTTGGATGGCCAAGTGATTGCAGTGCAAGTAGGCTTTGAAAATCAAGTTGGATGAATAGTGTGTATGAGCCTACTATGATGCAAAAAGGACCCACTCGACAGTCTTGGTGTTTTATTGTTGTACCTGAGGAAGCTGGACAGAGATTGGATCAAATCATCCCAGCTAGAACAGGACTTTCCAGACGCAAAGTGCGCGAAATTATTAAGCTGGGCGGTGTGCAGTTAAATCATAAGCGCATTAAAATAGCAGGACGCATCCCAGACATTGGCGCAAAAATTAACGTGAATCTGGATAATTCTCTTGGAGATATACCAACTTTTGCGCCAAGTATTCTTTTTGAAGATGAGTGGATATTGGTTGCAAATAAGCCTTCCGGCATTCCGACCCAGGGAACCAGAGCTTCAGACAAACATGATTTTTTTTCTGTAACACAGAAAGCTTTTGCCAACCAAAAATTATATCTGACCCATAGATTGGATTCTGGCACCTCAGGGATTCTACTGCTTGCTAAAGGGGCAAAAGCGGCAGACGAGCTGGGCAGGCTATTTAGGAATCATAAAATCAAAAAGACATACCTTGCCGCAACATCAAGGCCAATGGAGCCATGTAGCCTTGATAAGCCCGTGGGACGGATAAAAGATTCAAAACCAGCTCGCTTTGGTTGTGAAGGCGATTTGGTTGACATTAAGTCTGCCACAACAAATTTTTATAGGGCAGATTCAATGGAAGATACAGTTAATGATGCACATTGGCTAATTGCCGAACCACTGACAGGGCGGACACATCAGATTCGTGTTCACCTTGCCCATCTGGGTTATCCTGTTATAGGAGATGTATTTTATGGTGGCAGACCATCGCATCGGCTTTGGCTACACGCATGGAAACTAGAGCTAGTTCATCCATTGACAAATGAGGCGTTAATATTTCAATCTGACATTGTTCCAGAATCC
This sequence comes from Holophagaceae bacterium, assembly GCA_009783055.1. Lineage (GTDB taxonomy): Bacteria > Acidobacteriota > Holophagae > Holophagales > Holophagaceae > WRHW01. Next base: position 2,501 of record WRHW01000056.1, read on the forward strand.
TTTCAACCATGTGAATCTAAACAGCAATAGATGAATTAAACAATCTATCTTTTTTTGAGGTGCCCTGTGGGATTGAAATATCTATCGACAGTTGTTGTTCTAGCTACGGCTCTTACACTCACTGCCCAAAATTTGCCCTTACGACAAATCCCAATAGATCAAGGGTGGCTCTTTAACCCTACGGATGATCCCTCTTTTTCTGGTATTCGGGTCGATGAAAAAAATTGGAAGCCAATTAGCGTAGAAAAAGATTGGGACTCACAGGGCCACAAAGGATTGATTGGCTTTGCATGGTACAGATTAAAATTTGTTTTGCCAAAGGCACTGCGTAACGAAGACAAACTAAAAGAGGGTATGTTTTTGGTTGTTGGAAAAGTTGATGATGGAGATCAGGTTTTTTTGAATGGTGAGTTCGTTGGGCAGAATGGTAAAACTTTTAACCCGGGCTCAAAGCCTCCCGCTGATTTTCGAACTGGCCAATGGCAATTAGAGAGGATATATAAATTAGCGATGAACGACCCAAGGCTCAAGTGGGGAAGCGAAAACGTACTTGCAGTGAGGGTGGCTAACCCCAGTGGCCCAGGGGGTATGTATGGGGGAGGGCAACACATACGTGTTGTTGGAATGAGTAATATTCTTGATTTTCAGGCTCAATCAGCTCCTTTTACATTTTATGGTTCAGAACTAGTTAAAAAATTTGATTTGCTGAATACTTCCAGTAAATTTTCTGTGCAGGGCACTCTGAATATTGATGTTGTGGGGATAATGTCTGGAAAAAAGATTATTAATAATACTAGAACAATCGACATAGCTCCGGGCGAAAAAATGCCTATCAATGTGCAGTTGGGTATAAAGGATGAAGCATGCAAGATTAGCTACCATATTGCATTCAAGGATGGGGATAGTTATGAATTTAAGGAAGAAAGCCCATACATCCTGACTCCTCCAGTCTCTAATATGCCAAAAATTAATGGAGCTACAACATTTGGTGCGAGGCCAGGTAAGCCATTTATGTTTACTGTACCAGTTTCTGGTGAGCGTCCCATGACGATTACTGCAAGCGGTTTGCCCAAAAGTTTGGCAATCAATTCGCAAACTGGCATCATCACTGGTATTACTCCTGCTCTTGGAACGTACAAAATATTAATAAAAGCGACTAATGCAAGGGGAGAAGCGACTCGTGAATTAGAAATCATTTCCGGCGACCGATTGGCACTTACACCGCCGATGGGATGGAATAGCTGGAATTGTTGGGGGTTATCGGTTGATGAAGAAAAAGTAGTTGCAAGCGCAAGAACCTTTGTAGAAAAGGGGTTGCGGGATCATGGTTGGTCTTATATCAACATCGATGATGGTTGGGAGATAGTTGGTTCTTCCCCAGACCCCAAGAGGGACTCAGATGGAAATATCCTAGTTAATAATAAATTCCCAAACATGAAGCGACTTGGGGATCGACTACATGACCTTGGGCTAAAATTTGGAATATATTCCAGCCCTGGCCCCTTAACTTGTGGTGGATATACTGGTAGCTACGAGTATGAACAAAATGATGCCAATTCTTATGCAGAATGGGGGGTAGATTACCTTAAATATGATTGGTGTTCATACGGCAGAGTCGCAAAAGATTCATCGCTTGCCGAACTAAAAAAGCCGTATGAAGTGATGCGTGATGCGCTAGGCAAGGTAAATAGAGATATTGTCTTGAGTCTTTGCCAGTATGGAATGGGCAAGGTTTGGGAATGGGGGGATAGTGTTGGCGGACAACTATGGCGAACTACCTATGACATTACAGACACTTGGAATAGCATGTCTACCATTGGTTTTTCGCAGGTTGAGAATGCTCCATTTGCCAAGCCAGGAGCTTGGAATGACCCAGATATGTTGGTTCTTGGTTGGGTTGGCTGGGGGCCAAACCTGCATCCTACGCGCCTGACTCCTGATGAACAATATACCCACATGAGTTTATGGTGCTTGCTTTCGGCACCGCTACTGCTTGGTTGTGATTTAACTCGTTTAGACCCTTTTACACTCAATTTACTCACAAACGATGAAGTATTGGCCATTAACCAGGACAAAATGGGAAGGCAAGCAACCCAAAAGGTAATAGATGGTTCGATCCAAGTTTGGGTAAAGGAACTACATGATGGCGGAAAGGCAATCGGTATTTTTAATTTAGGCGAGACTACTACGGAGTATGAAGTGAACCTTGAAAGCATTGGCATCGCTGGTAATAAGACAATACGCGATATTTGGAGACAAAGAGATTTGAGCCAGCTTCAAAGCAAGCACCGCACGCGCATTGCACCACATGGAGTAACATTGTTAAAAGTGATTTAGTAGATTTTTTTTTGATTCCAACTGCAAACTAGCTACCAACGCGAGATTGAACTGAATATGAATCGTATTCCAATACTTTTTAATCCAAAATCAGGTCCCTACTGGAATGATCCTGATGTGATTCTTGCCAGGATGGAACCCAGCACGCGTTCGCGTGTTGAACCGATAGAAATGACTTTTCCATTCGATTTTTCAGAGGCAATCGAAAGAGCAAAAAATGCAACCGCGCCACTAATTGTTTGGGGGGGGGATGGCACAATACATCATGCGGCAAAGGCACTTTTTTTTAGAGGGTGTCCTGTTCCTTTAGCGGCAATCCCTGGGGGTAGTGGCAATGGATTGGCGGGTGGACTGCGAACCCCTGAAAATCCAGTTGGAGCACTAGAAAACCTGCTCTATGGGCGCGAACTCAAAATAGATGTAGGTATGGTAGATGGCGAGCCATTTTTTAATCTTGCGGGATGTGGTTTTGAGGGGGATGTTGCCCATGCTTACGATGAATCAAGTGGGATGCGCGGATTTTTTAATTATGCAAAAATTGCGATAAAACTTTGGCATAATACTGAGCCACTGAATATTCGTTGGGATGCAGAAGACATACCTCGATCAGAGCCTTCCACAGGGTTAGAAAAGCTCAGAGCGGCTTGGCTTGGCCCCGAGCCAGAACTTCCAGAACAGGCATGGAGTCTTTGCTTTGCAAATTTACCACAGTATGGCAGTAATCTTTGGATAGCTCCAAATGCCGATCCCACTGATGGTGCCATTCACTGGGTTTCACTAGCAAAACCAAGCATTCTGGATTTTGTCACAGAGTTGCCACAGCTATTTCGCGAGCATGGAAAAACCAGATTGCGCAAAGAGGGTCGAACCAATAAAGCAGTTGTGCGCTTTGATTATCCAGTGAATTGGCAGTTTGATGGGGAGCCAGCTTCTCCGAGAGATAGGGCAGAAATCAGCATAGAGCAAAGAGCCTTTAGGATGATGGTAGTCAGAGGATGCCCATGGGTATAAAATGAGCCTTTGTCCAAGTATTTTTATGGTTCATCTCACTTTTCCAAGTAAACTAATCTAAACAGGGGATTACCTTGTTTATTCAGTGTTGATTGTTTTTTTGTAAATTTGTGGAGGCAGTATATGTTCCAATTAAGACGTTTGTTTGCGCTCGGGATATTATTTTCCCTATCTAGCGTTATAGTTGCAACCCCCCAAGAAGATCCCAATCTTGCAAAAATTATTGAGATTGGTACCAAGGATCCGCAAGTTATGACTTGGGATGATATCTTGGCGAATAGGTTTGGGGGAAGGTATACCGGTTCAGATGCCTACATTAACGCATCTGACTGGGCAGTTTGGCAGTTCCAGCAATGGGGTCTCAAGGCTTGGAAGGAAGAAGTTGGAACCATGCCTGTTGGCTTTAATAGAGGGCCTTGGTTTGGAAAAATGACAAAGCCATTTGAAAAGACACTCTTTTTTGCAACTCCCTCCCTGACGTCTGGAACAAAGGGTACCCAGATTGGTCACGTAGTAATCGCTCCAGAAAAAGTAGAAGATGTAGAGGGCATGAAGGATAAAATCAAAGGTGCATGGCTTTTGTGGCCAGGAAAAAGCGAAGGTTTTGCTAGGGATGGCCGAAAAGCAACTGTTATAAGTCCGCTTGTTCAGGCATGTATTAACGCGGGAGCACTTGGAACAATTCAAGCCGCGGGCGAGCCTTTCAGAGCTATGGATGGCAGTGTCACCTCATGGGAAAACCTTCCTGTATTGCCCGACATAAAGCTCGAAGAAAAGCAGTACAACGAAATCAAAGCTCTGGTCGAAAAAAATGAAATCGTAGAATTACAATTTGATATTCGCAACCATTTCAAAATGGGGCCAGTGCCTTACTACAACGTAATAGCAGTGCTGGAGGGGCGTGAGTTTCCAGATGAATTTGTCGTTCTTGGAGGACATCTGGATAGCTTTGATGCCGGCACGGGAGCAATTGATGACGGAAACGGTGTCTCATCAGCTATGGAGGCAGTACGATTAATTGCTCAGTCTGGTATCAAGCCTAGACGGTCTGTGATGGTTGTTCTTTTTGCGGCAGAAGAGATGGGGCTTTGGGGTTCCATCGATGTAGTAAAAAAACATCCTGAATGGAATGAAAAAATTGCCCTTATCAGTGCGCGGGATGGTAGTCCCCACGCCATAACTGGAGCCGCAGTTCCGCCAGATTGGTATGATGATTTTGCTCGTTTTACTGCGCCATTAATTAAGCTCAATCCAAAGTTTCCGTTTACGCTTGAAAAAAACGAATTTCCAGCGGTCAGGCCAGAGAATCCCGGTGGAACCGATGCAACGGTATATATGCAGGCTGGCATCCCATCGCTGATGAGCGCAGGCCCGCGAAATCCCCTAAATAATCACAACTATCAGCACATCTGGCACACCGTTTATGATACCTATGACAATATTGTTCCATTTGCCGATCATCAGCAACATGCCGCAATATGCCAAGCAGTCATTGCCTATGGAGTGGCCGAACTCCCTCATCTATTGAATCGCAAGAGCTTTTATTTGTCGGATGGCATATATGCTGACATCAACTTGGGTACGATGGAAGCTCCAAAGCGTGTGATGGTGCGCCTAGACACTGATGGTGCGCCAGAGCAGGTTTCTCACTTCCTCGCCGCTGTTGAAACTAGGGGAGGTGGCCAGTTCGGTAGGGGTGCTCGGGGAGGGCAACCGCCTGCGCAAAGCACGCCTCCACTTGCAGAAATTTCATCAGCAAGATCAGGATTTTTAGAAGCTAAATTAAAAACAACAATGGAATTTAGCGCAAAACTTCCAAGAGTTGCAAATAAAAACCTAAAATCAGCAAAGGGACTTTTGGGCTTTGCTCCAGAGGGCTTTGTGGTGGTTGCTCGACCAAATACCGCAGTACCTAGCAAGTATTCTCCCATCGGCTCAATAATTGCGGTAACTGGCGGTCTGGAAGCACTTAAACCATCAGACCCCATTAGAAGTCTGAGAATCATCAGGGTAGGTGAAAGAGCTAAAGAGTTTAAGGCGGCAGTAGCCGACAAGTAATGAAAAAAGCAAAAATAGGCATTGTAACGGTTTCTGACAGGGCTTTTAGAGCAGAATACAAAGACCTGTCAGGCCCTGCAATCCATGCAACACTAAATGAATTTCTAGTAAGCCCTTGGGAATCTATTCAGCGTTTAGTACCTGATGAGCAGACAGAAATTGAAAGGGTCTTGATAGAACTCAGCGACCATGAAAAATGTTGCTTGATCCTCACAACTGGTGGCACTGGCCCTGCGATCAGGGATGTAACACCCGAAGCAACAACTAAAGTATGTGACAAGATATTGGATGGTTTCGGCGAACAGATGAGGGCTACTTCGCTATGTCATGTTCCTACAGCAATACTGAGTCGCCAAGTTGCGGGCATTAGGGCGGGCACACTGATAGTAAACTTGCCGGGGAAGCCCAGTTCCATCAGGGAATGTCTCCAATCTGTATTCCCTGCAATACCATATTGTATCGACTTGATGGAAGGCCCACGCCTAGAAACAGATGAAAGAGTAGTGCATGCATTCCGCCCCAAGTAAAATACCTGGGCATGATGAACATTAGTAAAAAAAGAAAATCGATATGACATCAGATTTAGGAAACAGTCGTCGTTGGGAGATACTCGCATTTACTTCGGTGGGAGCTTTTATGGCTCCCTTGGATGGTTCCATTATTTCTGTTGCGTTACCGGTAATGGGTTCACAGCTTGAGCTAAGTTTTGAAGGAACCATTTGGGTTCAGGCATCCTATTTATTGACGATGGCAGTTTTATTAATACCATTAGGCCGCTTGGCAGACCAGCGTGGCCGCCTAAAATTTTATCTGACAGGGATTGCGCTTTTTACTCTTGGTTCTGTTGGGGCGGCTACTGCGATTGGGAGCGGAAGCATAATTTTAGCAAGGGCGGTGCAGGGAAGCGGTGGCGCATTATTAAGCTCTACATCCTCTGCTATAGTTACATCAGCATTTCCAGCTAGTGAACGTGGCAAAGCAATGGGTATTAATGTAATGGCAGTATATGCAGGTTTAAGTCTTGGGCCACCCTTGGGGGGCTTTCTGGTAGATAGCCTAAGCTGGCATTGGATTTTTTTAATTAATATTCCCATCGGGATTGTTGTCCTGCTGTGGGGGAGGCGATTACGTGGAGCGGTCGTGGAAACAACGACTGACCGCAAGCTGGACGTATCAGGCTCTCTCTGGCTTGGTGTGGCATTAATTTCCTTGTTATTGCCTTTGACCATGCACGCCAAATGGGGCTGGATGTCTTCACGCACTTTTTTGTTATTTTCTATTTCGGCGTTTTCATTTTTTTCTTTCTTTATTCGTGAGAGGAAAGCAATCGATCCCCTGATAGATATGGGCATGTTGCGAAGCAATCTTCCTTTTACTTTTGGAAATGTTGCCGCACTACTTAACTACATGGCCATATTTGCTGTAGGTTTGCTCACGTCTGTCTGGCTACAGTTAGCTCATGGTTTTTCTGCCTCCTCTGCAGGCTGGATCATGCTTGGACAGCCGATATTGCAATCTGTTTTAAGTCCATTCACTGGAAGGCTAAGTGACCATGTGGGCACAAGAGCCTTGACCATGTTCGGGATGATTATGACCGCTCTTGGAATGACGCTCCTTGCCATGCTTGGAGAGGGGGCTGGAATATTGCCCATTGTTGCTTCGCTGGGAGTTATCGGAATAGGAATGGCTTCTTTTAGCGCACCAAATAGTAGTGCAGTCATGGGTTCGGTAGAAAAAACTCAACTGAGTTTGGCTGGGGCATTTCTGGGGTCTATGCGTGTGATTGGAATGACTCTAAGCGTAGCCATTCTTGGGGGGATTGCCGCCAGTCGACTTGGGAGTGGTGGATGGCAAGACCTATTACAATATGGCTCTGAAGGCTCTGGTGCCACAGCATTCATTTGGGGTTACAGGCTTGCAATGTATACAGGTGCGGGCTTTGCAATATTGGGAGCGATAGCCTGTTTGCCCAAACCAAAAATTTCGCGGAGTTGATTCTTTGTTTGTCTAGCTCATATTCTGTGCCAAAATTGTTATTGGAGTTTTGTCATGTTGACTTATGTTTTTCTCTTCCTTACAGCTTCCATATTGCTCTTTCAGGGTATTCAACTTTTAGGAGAAATAAAAAAACCTTTGGGGGTTGTGCCTAGCGAAGTCAAATTGCAAGAAAGCTCTGCCCGAAGTTGGGGAGAGCGGTTTATAGGTTTTGGTATTTTTTCTCTAGTGATAGGTTTTTTGTCCTATCCATACCCATCGCTATTTCAGTATTTGGTGCCAACGATAATCATTGATGGGTGCGCGCTTGCTGTATTTACCCTCTATCTCATTTTTGTTGCCCCAAGGGTGGAATATATCGGCAAGCCCACTGAAGGCGAACACCACTAATTTAGTGAATTAACCTAAAAAACAGTACAGAATTATGGAGATACGACTGCGTTTTTCGCTGAACTCTTTTGAAGTCCCTAAGTGTCGCTGGTCGCTGAGGCTGTCTTTATACCAAGTTGCACCCGGTTGAACCTCTTGCAAAACCACCGGTTTTGCAATTTCCTCTATTGGGTGCAACTTGGTATTAGTTCACAGTAACAAACAACTATATTTATTTTTCTGGGGCTTGGAATGAAAACGGCTGGCTAGTGCTATCCATTTTTCTTGATGAATTCTTCCATGAACTCTACAAGTGTTTTGACGTGGTCAACCGTGACTGCGTTATAGGTACTGACGCGGATTCCGCCAATATCGCGGTATCCCTTTAGTCCAACCATTCCATTTTTCTTTGCTTCTTTAACAAAGGTATCGGTAAGTTCGTCGGTTGGAAGGAAGAAGTCGATATTCATCAACGAGCGGTCTGCTTTTTCTGTAACAAAAGGCTTGTAAAAGCCGGCATTTTTATCTATGCAACCATAGAGAAGTTCACCCTTTTTTCTGTTATTTGCTTCGATAGTCTTTAATCCGCCAATGGATTTGTTATGTGCAAGGACATTTCTTAGTATGTAAATGCCGAAGGTTGGCGGTGTGTTATAGAGGCTATTCTTTTCCGCGTGAATGCTGTACCGCAGGTAGCTTGGCAAATCCTTGGCTTCACACATTTCAAGAAAGTCATCACGCATGATTATCAGCGTTACACCTGACGGGCCAATATTCTTTTGCGCTCCGGCATAGATCAAACCGAATTGAGAAACGTCCATAGGTCGCCACATGATGTCTGAAGACATGTCGCAAATATAGGGTTTATCGGTTTTGGGAAATTCATGCCACTGCGTTCCCTCAACAGTATTGTTAGAAGTAAAGTGGACAAAGGCGGCATCCGGAGATATTTGGAGTTCGGAGGCTTTTGGTAGTCTTGCAAATTTTTCAGTCTTGGTTGTTGCCGCTTCCCGTACTCTGTCTCCTGCAACCAACTTTGCTTCTTTGAATGCTTTTTCTGCCCAATTCCCAGTCGTGATGTAATCGGCCTTTCGATCATTGCGGAGCAGATTCATCGGGATCATCCCAAAGGCTAAGTGTGCGCCCCCTTGGATAAACATAACCTTGTAGTTGTTAGGGATATTCATTAATTCTTTGACGAGAGAAATGGCTTCCTCGTGGACAGCGTCATATTCCTTGGAACGATGGCTGATTTCCATTACTGACATGCCAGAGCCTGCAAAATCTAATAATTCATCCTGTGCTCTCTTGAGTGGTTCGAGTGGAAGACCAGCAGGGCCAGCATAAAAATTTATTGTGCGTGTAGACATTTTTTACCTCAGATAAATAGAAACCTAAATGGCTCCCTGTGAATGGTTTTGATGTACTTCCGTATTCTCTACTTAAATTCCTTTAATATTGCCACAACTTCATCTCCGATGCGCCCCAAATTTTCTTTTGTGCTAGCTCCGATGTGGGGAGCCATAAACACGTTTGGTGCATTTAGGAGAGGACAGTCAGATGGAGGAGGATCGCTAAACCAAACATCTGTGCCATAAGCGCGAACCTTGCCATTTTTAAGGGCCTCTGTAAGGTCGGCTTCATTAATGCACTTGCCTCTGCCGGTGTTGACGATGATAACGCCATCTTTCATCTTAGAAATTAGCGCAGAGTTAATCATTCCCTTGGTTTCATCAGTAAGCGGAGTATGCAACGAAATAAAATCAGCCTCCGAAACTAATTTCTCCAGTGACGGAACCAGCTCTGCAACGGGATGTTCTTTGAGGAAGGGATCAAAGGCGATTATTTTCATTCCAAATGCAGATGCTCTTTTGGCAAGTTCAGTAGCGATAGCCCCTGCACCAATAAGGCCAAGAGTTTTCTTAAATAGTTCTGTACGCTTGAGTTCGTTCTTGAGAAATTTTCCTTCTTTCATGGAAATATGGGCTTCAATCAAGCGTGCAGGTATGGCCAACATAAAGGCCATCGCCATTTCTGCAACCGCCACGCTAGAGGCTTTTGGTGTGTTTACCGCCTTGATACCTTTTTCGGCGCATAGCTTTTTATCAACGTTATCCATGCCGACCCCTCCACGGATAACTAATTTTAGGCTGGGAGCCTTTGCGATGAGTTCTGCATTTACAGTTGTTTTCGAGCGAATCAACAGTACTTCTGCCTCACCTAACGTGGCCATATCACTTGATACTTGACCAAATTCTGCAAGGCGCTCAGGCAATTTGGCATCAAATGCGTCAGCGATGAGTATTTTCATATTTCCTCCATTGGTATAGAAACAAAGTTCGACATGTTAGCTTTCATAAACCCTGACGAGGAGGCCAGAGCGTAGTTTTGGTTCAAACCAAGTTGATTTTGGGGGCATTATTTGACCCGCGTCTGAAACAGCCATCAATTCAGTTAGAGACGTTGGAAATAATGCGAATGCGACTGCCGCGCCATCATTTACTCGCTTTTCAAGTTCTTCCATTCCTCTGATACCTCCAACGAAATCAATGCGGGTATCAGTCCTGGGATCGTTAATACCAAGGATTGGCTGTAAAAGATTATCCTGCAAGATACTTACATCTAGTGACTTTACATGGTCATTACTATCCCATGTGCCTTGTTTGGCAGTCAAAGTTTGCCACTTGCCATCCATATACATCCCAAAGCTATGCTGGCTTTGGGGTGTGCGAGTACTGTTTGGGATAATATTAAATTTTTCTTTTATCTTTTCCAAAAAATGGTCTTTAGATAAACCATTGAGGTCTTTAACTACGCGGTTGTAGTCCATGATCTTTAGCTGGTTGTGTGGAAAAACTACTGCCATAAAAAATTCAAATGGTTCATCCCCCGAAGCACCCTCACCTGCAGTTGTGCGACGCGCTTGTCCATACCGAATTGCGGCGGCGGTGCGGTGGTGGCCATCAGCGATGTAGAGAGCAGGAATGCCAGAAAAAAGATTTGTTAGCGAGTAAATAATACTCTCATCACCAATAACCCAAATAGTGTGTCCGATTTCATCGGGAGTTGTGATGCTATATGCAGGTTTTGCCTCCCGCACTTTATTTACCAAGTTATCTATGTAGGGAATAGCTGGGTACGTAAGAAAAACTGGCTCTGCGTTTGCACCCTGTTCTGTGACGTGGCGTGTCCGGTCATCTTCTTTGTCTTTGCGTGTATATTCATGTTTTTTTATCAGATCGTTTTCGTATTCTCTAACAGAACAAAGACAAACCAAACCTGCTTGAACATGATCACCCATACGCTGTTGGTAAACATAAAAACAAGGCTTATTTTCTTGGAAGAGAATCCCATCCTTAATGAATTGGTTTAGTGCATTTACGCCAGCGGCGTAGACTTCGTCGCTATGTTCATCAACCCCTTCCGGCAAATTGATTTCAGGCCGCCCAACATGGAGGAATGAATGTGGCTTACCTTGCGCCATTTGCCTAGCTTCTTTTGTATTAATCACGTCGTAGGGAACAGAAGCAACTTCTGAGGCTAGTTCGACCTTTGGACGAAAAGCGCGGAAAGGTTTGATTTGTGACATGGCACTCCTTTCAATGTGCAGAAAGTAACACTAGAAAAAAATAATGGAGTTGAAAGCTTCATCAATAAAAAAGGCGATGAATCATTTTCCTCCTGAAAACCGTGGAATGGATTAACTACCGGAACCGCTTTTTTCTAAATCACTATTCATAGCCGCATTCAATAGCAATTCAGTTAGCGGGATTGCAATTGTTCTATTAACCCTGCAAACTTCTGTAAACTCAATTTGTACCTTTGCCAATGCCAATATTTTGTAGACGGCATCCAGCCCTTCCGATTCCTTAAAGATAGCGTGAATAAGCTCGCCTTCCTGCAAGTATAGCATTCCTAAACCATGCTCAGATCGGACAGTCAGCGAACAATTTTTGCGTTCCCAAGCCATCAATTGAAGGAGGCTATTTAATGGGATTCCCTTAATAACGCCATCGGGTTTGCGGTTTCCGACTTCACGAACTTGTCCAATTAATAGCGGTATTTTTACCGGCTTAGGGATGATGTCGATTGCACCAAGAAACAAAGGTGCGTTTTGATGAGAGGTTTCTGCCAAGCCAGTCATTACTATTACTGGGATGTGTGGGTAATGTTCGTATACAATTGAGATAAGTTGAAACCCATCCATCTCTGGCATATGGAGATCGGTAACAATTACATCCACAGGTTGTTTTTTTAATACGCTATGGGCTTCAAGGCCATTATTTACAATAATTACCTTGTAATCCGACAGACTTCGGAGGCCAGCGCGAAACAAGGCTTGGGTAGCCTGGTCATCTTCTGCAAGTAGCAGGGTTTTTTTATCTTGTGGTGAAGTAATATCTTGGAGTGCTTCAGTTGAATCAACCATGTCTTCTCAAAAAAAACGCAAGTAACGAAAAGCGTACGACAGTTCCAAATTTTTATCAAGTCACATTCTTTTTGAGTCAATTGCGTTATAGCATTTTTGCGACCATTTTGGGTGGGTCTGGGCAGAGGCAATAGGCCCAAATAAGTATTTTTGATCAAATTTTTCCCTGAATGCCCCGCCCGCAACGCGGATGCCCCATCCAATCTGCTGACTCTCTCCACTGCCGTACGCTTCTTGTAAAGACGCCCCCATTTGTAGCTCTCCCTCCGCACTGGAAACTTGGTTGCTACGTCACGTTCATTATGGTGTTTCGCGTTCAAAATATTTTGAACGCAACTTGGTATGAAAGGTCTGTAAATTATTTCCAACAAATCCTTTTTCGTATCGGCGTATTATGATAGCAGGTAAGATATGTATTTCATGGACATGCAAGAATGCGAATTAATGAAGACAGAAAAAAAACACCATCTTTTCAATTCCCATTAAAGCTAGCGGGGATTGACGTTGGCTCAAACGCCATTCGTTTTTTGATAGCCGAATTTGATTCTATTGGCAACTACCATAAAATTAACTCTGGACGCGAGCCAGTCCGCTTAGGCCATGATGTGTTTGTAACCGGCAGGATGAGGGAAAGTGCCATTGCATCAGCTATTGAAGCTATCAAAAAATTCAAGCTGTGTTGCGAGCAACAGGATGTTCATGCGCTGAGGATAGTTGCTACAAGTGCCGTTCGCGAAGCAGATAACTCAGAAGTTTTTTGTGAACAGCTTAAATCAGAGACCGGACTGGATGTAGAAATCATATCAGGAGGAGAAGAAGCGAGGCTTGTCCACACAGCAATAAAAAACAAGGTTCTCATGGGGCGAAGTAGGTGGATTTCTGTCGATGTCGGCGGTGGAAGTGTCGAAATTTCACTAGTGGATAGCGAGGGAATACTTTTAAGCGAATCTCATCCCATCGGGACAGTTCGGCTATTGGAAGAATTTGCCGAAATTGGTAGTGGTGACGGACGTTTCAAACGTTTGATAACCGAATATATAGCCAATCTCAAACTCCCAGGCACAGCCCAGCGATATAAACCTGCTGGAATAATTGCTACAGGGGGTAACATCGAGGTTCTGGCCAAAATAACTAATAGCAAAAATAACGATGGGATGGGTACTATATCCTTGACCAGCCTGAGGTCAGCCATAGAGACAATTGGGGGGTTGAGCTACAAACAGAGAATGGAACAGTTGGGGCTCAAACCCGATAGAGCTGATGTTATATTGCCTGCGGCAATGGTGTATGAAAAAATCTCATCACTTTCAGGCGTTGACGAAATATTAGTTCCATTTGTTGGAATTAGAGACGGCATTATCATTGATTTATTTGACACGATTGCATTTCCTGAAAATAGCATTATCAGACAGGCAAACCAATTGAATTCATCCTGCCTGACTCTGGGAAGAAAGTTCTTTTTTGATGAGCCACATGCGTTGCAGGTCCAATTTTTATCCCTCTCGATATTCGACCAGATTCAGGAATATATTGGTTTGGATAGCACACACCGCCATATTCTCAGTGCGGCATCATTGCTACATGATATAGGTTATTTCATATCGGACAAGCGCCACCACAAGCACAGTTATTACATCGTGATTAATTCTGAAATACTCGGTCTAGACTACAAAGATTTGCAATTAGTGGCTTCAATTATTAGATTCCACCGAAAGAGCGAGCCAAGCGTTCGCAACTCTGAATTTACTGCCCTGAGTGAAGAAGATCAATTCAAAATGGTAAGGTTTGCCGGGATTCTCAGATTGGCAGACTCACTTGATACCGAACACATTCAGAGGGTTAAGACCCTAAAAATTGAAGATGTCGGCGATAAATTAAAGTTGAATATTGAGGCCAGTGGCGACCTTATGCTAGAAAAATGGTCTTTTACAAAGAAATCACAGATGCTGTCCAAAATTATTGAAAAACCCATAGTTATCGGATGAGCCCTTTTCAAAACCCCATGGGGTTTTGCAATTACCTCCTAAAAGAGGATTTCAGGGTTATGGAGACATGACTGCGTTGGTTAACTCGCAGAAAGCGTTGCTTGTCACAAGTCAAACGACTATATTCTGTGCTTCTGGGAATGGTCGTATTATACTAGGTTGCGTTTAATCGGGATTAAACGCGAAACGCAAAAGTTTTTGCAAACACGAGC
>WRHW01000057.1 GCA_009783055.1 Holophagaceae bacterium
CATCATCTTGTCCGCTTTTTTGCGTGGCAAGCAGTCGCTCGTTGAAAAAGGAGTTGATTTGGCGTTCCAACTGCCTAACGCTCCATCCGGCTTCGGCGCATTCGCATCCATAGAACTCACGGCGCGATTCGCCTTCAATCTTCATCAGTAGGCGATAGTGCGACCAACTCAATTCGGCACACAGCGTGTGCCGAATTGGAAAGGCATTGAAAAACTGGCGCATTGCCCGCAAATTGCGCCCTGTAAACCCTTTCCCAAACTCTGCGGTAAGATGTTGGGAAAGATATTGCAAAAGCCCCTTGCCATACTCTGCGCGTTCGCCAACAGCTTCCTCTATCTGCCTCCCTATGTCCCAATAGGCTTCGACCATGGCAAAGTTGATGGCGGCATGTGCCTTGGCCCTGGCATTCGCTAAGGTATCGCGTATACCATGGTAGATGTGGTCTTTGTTACCCAAATTGTCTACGGGAAGTATTACGTCCTTACGCTCGCCCATATTTGGCATTATCCTTGAACGATTACATCATAAGCAACAATTGTAACCGAAAATGTGTAGCTCAACAACCGCTCGTCTTAGCTAGGCAACATGGAATGACAGTAAACATCGACTTTTCTGGATTTGTCGATACCCCGCGTTCCATCTCAAAGGTATCCTCGCCACGGGCACACTAGTAACCACGGCATTATTCTACCCGAAATTAGAAAATGCTTTTTCTTTCATTTTAATGAGTTTTTGAAGGGCATGAGCGTGTAAGGAAATAGCTAATGTTAGAGATAAAACATCTGAAACAGGCTGTGCCCAAATAAGTCCATAGGCTCCAAACAATGAGTGAAGTGTAAACAGTATAGGGATATATATTATTCCCTGTCTGCTAATGTTAAGAATCAAGGCGGGGATTGAGTCTCCTATGGCTTGTATCGCACTTATCAGTGAAAAAAAAGCACCGGATAGGAATGCTGTTGACAAAAATATTTTTGCAAAGCGGATTCCATATTCATAAGATATTTTTTCTGTTAGAAAAATACCAATAATCTGATCGTTTGCAATGTAGCACACAGCCGTCAGTGCTGTGCAGATAGCGGTTGAAGAAATGATTGAAAACTTGAGTATTTCTTTGTAACGCTTCCAGTTTTCTGCACCTACGCAGTAGCCCAAAAGTGGCATTATTCCCTGCGAAAAACCAATTGAAACCACAAAGATGATCATAATCGATCTGGCGGCAACTCCTGCGGCGGCGATGGCAAAGTCGTCGATTCCAGCCATTAGCCTGTTCATGGTTATCTGCGAAAGGCTCATAAAGAGTGGCCCAATGGCAGATGGTATACCTATGGCAAACACACTGATTGCTACTTTTTTACCGATAGTATAGTGGCGAGGATTGATGCTCAATCTGGAATTAACCCTCAGAAAATATGTCAGGAAATAAATCGCACCTGCAATGTTGCTAATCACTGTGGCGATGGCCGCTCCCTTGATGCCCCAACCCATCCACAAAATCAATATGGGGTCAAGAATTACATTGACAATGTTGCCGAGCAACATCCCCATCATCGCCCTTGTTGCCTGCCCTTCAGATCGCAGAATGCCAGAGAAGCAACTTGCCATCATCAAAAATGGCCCGCCGAGTAGGATGATGCTTAAATAGTCTTTTGTAGGTTTCCATGTGTCTGCGCTTGCACCTAGAATGGTCAATAAGTCATCCATGAAGATGTGCGACAGCACAGGGATGATGATGCCAATGGCGACACTCGACCACATGCAGAAAGATGAAACCCTTTTTGCATAGCGGTTGCGGCCTGCACCAAATGCTCTGGAAATAACAGATGTGCCACCAATACCGAAGAGGGTGCCGAATGTCAAAAACAGCATATATACGTGGTGAGCAAGCGAAACTGAGGCCACCAACAGGTCGTCGCCTGTTAGTCCGATAAAGAACGTGTCTGCCAGATTGTAGACAAGTACCATCAGCATTGACACTATCGCCGGCACTACATTTTTGGCTACGGCAATACCTACCGGCATCGAATCGAATTGACCAAGACCTGCTCTGGGATTAGCTATAATGTTTTTCATGCTTCACGGCAATGGCCAAATTTGATTGTGCTTCGCTGTTTACTTTTCACTATCTTATTTCCAAATCAGCGCAGGCGGTTTTATAAACCCCAATGGAATTGATGACTGGAACTGCCTGAGACCCTTCAATAGTTATCCGCACCTGAGATGCGGTGACGGCCATGTCCCTCACCAATGCTTTGTAGCCAATGGTTGTCTGCATATCTGGACGGCCAAATTGTATCCATTGCCCGCTTGAAAAAACTTCAACCCTGTACTCAAATACTCTCTGACCCAGCGGTATATATTCCTGGATGGAAACCACGTCAAAGACTTTGTCATGGCCAAAGTCTATAGTTATTTCGCCAGTAGTAATATCGTCGTCCATAGTCCAGTAGGTGTCATAATTGCCGTCCACCACGTTTGCAGGGGAAAATTTCTGCTTGTTTTTTCTATGGGTGGAAGCTGTTACAGTTGTTCCGGTGGCTAGGTTTGTGGCAAATGTGCCCCTGATGGCCTCTCCAATTTCTTTGGCCATTTTGGTTTGGTGCTCCGACAGAACCCCGTTTACGTTTGGGGCAAAATTAAGGAGTAGCACGCCACCTCGCCCTACGGATTCAAAGTATATGTCGCCTAATTGCCTTAGAGTTTTTACTGGCTTGTTTTGACTTTGATCTATCTGATTATTTTCAAACCAACCCGATGCCAGTATGGAAGTATCAGCTTCGGCAATACTCCATGCGGTTCCATCGGAATCTCCGGACTGTAATAGAGGGACGGTTGATCCCGCCTCTTTTTCTCCATTGGCAACATATAAGGCTCTCTGGCGTTTTGGATTGACCTTTGACCAGTGGGGGGGTATTTTCCCAGACTCCGTGCCTGGCCAGCGCAATTCTGACCCTGCAGGAGAGAATATCACCATATCTGGATTAAATTCTTTTATCACACCAAACCAAGTCTGTTGATCTGTTAGGTTGAGGGCATCAATGTAGCCTGGATATTCCTTGTAATTGGGACTAAGAGCCTCTGGATTTGTAGTTTTGAGGTCCTTCGCTTCCTTTAGAAAATTCCTGTCAAAAAAATAGGGCTGGTAGTAACCTGCACCCCTGGCACCATCCATCCAAACTTCCACAAACACGCCGTCATTGCCATATTTTTTGTTTTTTGGGTCAAGTATTTCTTTTAGTTGCCCTATGTAGTAGTTGTTGTATCGCCAGGGATCAATTTCTAACGTATTTGGGTCATTCTTGCCATAGTGGAGCGAATTAGCATCCCAGGGAGAAAGATAGATACCCATATTTAATCCAGCGTCAGTACATGATTTGGACAGTTTTTCAAGGATGTCAACCTGGTTTTCCGGCATCGCATACTTGACGCTATGTTGCGTGAGGTCTGAATACCAGTTGCAAAAACCATCATGGTGTTTTGCCACGAAGATTAACCGCTTAAAGCCTGCCCCCATTATCGTGTCGACCCATTGCTTTGTGTCGAGTTTAGATGGGTCTAACTTAAATTGAGCTGGCGATTCCTTGCCATCCCCCCACTCCCTGCCAGTGAAGGTGTTCATTCCGAAGTGGATGAACGCCGCCAGTTCTTCCCTATGATATGCCAACTGCCCAGGCGACGGCGTTGCCCCCCAGGGTTTTGGCGGTTTTGTAGCAGAGAAGAAAATTACTAGCGCAGGCACTGCCACAGCCACCAAAAACACCGATAGTATTGCTATTACAGCCATGGGTGTTGGAGTGCATTTTTTCCATTTAGGCATGCTAATATCCTATTCCCTATTCCCTTCCCAACGCTTGCCCTGCCTCTATTTTTGCCCAACCATCCTTCAGGCTGACAATTCTGTTAAATACGAGGGATTTTGGTGCAGAGTCGCTATCAACTGCAAAGTAGCCCATCCTTTCAAACTGAAAGTGTTGCCCAGGCCGACAATCAGTAAGGGTTGGCTCTACTTTGGCATTGATTACTTCCAGACTGCTGGCATTTATTCCCTGTCTCCAGTCCTCTCCTTGGGGAGTATCCATAGGGTCTTTGGCCAAAAATAGTTGCTCATAGAGCCTCACTTCTGCGTCAATGGCTTCGTTTGCACTTACCCAATGAATAGTACCCTTTATTTTACGGCCATCGGCAGGGTTGCCCCTATTTGCACTTTCATCCCTAGTACACTTCAATTCAATTACCTTGCCTTCTACGTCCTTAACAACCTCATTACATCGGATTATGGCCGCGCCCCGCAATCTAACTTCGGCTCCGGGCGCAAGGCGGAACCACTTTTTGGGAGGGTCTTCTCTGAAGTCGTCCTGCTCTACCCAAAGTTCGGGTGTAAACTTAATAGTACGCATCCCCAGTTCTGGCATCTCTGCATGGTGAGGAAGTTCAGCAGAAAATGATTGTTCATGCGACATGTTGGTTATTGTCAGTTTAAGTGGGCGGAGCACTGCCATCCTGCGTGGAGCATGGGTTTCCATGTGTTCTCTGATACAGGATTCGAGATAACCCATCTCGGCAACCATTTCGGCCTTGGCCACGCCTACCCGCTCCACAAATGACTTAATGGCCTCAGGGGTATAGCCCCTTCGCCGCAAACCGCTGATGGTGGGCATACGAGGGTCGTCCCAGCCAGATACAATACCCTCCTGAACAAGCTCAAGTAGGCGACGCTTAGACATTACGGTGTGGGTCAGGTTCAACCTAGCAAATTCGATCTGGCGTGGCAGGGGGCGTTTGAAAAATTTTTCCTCAACGTCCTGTTCTAAAAACCACTCGTAAAGGGGCCTGTGGTCTTCAAATTCAAGTGTGCAAATGCTATGTGTGATATTTTCAAAAGCATCACAGATGCCGTGTGCATAGTCATACATGGGATATATACACCATGTATCCCCCGTGCGATGATGGTGTGCGCGGCGGATGCGATACATCAATGGATCCCGCATATTCATGTTGGGATTCTGCACGTCAATCTTTGCCCTAAGTACTTTTGAACCATCGGCGAAATCTCCGCCCCTCATTCGCCGGAAGAGTTCTAGGTTTTCTTCAGGATGTCGATCTCTGTAAGGGCTAGGTCTGCCGGGGTTATAGAAGTTGCCCCGGTATTCCCTAATTTCGGTTTCTGTCAAGTCGCATACGTATGCCACACCTCTCTGAATTAGGTATTCTGCATAATCGTACAGTCGCTGAAAATAATCACTGGCGTAGTACTCGCTTTCCCACGAAAAGCCGAGCCAACGCACGTCCTCGCGTATGGAATCTACATATTCAACGTCTTCTTTGACCGGGTTTGTATCATCGAAGCGCAGATTTGTTTTACCGCCGTATTTTTGGGCCAAGCCAAAATTGATGCAAATGCTTTTAGCATGGCCGATGTGCAGGTAGCCATTAGGCTCCGGCGGAAAGCGAGTCATCACCCGCCCCTGGTGCTTGTTTGATGCCAGGTCGGCCTCAATGATTTCTTCTAGAAAGTTGAGGGGTTTTGATTCTGATAGGGGGCGGTCTTGGGTCACTTTACATTCCTTTTTATTGATACATTGATAGTGCATATCGTACATTTTATGTCATTTTTTGGATTGGGCATCCTTGTAACGTCGCTTCAGTTCGTCAATGGCTGTCTCCCAATTTCCGTTATTAATTTTAATCACTTTGTGTGTCATCGAATGGCAGTTTGGACAAATAGGCACCAAGTCATTGATTGGGTCGACATTGTAACCTTCTTTAATTTCGTGGAGTGGCTTCTTGTGGTGAACATGTATATAGTCCTTTCCTATGTCTCCATATTCCATGCCAAAGTCAAAACCACATACCACACATATATGCCCATGTTCGTTAATGCACTGCTCTCTTGCTTGGGGGTTGCGTTCATAAACGTTTACAATGATTGTCCGTTTTGCTCCTTCAGGGAGCATTTCTGCTTCAGCCGCTGATAATTCATTTGGGTCTTCTAGGCCTCCAGCCATGTTTGTGTTTTGAAAAGATTGTTTATCATATCCCTCAAAAACTGAATCCGCGACAAAGCCGGAAGCAATTCTAATCATTTCATTAATAACGGTTTCTATAGATTTAGGAACTTCAAAATTTGTCCCCTGGGGGGATGATAATATTGATAATTCCTTTGCCTGATTATTTTCTTTGAGTTCTGACTTCAAAACTAAAGGTGGACGAGTTTGGCATTTTTCGATTTTTATTTCAACCGCCAGACGGGATTTGTCTCTTGGTTCTTCAATCCAATAGTTTCGATCCGATGAATCTCGTACACGCAATTCTGGGTTACATGTAATAATTCCTGAAGCGATGATCCCACTTTCAGTTCCTGATCTCCATATATATGCTCTATCGCCTTTTTTTATTTTCTTTTTATGCTGTTTGACAATCCAAATAATGGCTTCATTTTCTCTGGCGAAGTCGTTGATATAATCATCAATTTTATATTTCAGCGGGTTGCCCTGAAATATCCAAGCGGAATGTTCATTTACAGCCATTTCTCCGATTTGACCTTCCCTGGTTACATCAAATTCACCCGTCATGCCTGTTTCTTGGAGAGCCATAACTAGATTGGGCTTTAGAATCCATGGGAAAAGTCCATCTTCGTCAGGTGTGTCATAGTTCTTGCCCTCATAATCAAAGAACAAATCCCAGTACCTGTTTTTTCCATTATCGCGAACAGAAAATTCAATAAAACCGAATTTGGTTTTAATCCGTTTTGCATGCCACCCAACTAACGAATTACAGGGGCCTGCCGCCGTGTATCCCAGTTCCTTGCATACTTGACTTGCGGCGGCCCGGTGACCCGGTCTTGAATAAATTGCTTGGAGCAAGGCAATATTTTCTTTTTTCGTGACTTCACGGTCGAGAAGTATTTCAATAAATTGTTCTTTTGTTAGTTCCGTTGTCATAGTTACTCTCGTAGTCGGCATGGCAATGTGTGCAATATGGCAAAAAACTTCCGAATGTTATTGTGGGGGGAGGAGTTGCTTGGCTCCAAAAGCCCCCCGCCTGCGCCATAAGTGCTCTCCCCAGCACTCATCAGCGATATTTGCGAGGACTATCATATCCATCTTTGCAGTCTCGCCTTCACTTCATCAACCCCAAGCAAATATAGTGTATCGAAGATGCCTGGGCTTATGGTTTTGCCACAGAGTGCAACGCGGAGGGCCTGGGCTAGGTCTTTGGTTTTGAGGCCATTGCGCTCTAAGATTTCATTGAAGGAAGCATGTAATTTGTCATGCTCATAGTCTGAAAGGCTTGCTACTTCTCGGAGTGCGGGGATGACCCTCTGAGTGATATGCTTGTCCGCCCCCTCAAACACTGTTGGGGCAGACCAACAGAACTCCAAAAAAACAGCCATTTCAGCAAGCGACTTGCCCTTTTGTGTTGCAGTAATAGCCACTTTTTTCCATTCGTCAGATTTTAAGCCCCAGGCAGTAGGCAAAAAGGGGCGCAGGTGGGGTTCCAGTTCCTGCCAACTGGACTGCTGGATCAGTTTATGGTTGATCCAGTTGAGCTTGTCCATATCAAATTTGGCAGGACTTTGATGGATTTTATCTAAGTCGAAGAGTTCAATCATCTGTGTATCTGTCATGATCATTTCTTCCGCGCTCTCCAGTGCCTTTCCATCAACCATCGGAGTCCACGACAGGCGCGCCAGAGCTAATCTTACTGCGCTGGGCAAAAACCCCAATTCCTGATATTCAGTGATGCTTGTTGCCCCGTGCCTCTTGCTGAGTTTTGCTCCATCCATCCCAAGTATCATTGGCACATGTGCAAAAACAGGGGGTTCAAAGCCAAGGGCATGGTATAGGGCGATTTGTTTAGGAGTGTTGGTCACGTGGTCATCCCCGCGTATTACATGGGTAACTTCCATGCTTGTGTCATCTACAACCACGCAAAAGTTATAGGTGGGTACTCCTATTTGCCCCGTTTCGCCTGTTCGGGCAATGATCCAGTCGTCCATGCTTCCGGCAGGGAAATTAATTTGTCCCTTAATGCAGTCATGAAGTACTATATTTCCATTTTCTAGCCAAGGCTCATTACCTTCGGGCATTTTGAGACGCACCGAAAACGGTTGGCTAGCATCGTAGTTTTTATCGCAACATCCCTTGCCTAAGTCTAAACCCCGATTGTATTGGAAAGGGGCATCAGATGTATCGGATAGCTTGCGCCTTGCATCCAAGTCTTCTTTTGAACATCGACAGCGATAAGCCATGCCGTTTTCAAGTAACTTTTCTACTGCTAGCTTGTAATGAGATTCCATCCGTTGCATCTGCCGATAAGGGCCGTTTGGCCCGACCCACTTAGAAGGTTCGCCTACTACTGGTCCTTCATCCCAGTCCAGGCCACACCAGGCCATGCCCTCTTCAATGATGCGTATGTTGTCATCGGTGCTTCGGTCTGTGTCAGTGTCTTCAATACGCAGGATAAAACGTCCGCCATGCTTTCTGGCAAAGAGCCAGCAAAAGAGCGCGGTGCGAACTCCGCCGATGTGTAGCATCCCCGTAGGCGATGGTGCAAAGCGTGTTACTACCTGACGGGGCATAGTTACCTCTCAACACTAATTGTAGCAGTTCGGTTTTCACTAGTAACTAGTATCTAGTAACTACTACAATAGATATGCCTCCCATTGTATGCACTAATCGTTCCTGTTACTTCAGGTAAAGTTTAATCTTTACTTCAAAGGGGCCTGCGCCTTGGAACAGCTTTCGCTCTAGTACTATTGGGATTTCGATGGAAGTTGGCGTAGGGGTGGCCACTGCGGGTACCGCTCCTGGAATGTCTGTAGGTATTTGGGGTTCGGCTACCTGGGGCTTGATGCTTTCGCCACCCCCGCCACTATCAAATGGCGAGCCGCCATATTTGTCGGAAAGGGTATTTAGGACAATTTTTGATATGCCTTCAAGGGTTTCATGCACCCCTTCGCCGTTAGTGGCGCATGCTTCAAAGGTGGGCACGCCAAACCTGTTTATTTCTTTGTTCAGCGTATCAACCGGCAGTGCGTTTGGAGTATCCCTCTTGTTCCATTGGATGACATGGGGGAATTTAGCCAAATCAACACCCTGTTCAGCCAGATTATCAACTAGATTTTGAAAACTTTCCTTATTGCTATCCAGCATGGGGGCTTGCGAATCTGCCACAAAAACAGCGGCATCCGCTCCTCTTAATACCAGCTTACGTGTTGTGTCATAAAAGACCTGGCCAGGGACAGTATATAACTGGATGCGGGTCTTGATCCCTTTGATAGTTCCAAGGTTGATCGGCAAAAAATCAAAAAAGAGGGTTCGGTCTGTCTCGGTGTTGAGTGAGAGCATTTTGCCTCGCTCGTTGTCGGGTAAATTGCCATAAACATGGGTGAGGTTTGTAGTTTTACCGCAGAGGCCAGGCCCGTAGTAGACGATCTTTGCGGTCAATTCTTTTGTGGCGGCATTAAATAGAACCATTGGCGTACTCCAACACCATAAAGTATATACCAAATGATGATTCATGTTGCTATAATTGTATTTCATTCTAGAGGTCACCATGGCCAAACTGCTAATACATGAAAATTCTGGAACCCGCGAATTTGAGATTGTAGATGAAGAAATCCGAATTGGCAGGGAGCTAGACAATAACCTAAGAATTTCTGACCCCAGTGTAAGCCGGTATCATGCAACATTGCGCCGTACGCAAGAGGGCTATCAAATCCAAGATCAACCGAGCCTTAACGGGATTAAGCTCAATGGCACAAAAGTTAAGGAGGCCATTCTGGAGGATGGAGATAAATTTGTGCTGGGTCAGGTAGAAATAACTTTTCGAGATTCCTAATAACCTTTCAGTATCATTTACTAATCCCATTCACCCTGTTTTTTTCGGAGAAAAAAATGAACCAACCTGACATGACCCCAAACACCATCAGAAAGCCAGGAGCCAGCCCAATTCTGGCACTGATATTGGCCATATTCTTTCATAATGGGCATCTATATAACAATCAGGCTAGCAAGTGGACTGTTACTATGCTAATAGAAACAGTAGGATATTTCCTTTGTATCCTTCCGGGCCTGTTCATTTGGGTATTGAATATCATTGATTCTTATCAGACCGCAGAACGACTGCGTTCAGGCGAGACAATTCCCGAAAACGAATATTCGCTTGGGTTACTGTACCAAATTGCTAAAGTCATTGATAGGTCGGCGACTTGCTCGCGTACCACAAGACAGGACTAAGGAAGTGCTACTTCTATCCGTTCCAAGCGATAGGATCGATGGTCGATTTGTTGCAAGCCAAGGGAAAGAAACTCATATCACACGCCTTACCCACGAGGCTCATACAGCTATTTGCGGCATTGACCATCGGCCTTAGTTTTATTTTTCGGGCTGATGCACTATCCAAACTGAAATTATGTATCTTCCATGCCACCACCGGCTTATCATGTCCGGGATGTGGCATGACCAGAGCTTTTTGCGCCATTTCCCATGGACAATTTGCAGATGCCTGGAATTTTAACCCCTTTGCATATTTTTTTTATCCCTTGACGCTCCTATGCCTAATCTATCCAACATTCATCAACACACTTTCAGATAAGGTAATACTTATCATCGGAGCAACCCTGGCCCTATTGCTCACAATCTTTGGGGTTATTAGGGTGTTGGCAGAAGTGGGTTTGCTATGACTTCCGAAAAAAATATCGGCAAACTGGATTATTGCTGATTTGACATATCCTGCTATAGTGTAAATCTATGGAATTGGACTTTGTTAGGGCTAGGTATGCTGTTGCCGAGTTGTTGAAAAGTTTCGGCATAGATACAAGCTCGCCTGAGTTAGAAGGCACTCCAGATAGGGTTGCTTCCTTTTGGGCAGAAAGATTAGAAGGTTATAACTTTGATTTCGCTATTGAACTTGTACCTCTTGCTGGTCAGGTTCCAGCATGCCCCATAATCCTGGAGCGTATACCGTTTACAAGCACCTGCGAACATCACTTAGCCCCTTTTTCAGGACATGCTACCCTAGGATACGTGCCCGGAAACTGGGGGGTCGTAGGCTTATCAAAGTTGATAAAATTGGTTCACGCCTTTGCTAACAGGCTACAGGTGCAGGAGAACCTGACAGCGCAGATATTCGGTGCTTTAGAAACATACTTGCAACCATCGGCATGGGGGGTAAAGATCGTTGCCGAGCATTCATGTATTGCTCATAGGGGTGTAAAAACCCAAGATGTGCCTGTCACGACAACATTGATTGGCGGAACTTGGCAACAGGATACTCCAATAGTCTTTCAATGAAAGCTATTTCCAAAGCCTGAATATAGGAACCCTCCCTTTCAATACTGCAACCAAAGTGTCGTGTTTAGCTATATTTTTTATACAGCACAGCGATTCAGTTGAAATTCCAAGCTGGAAAAAATTTCAATTTTGTTACTAATTCAGTGATATTATAGATTTGTGGGGACAAAATTATGAATGATATTAGCGGTATCTCTGTGTTAGTTGTTGAAGACGACAACACGACTCGCCACTACGTGGTCAATTGTTTAGAGAAGGTAGGGTTTGAAGTTAGTGGGGTGACGACGGGCGAGGAGGGGCTGGCTGAAGCAAAAAAAAATAGGCCAGACGTTATTGTTTTAGACATCATCCTACCTGGAATTGATGGATTTGAAACATGCTCACGGCTACATGATGAAGAAATTGATTCGATAGTAATAATGCTTACCGCCCGGACTGAAGACATTGACAAAATCCATGGGCTAGAAATTGGTGCTGATGACTATATGGTAAAGCCATATAATCCTGATGAGCTGATCGCAAGGATCAAGGCCATTTTGAGGCGATGGCTCCCGTCCCACCGCTCTGAAGGTGTGATAGAGTACAAAGGTGTCCGCATAGACTACAAACATCTATTGGCATATAGAGATCGCAAGGAAATAGACCTTACCAAGCGTGAGATCACCCTCCTGAGCGTCTTCTTGCAAAATCAGGGCAAGCTACTTACAAGGGAAGACCTATATAAGAGCATCTACGGAGATAACCACTTTGGCACCCAAAAAGTTATTGATGTTTATGTTAAGAGGCTCCGCGAAAAGGTCGAGGAAGAATCCCACAACCCAAAAATAATAAAGACTGTTTGGGGAAAGGGTTATGTTTGCGGGGAATACGAGGAGTAATACTAGGTTGCACCGAATATGGCGGAAATTGATCGGCTCCTAGTACCATGTAACGCTTTAGATGCTTGCTTAACGGCGTAGCAAGTCCGCCTTGCAAGCATCTAGCGGTCGTAATTTAGGCAAATCCCGACCCTAGTGCAACGTAACATTTAAGTGTTACATTGCACTAGTCGCCATCTGGAATCTTGCCATCTAGCCGTTTGTTGTGCCTTGAGTTTCTAAAGCCCCAGAGTGCACCAATGGCTCCGGTGGCTAATCCTGAACCCGCCAATATTCCAATACTTTTTGGAGAAAAGAAGACAAGCTTAGCCAATTCAGTAATGAATGGTGAGACGTTAAATTTACCGAGGCTCAGTGGTAGCCATAATAGCCAAAGCCCACCTGTGGCAACCGCCGCCCCGAATAGTCCGAGCATTGCTCCCTCAATCAATAATGGTGCAAGAATAAAAACCTCGGTAGCTCCTACCAATCTCATGATATTGATTTCTTCTTCCCTAGCCATAATGCTCATGCGAACAACAGTTCCTGTAGAAAAAGCCGCAACCACCAGTAATATCAATCCGAATCCTGCTAACACGCTTCTTACTGCACGGGCACCCTTGAGTAAGGTATCCAAGCGCTCATGATCAACAACCACGTCGCCAACTCCTGAAATTTTTCTGAGGCTCTCGCCGACTTCGATAGCCTTTTTGCGCTCTAGTAAATCCGAGCGCAGTTTCAGCTCTAGATTGTCTGGAATTGCGTCATTCCCCAGCGTATCCAGCATAAGACCTGCATCTTTTACTGAGTCTACAAATTGTTTTGTAGCTTCTTCACTCGAAATGATCCTTACGGAGGTAAACCTGGGGTCGTCAATTAATCGTTGTTCCAAATTTTTTATGTTTGCTCCATCCGAGGCAAAGACTGTAATTCGAGCCATTGCCTCCATCTTGCCAACCCACCTATCAAGTGTATCTATGCCTAAAAGCCCACCGCCAGCTACAAATAGGCCAGTCGCCAATGAGAGAATGGCAAGCAAAAAATGAGATCTATGCCTTGAGAAGTCTCTCCAAATGTCCCTCATGGCCAAAATAGCCTGGCGAATCAGTGGCATCAGTTATTGCCGTCTAGTGCCAAGCCACGGACTGCCGAAGATGAGCCAATACTAAATTCTATCGAGGTCATTCCGTTCTGGGAGGAGGGTGCCCTCCATATCCGAATATTTCCAAAGCCAAAATCGCCATGAGATTGCGCACCTACCATCCAGTCCTTTGTTACAGCATGACTTATGACTCGAAGATTGTTCATTGTCGCAAATGTCCTATCTGGGGGCTGATCCATGCCGGGGTTAAACTGCCCAGGGCTAAAGACCAAAATCGCATCCTCATCCTCCCATTTATCCAGCCCAGATTCGATCATATGTCTAGCCAAGTAGACATACCCGTCGCTGTCGACAGCCAAACATCCGTATTTGGCCAATTTTGTCCTGTTCACAGAGTAGCTGGAGTCTCCGATGATTAAAGATGTGATGGCCGAAAATCCAGACGAAGTTCCCTTTCGGAGTCGGGGGCCCGAATATGAAACTCCTGAAAGCGGGTTGTTGATATATATCCCATCGTCCATATACGCATAGACAGAACCATCAGTACCCAACGCAACCCCTGTACCCCCTTTATCGCCTATTGACGTAATGGTGCTACTACTGCTCACGCTTTCGCCATCGTAGAGATTGCCAGGGTTTGAAACTACCCAAATTCTTGAATTAGAAGAATTTGATTCAGTGACGTATAGGGCAGAAGTTCTTGGATCAACGGTTGCCTGGCCGAACTTGCCATTTGCCAGCCTCTCGTTATCGGACGATCCAAGCATAAAGGAAACAATGTCGATAGGGCTTGAAATATCTCCATTTTGAGACCTTGCGCGGTCTATACGAACAACGTCACCTGCCTCAGAAACCAAATATAACCTATTGCCGTTGGTGTCAAAACACATGCCTCCCCATGCAAGGTTTTTTACCTTTTCAATTTTGGTACCCCTAATCCGCCTCGATGGCTCAGTTTCAGGATTATTGAACAGGGTTGCAATGTCCGAATAAACCAGGACTCTGCTTGTAGTACCATCACTGGCATCGAAGACATAGAGGGAAGTACCCCCTGTATTTGAACCTCCTTCCGCATCATCTGGGTCAACACACCCAAGGGACAATCCGATGGCAACCATCAGAGAGCTTAAACATCCGATCAATTTGTGTTTCGTCATAAAAAAATCCGTTTCCAGTTCCTACATTATATAGCAGTTCAACTAAATTGAGTTGAATGGTGTTTCGCATTCAAAGCCCTTTGGATGCAACTCTATATTGATGCGGTTTACCCAGATGAAAGTTCCCTGAATGCAGGCAACTTAGTATGTGGTATAAAATACTCAAATGCACATACTTGCTATCTCATCTGGCAGAGACATCCAGACCCAAAAATGGGAGGCATTGGCAAAGTCCGGCATAGATGCACTAATGATTAGAGAAAAGCAAATGGAGGCAAGGCCACTGTTGGAATTGGGGCGGTGGATAATGAATTTGGCTCCGGAACTACCTCTTTGGATCAATGGTCGCCTGGATATAGCTCTTGCACTTGGTGTCGGATTTCATGGTGGCGAAGACTACCCTGACTTACCCCCCCTCTGCCCCATTTCGCGACCGCTACACAGAGTCGAACAATTGCAGGGGCGCACTAATGCGGATCAATTACTAATATCGCCTGTATTTAAAGTTCCTGGAAAAAGCAAACCCCTTGGAATTGCTGGGCTACATGAAATAATTAACAATATGCCTCCCTGGCGGGGGAAATTATTGGCTTTGGGGGGTATCAACTATAAAAATGTTGCAGAATTACAACACCATAGACTGGATGGTGTAGCCTTAATACGAGGGATATGGGATTCGGATGACCCAAGCGACATGGTTGGCCAATTGCGTAGTGCATGGGTAAGTAGTTGAAAATGGATGGCAACTGGCAATCAGAGGATATTTTGAAAGAAAAAATTTTTGGACGCGAAGGATAAAAGATGTTAAAGCTCGCAGTAATTGGTGCTCAGGCCCTCTTGGGGCGTGAACTGGTTGAGGTGCTAGAGGCGCATGAATGCTCAGTGCTACCCCTAGCAAGTGGCCACATAGGAAAGCAGGAGGAAGAAGAAGGCGACCAAGTTGTTTTTGCTCCTGATCCGTCACTCTTGGAAAACCTCGACTTGGTAATATTGGCTGATACGCCACTAAATAATGAAATCCTGGACGGATTTGCTGGGCGTATCCTCGACTTGAGGGAAGGCGATGTTGCCATAGGTGAATCCCTACCACTAACAGGCTCCTGGCCAAAGGGAGTTACGCGTTTGAAGGGTCGCCCTGCCCTCGAACAAGTGTTAGCGATGGTTCCTAAACTAGTGGAAGGAATTACTGACCTGAGCGGAGTCCATCTATCTTCGGTTGCCCGTTTAGGGGATAGGGGCGTGCATGGCCTTGCTAACCAGAGTCAAGCAATTCTGGAGGGTCAAAAACCGGATGAGTCCATTCTAGGGTATCGAGCCGCTTTTGAGGCCATACCCCAAAAGCCTAAAGGAAACCTAGTAGAAGTTCGCATCCCTACTTTTCATGGCGACCTCATCATCCTCAATCTCAAGGGAAATCTAAAGGTATTGGATACTCCCGACCACGTTACGTTGGTGAACACTCCGCCTACCAGTCGTGAAGTGGCAGTAACTAACAAGCTACTGGCTCATTACACAAGTGCAACCGATGTGAGTGCAACACTGATATTAGGCTTCGACCCAATACTGTGGGGCGTTCTGCAACCAGTTCTTCGCATTCTGGAACTTTGAGACGTAAATAGGACATTCTACCCATTTTGAGAACCATGTCTTCAAAACTCGAACAGCCACAAGGTCGCGGGTCTTTTTTTAAGACTATGGGAACACTGTTTGCTGGATTTATGGCAGAAAAATTAGAAGAGACATTAGAAGGATTGAGTCCAAAGCTACTGCGCCCACCAGGAGCACTGAATGAGTTAGCCTTTTTAACTGCGTGTACCCGTTGCGACAAGTGTATAGAAGCATGTCCTCAAGGGTCGCTTCGCCGCGCTCCTCCAAGTACAGGTTTAGCAATGGGGACTCCCCACCTAGTACCGAGGGAGTTGCCCTGCTTCCTTTGTGAATCCCTTCCCTGCATAAGCGTATGCGAAGAAAAAGCATTAGTTTGGCCAACAATTACAACCGACAGCGGAGCCAAAATTCAAGGGCCGGAAGCGGTGCGAATAGGAATAGCTCACGTAAAGCCCTCACGTTGTCAAGCCTTTGAGACCCTCAATCGTCCTGCCGAATCATGTCGTGCCTGTATTGACAGATGTCCTTTCCCGGGGGAAGCAATAAGGCTTAGAACTGAAGACTACGACCCAATTCCAAAACCTGAAGTTATCGAAAGCGCGTGTACCGGCTGTGGCTTGTGCGAATTTGGCTGTCCAGCTCCAAGGCCGGGAATTATTATTAGGGAAAGGCTATAGGGCATTGTTGAGCCAAGTTCGTTGTTTCAAAACCCTAACGGGTTTTGAAAATGACTCTTATAATAAAATCATAACAAAGGGGAATCGCCGGGATGCCAAATCACTTATTGAATTGGGACGAGATAGAGTCACGAATAAGCAAATTCGTCAAACGTTGGCAGACTTATGGGACCGGTAACGAAAAA
>WRHW01000058.1 GCA_009783055.1 Holophagaceae bacterium
GCAAGTGGATACACGAGGCAGTCACGCTGACTTTTCCTGCATTTTGTCCTTTCAAATCGCTGTTTATTTGGTTGCTTACGTCACGTTCATTATGACGTTTCGCGTTTAATCCCGATTAAACGCAACCTAGTACTAGGGCGTGGTTGATTGTGGAGGTGGTGTTTTGCATGGTGTTCTCCTTTTGAAAAAGGTATAAAATGGGGTTGTTATGGCGATGAGTTTAGAAGAAAAATTTGAGCATTGGCTAGACGTAGCGCAATACGACCTGCGGACGGCAGAGGTAATGCTGAAAACGGTATTTGGCTATACGCAGTGTTCATGTGCCAACAGGCAGTCGAAAAACTGTCAAAGGCTTATACATCCTATATCTGGATGACTACGTCCCAAAGATACACAGTATTGAAACAATAATTGAATTTTTTGAAGATAAGCTACCAGTGAAGGTGCCTCCAGAAACCCTCGACTTTTTTGAAACACTGTCCTCCTGCTATCTGAACAACCGTTATCCTGAATACAAGGACAAAATGGGTGTCAAGATCAAAGAGCCGGAAGCAAAGGCACTATTCTCACAAACAAAGGAGGTGTTCACATGACTACTGACGTTGAGGCCATAACCCAAGTTTGTAGACAATATGCCGATGACGTGCGCCGAGTCATGCCCGTTGATAAGGTTATGCTGTTTGGTTCTTACGCCAAAGGCACAGCAGACGAAATGAGCGATATAGATATTTGCTTTTTCCTTGATAACTACGGTAGCAAGAGGCGGATGGATGTCATTAAGGACTTGCTTGTGTTGAGGCGTGGCTACAAGCGTGTCCCCTTTGAACCGATAGTCTTTGAAACCTCTGAACTTGATAATGATAACCCATTTGTCAAAGAGATTCTCCGCACGGGCAGGGAAATACTTTAAGGGCAACCAAGAAAATAGTTGTCATTCAGCTAACTATGTCACTATAGCGGTTCCACTTAACATTGTCCTCATACCAAGGTGCGATCTGTTGATCGCAGGTTGGTATTAGTGGGTAAGGCAGTCGTAACAATTCCCACTAATGTGGTTTGCGAGGAGCAGTGACTTTATGGCAATTCAACTTTTTGCAGGGCTTCCGGGTTTAGCCAGAAGTTGCCAACCATGCGCCAGGCACATATCCATAGATTGGCTGTGGCGTTTACCCCCTCAGAATAGCCCAATTGCATTTGGGCAAATGGCACGGATAGGGTGTCCCAAGTGCCTATTTTCGCGCCTGTGTCGGGATTTATGTGGCTAACAAGCGACCTATAACGCTGGTATTTGGTGCGGCTCCAAGTTTGGATGGCCTTGCTTGGGTTGAAGTCTTCTTTTGCGGCCAGCAGTGGCTCTTTTACTGCTACCAGCTTGGAAAAGTGCTCGTCAGCATATTCACTGAACACTCTGCGCGCGAAGGCTAGACCTCCTGTGGCTGATGGATCGGTTAGTAGCTGAACCATGTTTGCTAACCGCCCCAGTTCAGAAATTATTTCTTTGGCTGGTCTGCCATTTTCGCTCATCTCTATTATTCCGAAGAAGAGTTTTTCGACTTCTTCGGGTGTGGGAACCTGAGAGTTACTCTTTCCCACGGCGGCTGTAAATAGCTGTTGCGAGTGTTGTTCTAGATATTTTGCCATTGCTTTGGGGATGAGACCCTTGGCTATCCTTGTCTGAGCAGTGTGCACTTGGGGACTCCAAGCAAGACAGGGAGTAAAAACAATAATTGTAAGTATTTGTGCTATTTTGTTGGTTTTCATTTGGCTCCAAGGTGATTTGTGTAGCTCCGCTAATGGAGCATGGCAAATAAGATGATCAATTGATATATTGTAAGGACAATGGATGTTTTTTGCAAAAATCGAATGTGGATGTGGTTTTTTGGTGCTGATGCGCTTATACCAAGTTGCACCCACACGGGAGCAACTTGGTATAACGGCAATGCGAAAGCAGTGCCCGCAAGTTTTTGAAAATTCGGGCTTTGCTCGTGTTTGCAAAAACATTTGCGCTTCGCGTTTAATCCCGATTAAACGCAACCTAGTATTAGGCTCCGGCAGTTCTGAGTTTGCTTGGATGCAACTTTTTGTAGCTGATTTGCTATATTATTGTGATCAAGGGTCTATCATTAAGATGGTATGGCACTATTGATAATGTAATTATTTTGGAGGGACAAACATGCGCGCATACGATCTGATCGTGGTTGGAGCTGGGATTGCTTCTGGGTCGCTAATCTACAATCTGCTAAAGCAGGGCTTTAAGGGTTCAGTGCTGGCGGTGGATAGGCTGGACGCTGTGGCCCAAGGACCTTCGGCATTTAGTGCTGGTGGGTTTCGCAATCTGTGGACAACATCGATCAATCAGCAACTTTGTTCTAAGAGCATTGACATACTAAGGGGTTACAAGGACGAGATGGGGGTCAGTTGTGGGTTTAAGCAAACGGGCTATCTGTTTACATATTATTCGAAGGCATGGGAACGCATCCCTGAGGCGGCTAAGATATGGGCTGACAATGGCGTTAATTTTGAGCTGTGGAAGCCTGAACAGATTGAGGCAAAAATCCCAGGGCTAAAGTGCGGCATTGATCATATTGACTCAGAGGTTGCTGAGTACCTTGAATTTGAACCTATAGTTGGTGGTGTGTTTGGCAATGACTGTGGTGCTTTTGACCCAAGCCAAGCGGCTGTTGGCTATTTTGAAAAGTCGGCTACTTTTGACAATAGGCCTACTGTTTTACTTCGTACTGAGGTAACAAAAATTTTGTTTGATTCGCATGGAAAAGCTGAGGGCGTTGTTATCCGCGAAGGATCGGGTACCGAGGAGACGGTTATGGGAGGCATTGTTGCCCTTTGTTCTGGCCCTTGGACTAACCGACTTCTTGAACAGAGTGGCATCCCTGTTGAACACAGAATGCCCATCATTAGTCAAAAGCGAATGCTTTTCATTACTGATTTTCCGAATCCTGATCCGAGGTGGATGGACATTCCTATGACGATTATTGACCAAGGTATCTATTTCAAGGAAGAGGCTGGAAACTTGATGATTGGTAAGGCTAAGAAGGATTCGCCTGATACGCTTGAGGCAGAGTTTGAGCCAGATTATTACGTTGAGGAAATTAACCTCCCTATGCAGGAGCGCATTCCCAGCACGGCTGTTTGCAAGCTAAAAAGCGGATGGGCTAGCTTTTATGACACTGTGACTGCAGACCACAACGCGATTTTAGGCTGGCATGATGAATACCCCAATCTGTTGCTCCAAGTGGGCTACTCGGGCCATGGGGCGATGGAAAGTCCTGCGGCGGGACACTGTTTAGCTGAGCTTATAATCACTGGTAAGTATCAGTCGATTGATTGCACTCCGCTCCGATGGGGGCGTTTCCGTGAAAATCAGTTAGTCCATGAGAAGATCGTGATCTGATTTTTTATATCTTTGCTTTTCAAAATATTTTTATCTCGGAAAGGTCTATCCATGAAAAAAATCGCATTGCTTGCAATGGTAGCTGGTGTTGGGTTTTCGCTCTTTGGCGATGTTGGCACCACTCCTAGGTGGCTAAGATACCCTTCTATTTCTCCGGATGGCAAAACAATTGTTTTTTGCTACCAAGGCGACATCTACAGCGTTGCCAGCTCAGGTGGATTAGCTACCCCACTGACTCTAGGACAATCATATAATACCCGACCAGTTTGGTCGCCTGATGGCAATACACTTGCCTTTGCCTCTGATCGATATGGTAGCTTCGATGTATTTGTAATGCCTGCAAGTGGCGGTATGGCGAAGCGTTTGACGTTCCATTCGGCGAGCAATGTGCCTTCTGCATTCACGCACGATGGACAACAGGTGCTGTTTACTTCCAATCGTATTAGCACTGCCAGTGATTTGCAGTTTCCCTCTCAGTCCCCACATACATATACGGTGCCAGTGGTGGGCGGTCAGGCCAGCATGATGCATACTGCCACGATGGAATATGCTGTATGCGATCCAAGTGGCACTCGAATTTTGTTCCAAAATCTAAAGGGCTATGAAGACCAATGGCGCAAGCACCATACTTCGTCTGTTACTAGAGATATTTGCCTATTCGATATTAATACGGGCTCTTTTAAGACATTAACTCCTGAGGGGAGCGAGTACCGAAATCCTGTTTTTGGTAGCGGGGATAATTTTTATTTTTTGGCCGAAAGAGGCGGTACATTTAATGTATACAAGAGCAATATCAATTCGCCACAAAATACCTCTCAATTGACTCGTTTTGATAAACACCCTGTTCGTTTTCTCAGTCGAGCTAACGATAATACCTTGTGTTTTGCCTTTGACGGTGATGTTTACACCATGCGGGAAAACGCCAACCCCTCCAAGATAAATATCAATATCCATATTGACAACAGGCCAGAAGTGGAACGGGTGTTGCCTGTAAACGGCGGCCTAACTGAATTTACAGTTGCCACTAGTGGCAAGGAAGTAGCTTTTGTGGTAAGGGGTGAACTCTTTGCTTCAAACGCTGATGGCACTACTACTAAGCGTTTGACGGATACTCCTACCCAAGAAAGGTCTGTATCTTTTAGCCCGGATGGGCGCACGTTGTTCTTCGCCGCAGAGCGAAATAAAAAGTGGGAGCTATATAGCTTGACGTTGACGCGCAAAGAGGAAAACTATTTCTATGCCTCAACTGTTCTGAAAGAAACCTGCATACTTTCTGCCGAAAAGGATGTATTTCAGCCATTGGTATCCCCCGATGGTAAAGAAGTGGCATACCTTGAAAACCGCACCTCAATTAAGGTCTTGAATCTCGCAAGTGGCAAGACTCGAACAATTTTGCCAGAGGGAAAAAATTATTCGTACTCTGATGGTGATCAGTTCTTTGCTTGGTCGCCAGATAGCAAGTGGCTCACATTCGCCATCGGCACTATGAATGAGGATGTGGCTCTGGTAAATGCTGATGGAAACAGTCCCATAATTAACTTGACCAAGAGCGGTTTTTCTAATGGAATTCCAAAGTTTTCTGCTGATGGAAGCATCATCTATTGGGCGACAGATCGCGAGTCAGGGCGCGGTCTGAGCAATAATTCAATCGCTGATGACGTAGTTGCAATATTCCTGACTCAGGATGCCTGGGATAAATACACTCTTAACAAGGATGACTTTGCTCTTTTCAAAGAAATAGAAGAAAAAGAAAAAAAGGAAAAGGATGGCACTTCTGCTATCAAGGATGGTGAAACAAAACCCAGCGTCGAACCGATGAGGATTGACTGGGAAGGCATAGAAAACAGAAAGGCACGCCTCACTGTCCACACCGCATCGATGGCAGATTTCAGGCTTTCTAAGGATGCCGACAAACTGTTTTATCTGGCTAGGTTTGAGCAGGGTCTAGACCTATGGTCAACAGATCTGAGGACAAGAGAAACAAAATTGATCGTCAAACTTGGCGCAAACAATGCAAGGATGGAATTATCCTCAGATGGTAAAACTATCTTTCTGATCGCAGATGGAAGACTATCTAAAATAAATGTTGACTCAGGAAAGCGAGACCAGCTTCCAATTAATACAGAAATGGTTGTGCGCCCCAGTGAAGAAAGAGCCTATATTTTTGATCATGCTTGGCGACAAATCGGCCTCAAATTTTATGTAGCCGACCTTCACGGGGTTGACTGGAATTTTTATCATGGGGAATATAAAAAATTTCTACCCTATATCAACAACAACTATGATTTTGCTGAACTCTTGAGCGAAATGCTCGGCGAGCTAAATGCCTCTCATACCGGTGGGAGATACCGCCACTCAGCTCCAAATGGTGATGTCACTGCATCCCTTGGATTATTTTTTGATACCGTCCCTAGTGATGGACTAAAAATAGCAGAGGTAATTAATAAAGGACCATTAGACAAAGCTATTTCTAAAGTCAAAACCGGACATATCCTCGTGGCAATCGATGGCGTTGAAATAAAAAGAAACCAAGACTATAACGCCCTTTTGAACCGCAAGGCTGGTAAGTTGACCTTACTTACTTTTGTGAATCCAACTACAAAAGAGCGATGGGATGAAAGCATCAAGCCTATCAGTTTGGGTCAAGAGTCCGCCCTGCTCTATGACCGATGGGTGGAAAGGCAACGTTTAGAAACGAAACGACTTTCAAACGGTCGGCTCGGTTATGTCCATGTCCGCGGTATGAATGACTCAAGCATGAGGGTTGTAGTGGAAGAGGCATTGGGAAGATATATCGACGCTGAAGCGTTGATAGTTGATACCAGATTCAACGGTGGCGGTAATTTACATGAAGCACTATCTGATTTTTTGAGTGGCAAGAAATACTTTGACATTATCCCGCGTGGCCAATACTACGGGCACCAGCCTGGCAGTAAGTGGATTAAGCCCTCTATAGTGATAATGAATGAAGGTAACTACTCTGATGCCCACCTTTTTCCAGTTGCATATAAAATCAAGGAACTTGGAAAGACGGTTGGTATGCCAGTTGCGGGAACAGGTACTTTTGTGTGGTGGGAAACACAAATTGACCCAACCTTGGTTTTTGGCATCCCGCAAGGTGGCTGGCGCACACCTGATGGTCTTTTCTGCGAAAATAACCAACTTGAGCCAGATATAAAAATTGCCAATGAACCAGCGGCCCTTTCAAAGGGAGTCGACATGCAGTTAGAAGCGGCTGTCAGAGCACTCCTCGATAGCCTAAAAAAATAGTTCCTATATGTTTTTTTCAATAACATCCACTCTAGGAGGCTCAGATGTTTAAGCACTTTACTATAGCATTGCTCACCACAACAGGGCTGGGGTTGTCCGCGCAGGGCATCCTAAAAAACACACCGCCTGACCTACGTCTTAAGGGCTTTGAGAAAATTGCCACCATGCGCAATGAAAGCTCTTTCAAGGACCTAAAGTGGCAATGGGTCGGCCCTACAAATATCAGTGGGCGAATGACTTCCCTTGCTGTAGCCACTCCCAAAGGCAAGACTTACACAATCTATGCGGGTTCTGCGACGGGTGGCGTATGGAAAACCACCAATGAAGGCACTACATGGGAGCCTCTCTTTGACAGCGGCCCTACAACCTCCATTGGTGACATTGCCTTGGCTCCTTCAAACCAGAACATTTTATGGATTGGAACCGGTGAAGCAAATATTTTCCGCAGTTCGCACGCCGGATGCGGTATTTACAAGAGCCTAGACGCTGGGAAAACATG
Organism: Holophagaceae bacterium; assembly: GCA_009783055.1. Taxonomy (GTDB): domain Bacteria; phylum Acidobacteriota; class Holophagae; order Holophagales; family Holophagaceae; genus WRHW01. The sequence goes on from WRHW01000058.1 coordinate 7,182, forward strand.
GCAACACATGGGTCTAGCAGACACAAATACTATCGCCAGGATTGTCATTCATCCTACAAACCCTGAAATTGTATATGTCGCCGCTTCAGGGCACGAATGGACTGACAACGCAGAGAGGGGCGTATACAAAACCACAGACGGTGGCAAAACCTGGCAAAAGCAACTCTTCATCAACGATCAAACCGGAGCCATCGACCTAGTAATGGATCCAGAAAACTCCGAAACCCTCTACGCGGCCACATGGCAGAGGCGACGTGAAAAGTGGAACGACCCAAGAACTTTTAGCGACTACAAACACTCAGGCATCCACAAGAGCACCGACGGTGGCAAAACTTGGAAGCAGATCAATCAAGGAATCCCAGCACCTCACCACAGAGGGCGCATAGCCCTAGACGTTGCACGTAGCAAGCCAAACGTGCTCTACGCATTTGTTGACAACTATGAGTCCTATAAAGCTGGCACCGGCACAGATGCCTACGGTCGTCCCCAAGGTGATACTATCAAAGGATTTACCGTATACCGTTCAGACGACAAGGGCGAATCATGGAGGCAGGTCAGCGAAACCAATGACAGGACATCAAGAATTTGCGGAACCTACGGATGGGTCTTCGGCCAGATATTTGTTGACCCCACAGATGAAAACAGAGTTTATTCGATGGGTGTTCCCCTTGTAGTTAGTACAGATGGAGGCAAGACATGGGAAAACGTGCCAGGGCTACATTCAGACCACCACGCCTTATGGATTGACCCAACAAATCCAAACTATATGGTCGAAGGAAATGACGGTGGCCTCTACATCTCCTACGATCGTGGCAAAACATGGAAATTCCAAGTAAATATCCCTGTATGTCAATTCTTTAACGTAAACGTAGATAATGACAGCGTCATGCGCCTTTATGGTTCAATGCAGGATCATGGAAGTTATCGTGGCGTAATTGATCTCACAAGGCGGGATAGACTAACGCCCGTTGAGTTCAGTCGCACTGTAGGGTGGGAAGCTGGCAATCATGCAGTAGACCCAACAGACCCACGGACTGTTTATGGTGCAGGTTTCTATGGTGAAATATCAAGATGGACATATGACGCGGCAAATCAAAACCCTGTAGCCACAAAAGTTATAGCTCCAAAGCCTATAGAGGGCGAATTGCCACTTCGTGGGCAGTGGGTAGCACCATTCATCCTAAGCACACACAACCCTCAGATTATTTACCATGGTTTTCAGTATGTCCACCGCTCCACAGACAAAGGAGAAACTTGGGAACGCATCAGTCCAGACCTAACGCACAACGACATCAAAACCATAGGTGACATCCCATTTCATACGCTATTTACCATCAGTGAATCTCCTCTGAAATTCGGATTACTCTACGCAGGCACTGACGATGGCCGATTGTGGATTACCAAAGATCACGGAACAAATTGGAAAGAACTGAGTTCCAAAGTGATCCCCGGAAAGTGGATGAGTCGAGTCGTAGCAAGTAAATATGATTTAGGCACAGTTTATCTAACACAGAACGGCAAGCGGGACGATGACTTCACACCATACGTATGGAAGTCCACCAACTTCGGCGAAACGTGGATTCGCATTGATAAAGACATTCCTGTCGGAACAGTCAACGTAATAATTGAAGATCCCAAGGTGAAGGACGTGCTGTATCTAGGCACTGACGGTGGCGTTTTCATCAGCCAGGACGGAGGCAAATCATGGGAGATACTCGGCTCCGAATTACCAACCGCCTACGTGCTAGACTTAGTAGTACAGCCGACACATGGATTCCTGATAGCCGCAACTCATGGAAGAGGTATGTGGGTAATAGATATAGATAAAATCCACGGCACAGACAGGCCAAAACCCGAACCAGCCCGGAGACGTGGAGGTCAGTAGGTTTTTATACCAAGTTGCGATCTAACGGTCGCATCTTGGTATCAGTATTCAAACGAACTGCCGCCAATAAACTCTCTCAATAGCGAGGTATATGGAATTTCATCAGGAAAGATAGGCACAAACATCCTAACAAAATGCAAGAGCCTGTATGCCTCGCCAAAGCTATCGTCATCCATAGGTACTTCAAGCAAATATCTCTCAGCATAAGACCGCAACACAGCCGGCTCATATACTAGGCTAGAGTTAAACATTAAATCTGCTTCGCCCTGATAAGGGTATATATTTTTTAGCTCTCCTCTAATAACAGAAGGCCACATAGCAATAGTCTTCGAAGCATTATAGCCACGGAAAGACCTATCCCTGACAATGCGCCTTATCAGTCGCACATCAGTTGTCATAATTCTATTGTGGTCATCAATGCTCAACTGAGTGAGTGCACTGATATAAATCTTCAACTTCTTTTCTGCAGGAACAGACATAGTTAGATCAGGATTTAATCCATGTATGCCTTCGACGATCAAAATGTCATCAGCACCAATTTGCATCGGAATCGTGCGAAGTGCCCTCCTCGCATTCGGAAAATCATAGGTAGGCACATTTACACGCTTTCCAGCCAAGAGAGCGTCCAGATGTTCATTAAACAGAGCCGTGTCAACAGCTTCCAGGCTCTCTAGGTCTGGCTTGCCGTCCTCATCAACAGGGGTTTGATCTCTATCCAAAAAATAATTATCCGTGCCAAGAGTTACCGGATGTAGACCATTGACCCTGAGTTGTATCATTAGTCGCTTGGAAAAAGTAGTCTTTCCAGAACTAGACGGCCCAGCTATAAGCACTAGTCGAACTTTGTCCCGCCTCGAAGAAACTTCATCAGCAAAGCCCGCAATTTTTTTCTCCTGAAATCCTTCGGCAATCTTTATAACCTCGCCGATCTCCCCTGAAAGGCATGCTTCATTCAGTGTCCCAACATTTGTTACACCAAGAATGCGGTTCCAAGCCTTTGTCTCCAAATGAATTTGAAACAGTGCATAATCAGGTGATTTTGTACAATGGACAATTTCCTTAGACTCATCTGGAGTAGAAAATTGGAGAATAAACCCTGGTGGCATAGAAATGAGACTGAACTGCTCAATATAGCCTGCGTGCGGAACCACAGGGCCATGCTGAATATCCAGAAATTTGCCAAATTCTACTAAATGCACTTCAAACCACCTAGTGCTATCCAGCAACTTCACCTTGTCATCACTGCCAACTTGGGCAAAAATACGACATGCCTCCTGGCTAGTAGTGCTACTGCAAACAAAAGGTCTCTTTTCTGCCACAATCTGCCTCATACGGCCTTCAATTTCAGGCAAAACATCAGGCAATGTTAGCGGCCCTTCAACAAAATCAAAATAGTATCCCCCCGCAAGAGATTGACCCACGATAACCTTTGCCTCAGGATATAGTTCCCTTATTGCAGTATAAAGCAACAGACATGCGCTGTGCCGATATACAGCCAAACCCTCGCGGTCCTCAAAAAACAAAGGTGCTATCTTGCATGGGTATGTCAATTGAGCATCCAAACTCACAACACGCTGATTGAGCTTGGCGGCTAATGCTCTCTTTTGTGCCTTACCCTTTGGAAGATACTGCCTAAAAACGCTACGTATGTCCTCGCCATAATTGACTTGAATCTCACGCCCACTTAGGGAAATATCTAGCTGTTGATTAATCACCATTTCACTTTTCTCCTGTTCCCGAAATAGGGCAGTATGCTTTCATTTAGCCAATACAAAATACCATTTTCTGTACAGCCGATTTATCGTTTCAGTTTTCCCTGCATGATTTGCAAAACTGTTTCATCCACATTTTTCATCCCTTGCCTAGCAAGCGTACCTAAATTTGCCAGGGAAGTCGCACCATTTTCACCAACAATTCCATCAGTAGCAGGAATTCCAATCCCTGCCATCGCAAGCTGGGTTGCCCTAAATGCCGCATCTACGCCAGTCATAGTCTTCATCGCACAACCGATCTTTGCACCATCGCAAATCATACCTGCAAGATTGCCCACCATATTGTTAATTGCAAGATCAATCTGCTCAGAATTACCGCCCGCAAGTAGCACAAGAGCAACTGCCACACCAATTCCAGCCGCATTGGCCGCCCCACAAATCGCGCTCAGAGTGCCGAGTTCGTATGTCACAGCCGAAGTCATAATACATGCAAATGCTAAAGCTTCTTCAATAGTCGCTGTCTCAGCACCAATTTCACGCCCCCATAGAACGATGGGAACAGTAACAGTTATCCCCTTATTACCAGAGCCAGACAACGTCATCACCGGCAGAGCTTCGCCCGACATCCTAGCAAAAACACCTGCCGCCACCAACCGAGATATTCTGGCCTGTGGCTGATTGTCACCTGAAAAAGCAAATTCTTTTGGCAACAATGCCAACCCATGCTCTGCAATGGCAAGGTTTAGATTGATACCCTCCCTCAGCCTGTTCCGGTCGCTAGGCATGAGGGAACGTGCCATCTCCCTGCGTTCCTCGTGACTCAATTTCACAAGTTTAGACCTAACCTCTGTAGCACACTCCTGTTGAGAAGATTCACTCTTGCCAGAAATAATTACTCCATTGGCCTCCAGCCTAGTCAAATTGGTATGTTCACGCTCAACCATTGCGATTGCAGTACCACCATCAGCTTCTACAGTTACGCATACCATCAGCTCAGGATGGCCAGTAGCTACTTCCACAGATATTTTTCTGTGCTCTATCAGCTCCTTGGCCATGGCAATTGCATCTGCCGAATTGCCGTCAAAAATTTTCAAACCCAACGAACTATTTTTAACTGCTACCCCAAGTGCCAGTGCCCAGAGTATTCCCGTGCAATGACCCGAATTGGGTATGCCCACCGCATAGCAATTTTTATACGTGCGGGGGTCGCAAAGAAGTTCTACACTGCGGATTTCACCCTTGGTATGTTCCATCGCCAACGCAGTCACCCATGCAACCGCCGCAGGTTCAGTACAACCAAGGGCAGGCTTCCATTCAGTGGCTAAAAGATCAGAAATATTCATATAATGTCTCTTTCGAAAATTAAGCCTGCTTAGCAACCTGCCTAATTGCAGTCATCACCTGATCTTGGTCATCCTCCAGCAGTCCAGGCCACAGAGGCAAGCTCATTAATCTCTCACCGCTCCACTCGCACTCAGGGAGGCCATCAGAAGGTAGAGCATTAGGATTTTGCGCATAATAATCCCGATAGAACGCATGAATATGTACTGGTCTGTAGTGTATGCCCGTGCCAATATTTTCATCCTTTAATGCTTGGACAAAGGCATCGCGGTCCCTACCAATTATCTCAGGGCGAATTCGCAGAACAAACAAGTGATAACAGTGCCGATGAACACTGTCTCCTTCCCAAGGAAGTAGTAGGCCATCAATGTCTTTCAAGCCTTCTAAATATCTCTTAAACAACACGCCACGCCTCTCATTAAAGGCATCCAACCTGTTAATTTGATGTAGCCCAATAGCGGCCTGAATATCCATAAAATTGGCCTTACGGCCAGGCTCAACCACCTCTGTGTGCGGCGAGCCATCCTTAGCAAACCGTTTCCATGCATCTTTTTCAATCCCATGAAACCTCAACCGCTTTATTTGATTTACATATTTTTCTTCATGGACTGCAATGCACCCACCCTCGCCGGTAGTTAGGTTTTTATTTGCATGAAAACTAAAAACAGTCATCACCGACCGGTGGTTAGAACCAATTTTTTTATCCATGTAGTGTGCGCCCATAGCCTGTGCGGCATCTTCAATTACCCAAAGGCCATGTTTTTCAGCAATTTCCCAAATAGCAGTCATTTGAGCAGGTAGCCCAGTTAGATGAATCGGAATTATCCCCACAGTTCTAGAAGTAATGGCGGTCTCAATTTTTGTTACGTCTATATTCATCGTTTTATGGTCAATGTCAACCAACACCGGCACACCACCCTGCAAAATAATTGTATTTAGGGTACTCGCCCAAGTCATCGGAGTAGTAATAACCTCATCACCCTGCTTGAGTTCAAGAGCCTGCAAAGTTATTTCCTGAGCCGTTGTTGCACTATTCATCGCAAGACAGTGCGGAATGCCGTTATAGCGTTGCAATTCCTCTTCAAACCTAGCAGACTTAGGGCCGGTAGTAATCCAACCAGAATTAATTGAATCAACAAGCTCCTCAATTTCCTCTTGCCCAATCATAGGTCTCGAAAACGGCAAAAACTCTTTTCTGCGTAGATAAGTCATTTGATACCCCAAAAAGAACTAGTAAATACTAACTAGTAACTACTAACTACAAACTGTTATTATAAAGTATCTGTTCAATGGAGTCCCATGATGAAACTATCCCTTCAAAACACCCTAACCACAGCGGCAATAATATTGGTCGCCAGCCATCAGGTGCTAATCCCATGTACCAACCTCCTGGTCACCAAAGGAGCTAGTAAGGACGGCTCAACCATAATCACATATCTGGCAGACAGCCAAAACCTATATGGAGAGCTATACTTCAGAGCAGGTGGCAAACACTTGCCAGGCACAATGCGAGACATCATCGAATGGGACACCGGCAGGTTTTTAGGCAAAATTCCAGAAGCTCCCATTACCTATAAACGTGTAGGTAACATCAACGAACACCAGCTCTCAATCGGTGAAACAACCTTCGGCGGAAGGCGCGAATTAGGCCGTGCAAACGGAATCATCGACTATGGTAGCCTGATGTACATCGCTCTAGAGCGGTGCAAGACCGCTCGCGAAGCCGTGCAGTTTATGGGCAACTTAGTAAACGAGTATGGATACGCCTCAAGCGGCGAAAGTTTTTCAATAGCCGACCCAAACGAAGTCTGGATAATGGAAATGATCGGCAAAGGCGAAGGCGAAAAAGGGGCAGTCTGGGTGGCCGTTAAGATTCCTGATGGATATATTAGTGCCCATGCAAACCAAGCAAGAATTAGGCAATTCCCGCTAAACGACTCCCAAAACTGCCTATACTCCAAAGATGTTATTTCTTTTGCCAAACAAAAAGGATGGTTTACAGGAGCTGACAAAGATTTCAGTTTTTGCGAAACCTACGCCCCCTGGACAGCCGCAGGGCTTCGATCCTGTGAAGCCAGGGTATGGAGCATCTTTAATAGAAGCGCGCCTTCCCTAAAAATTCCAGTAGATTTTGCCATGGGCAACGTTAAGGCAACTCCACTGCCACTTTGGATAAAACCAGACCAAAAAATAGGCACTCGAGAAGCAATGGAATTAATGCGAGACCACTACGAAGGCACACCAATGGACATGACCAAAGACATTGGAGCAGGCCCATTTGCCTTACCCTATCGCTGGCGACCAATGCGCTTTGAAGTCGATGGCGAAACCTATGTCCACGAAAGAGCCATATCCACTCAACAAACAGGCTGGTCGATGGTAGCCCAAATGCGTTCATGGCTACCCAATTCTATTGGCGGAATACTGTGGTTTGGCGTAGATGATACCTACAGCACAGTCTACGTGCCAATGTACTGCACAATAAACGAGCCTCCTAAACATTTCGCCGAAGGCAATGGTAGCCTGGCAGAATTTTCATGGGACAGTGCCTTTTGGGTATTTAGCTTTGTAGCCAATTACGCCTATAGCCGCTACAGCGACATGATTCAGGACATTCAGAAAGTACAGAGAGAAATCGAAGGCCGCTTCGAAGCCGACCAAGAGGCCATAGAAAAACATGCCGCAGTTCTCTATCAGCAAAGCCCAGCAACTGCCAACATTTTTCTGACCGAATACTCCAGCCAGTGCTCCGAAAAAACAGTAGCGCGCTGGCGCAAACTGGGTGAGCACCTGATCTGGAAATATATCGACGGCAACGTGCGCGACTCAACAGGACGAATCACACAGCCCAGGTACTCAGACGAATGGTATAAGAAAATCGTAAAAGACCACGGCGACACAATCAGGCTTCCAAAATAGTCACTCGAGCCACAGGCAACACCTGTATTGTAGGCAACAGAATTGCTATTCCAAGTTGTATCATTTTTGCCAATTTGGAATAGCAAATGAGCCCTTTTCAAAACCCCATGGGGTTTTGAAACAACGGAGTTGGTAAGCTGTGCCAGAATGTAGCCGAATCCTGCGTAACATTGTATTATTTTATAAATTGCAGTCACTAAGCAGGATACGGCGGATGTGAAGGCACAGACGAGAAACTGGGTTTTGCAATCACCTCAAATTTAATTTTTTGCAAACTAACTGCAACAATCAGAAATATGATCTATAACATCGCTCACTAGCCACCGAAAACTGAAAACTAATAACTGGCCACTAGTACTATGGAACATTTATGGCAAAAACAAAAAGCCTAAGCAATTATGGACTTCCAAAAGTAATACTGCTATACACCTGTTTTTTTGCCATCTTTTCCTTTTTCTTATTCCCGAATGAACCCAACTTAGCATTAGTCGCCTCTACACCAAAGAGAGTTGTCAGCCAAACCATAGGCACAGATGATTTACTCCTAGCCCTAGCCGCGCCCAACCAGATAGCCGCACTATGCCATCTAGCTCACGACCCACTTTTTGCGCCCGATGTCAACACAGCAAAACAATATCCAACCCTCAAAGGATCAAGCGCAGAAGACATTTTACGCTTCAGGCCCGATCTGGTATTGATGTCCTCATTCTCCCCCCCCGACAGCATATCGGTATTAAAAAAGAGCGGAGTAAAAATATATATCCTCGATAAATATGAATCCTTAGAAGATGTATACACATCCATAAAAGAGTTGGGCAACCTGCTAGGGCAAAAAAAAAAGGCAGAGTCATTAATTGCCACATGCCGTGCGAGGGTTGAATCTCTTACAGAGGCTCTAAAAGGGGTTAAACCAGTCAGGGTCTTATCAGCAGGGGTTTATCCATATATATCTGGAGCCAATACATCCTTTCAAGATCTATGCGACAGAGTAGGAGCAATAAATTCTGCCGCCACAGCGGGCATCAACGGAGTAGTTCCGATACCCACAGAAAAAATACTCTCTTGGAAAATAGATTTCCTGGTTGGTCCAACAGAACACCTGCTTGGAGAAAAAGGCCCCAAGCTGGTAGACCGCCTCAGAGAAATATCCCCCTACCGATTTTTACAGGCACATAAACAAGGAAAGGTAATAGAGATACCGAGCGCATTATTTGCCGCCACCAGCCACCACCGAATCTCGGCCTATGAAATGCTGGCACGCGCGCTACATCCAGAGCGGTTTGCACCCAGCATTCCCGCCGGCCACATTTAGCGGTTACAGTCGTTTATAGCAATTCAACTTAAGCCCAAATTCCGCAATTTTTTGTAGTATACAGTATTTAGATTTTGTTTAGAGTCAGTGTAGTCGGCGTAATGCAAAAAATTACTTGACAGTGT
>WRHW01000059.1 GCA_009783055.1 Holophagaceae bacterium
AAGGTGGAAAGAAGGGGACTTATACCAAGTTGAACCCAACCGGGAGCAACTTGGTATAAAGGCAATGCGAAAGCAGTGCCCGTAAGTTTTTGAAAATACGGGCTTTGCTCGTGTTTGCAAAAAATTCTCTCGGTATCCACTTGCCTGCAAGTGGATACACGAGACTTCCACGCTGACTTTTCCTCCATTTTTTCCTTTCAAATCGCTGTTTGTTTGGTTGCTACGTCACGTCCATAAGGCGTTTCGCGTTTAATCCCGATTAAACGCAACTTATAGCAGTTCAACTTTTTGTAGTTGAACTGCTATATGCCAGGATTTGTTTGCAGAACGAAGGTGACGCTGGAAAAGAATCTGCAAGCGTGCCTCCAAGTCTGCCAAATTTATTGTGGTGGGGCGTGACTGCCTCGGACATCCTGAGCATAGCGAAGGATTCCGAGAGTTCATGGCCGTTTGTTGTTCATAGGCGGGCTTGGCTCGCCGTTACGTGAACAACAAAAACGTAAATAACTATAGTTACAAGTTACTAGACGAAAAACCTTGCATGGTGCGGCTTTCCCATGGCCATTTATCAAATCAGCAATAGAAAATGGTATTAAACGACTATATCATCACTCCACAAAGATTTGTAACACCTGATTGCTAAGTAACATACCTTTAAGGGTTAGGCGCAGTGAGTCGTTTTCCCAAATCAGAAGGCCATTATTGACAAAGGGAACTATTGATTTTTCCCATTCTTTGACAATGCCTAATAAGTTTTCAGTTTCAGCATGCTTACATAATTGTTTCCAGTTCACACCAACATGTGTTCTCAGAGCAAGCAGAGGTATTTCGGCGAGGAGTTCTCGCGGAGTCATTTCTACTATTTCGCAATCAGCGACTCCATCAATCCACTTTGTAATGTGTTCGGTTTCGCTCCATCTCAAGCTACCAATATTGCTGGCGGCACTAGGCCCAAGTCCAATGTATGGGTAACGTTGCCAATAGCGCATATTGTGTATGGAATGACATTCAGGGCGGGAATAATTACTTATTTCATAGTGTCCAAATCCGCACTTGGTCAGATATTTATTGAGAGCTATGTAAATGTCAGCTACCAAGTCATCTTCCGGCATAAATAGAACACCGCAATCAACCAATGATTTCATCGGACATGCTTTGTCAAGGTCTACCATATAAACACTCAGATGGTCGATACCTACTTCAATCAGACGACCGGCATCATCTAGAACTTGTTCGAGGCACTGTCCGGGTATGCCCAACATCAAATCTGCATTAATGTGATCAAAGCCAGCATCTTTGCACATTTTTATTGAATCGAGAGCCTCGAGGGTAGTATGTATCCTGCCTAGCCTTTTTAGCAGGGATATATCCAGAGTCTGTACTCCTATGCTTATGCGATTCCATCCACCTTGCCTTGCTACTTTAAGCCATTCTTTTGAAACAGTGCCTGGGTTCGCTTCCAAGGTTGCCTCCATCAAATTACTAGTATCAAAGGCACAAAAAACTGCTTCTGTAATTGTTTGTAGCGAGGCTAGAGAGATGACTGATGGAGTTCCACCTCCAAGATATACTGTTTCTAAGGCTGGTCTATTGAAAAAGTGTCCCCAATCCGCAATATCCCCGAGTAGTCGATCGACAAAATTTGCTTCCTGAGATAGATTGGTGCTACTGATAAATGAACAGTACAAACACTTCTGACGACAAAATGGTACATGCATGTACAGTCCAAGTGGCTGGTAAAAGTTCATGGGGTTCAGGGATTGCTGTACCACTAAATTCAAGTTCAAGGGTCTAGTACCACTTGGTCAAGGGTTTGCTTTGTAGCATCTAGTTCCTGTAAAAAAACCCAAAAAGGAATAGTGGGTTCAGTGGCTTCGAGCAGGTTATCGATGTGAAGGCGGATAGCTTGTAAATTGTCTGGTTTGGCTTCAATATACCCACCGAGGTAGTGAGGAATCATAGATAACATAAAATCTATTCTCTTAGCTTGTGGACGATGGAGGGTATATTGTAATACCACATGCGCACACGAGGCACTGGCAAGGGTGAAAAGTATCCAGACTAGCGACTTTGTAGCAAGTCTGGTTGACCTTATTGTGTAACATGTCATCCATGCCAGAAGCATGGAAATTGCCATAATAACAAAAGGCAGAAATATTAATATCCAAATTCCATTGCCCCACAGAGAATCTTGAAAGAGGGTATTCATTGTATTAGATAGCTCTTGAGTATTACTGGATAATCTGGCCTTATAAAAGGAATCGTCGACATTGTGCCAGTACAGAACAGTTTTTTCATCAAATGCTACTTCCATCTCGGCTCTGATTTCTTCTGGAGTAGGCCGAACTTCTATTTCTTCAAACTCTTCCTCAATTACCAAGACTTGATCCCGCACAACCCTTATTATTGTGGCGTTGGGGGGCGGAACTGATGTGGTAATTTTCATCTGTCCTGCTCTGTCTCTCCAATAATATGTTGGTGGTCGTGGACGCTCGGTTTGTTCCTGACCTTGCACTTGTTGCGCTGTGCTCTTTGGTTCTAAGCCCTCCTGCGAGGGTGTAGTTTGAATAGCAATAACCAGTAGCAGGGAAATCATTTGAATTGTTCGTCCAAAATTTCACACCAAAAATGAATGATCATAATATGGATTTCTTGAATTCTTGCAACCACGTCACTTTGCACTACCAAGCAATCGTCCAAAAGATCAATTAACTGTCCACCATCCTTACCTAACAGTCCAATGGTTTTCATTCCCAATTCACGGGCAGATTTCGAGGCATTGATGACATTTTTGCTGTTACCACTGGTGCTAATGCCAACAAGGATGTCGCCTTTGCGACCCAGAGCCTCAGTTTGTCTTGAAAAAATATTGTCAAACCCATAATCGTTGCCGATTGCCGTCAAGGCAGAAGTATCAGTCGTAAGTGCTATACCTGCCAATGCACGCCTTTCTGCAACGAAGCGACCTGACAATTCTGCGGCAAAATGCTGTGCATCAGCGGCACTTCCACCATTTCCGCAAACAAGGATTTTTCCTCCATTTGCTATGCTCGTAGCAATATCCTTTCCAGTAGCAATAACATGACCCATCTCTTTAAGAAAAAAAATTTGCTTTAGCTCAATTGATGTTTGGAGGTGTTTGAGTAAGATTTCTTCCATGCTGGTTGTTCCTGCTGAAGCCGGTTGTAGTACTTGTGACCCTAGTGTTGTTAAAACTTGTTGCACCGGAAAAATTGTTGTCATTGACAATGCTTAGGCATTTTGTTTGCGACCTAGTACCAGTACTATACCCTGAGTCGCTTGTAAAACCCATGGATTTTAATAATATCCCACCAAAAATTTGAAATGGATTCACTTCCTATAGTCGTATTTTTATCATTCACAAATAAGTTTAGCGATATAATATTTGTTGACTCTGGAGAAAACCAATGCAACGGTTTGGATGGGTTGCTAATCAGCACATATGGGCGGTTTCTTTCGCTCTCGCTACAAGTATGCTTCTCTTGGTACCAGTCTTTGCGGCTCAGAGACCGGGGAGAGGCATAAAACCTTGGTGGGTTGCCTGTCGATACCTTGCCTGGACCGGATTAATTGGGTCTGTTATTGCACTAGTATCTGGTGAATTTCTCGCAAATAATCTTGGACTGCTCAATGGTGAATGGATCCTCCGTGATCAGTGGTCTGATATTAGATTTCATCAATACTTTGGCGGAGCCTCCGTAATGCTTAGTTGTCTTTGTGTCCGCTCTGCCTATATAAAGAGAAAAGAGCATCAAGGGATCGGGCCATACATGCTTTTTTTAGGGCTTCTTTGGGCAATAGCTTCGGCAGGAGCGGGGCACTATGGGATTAAGTTATCTCGGACGCACAAAACGGAAGGAAAAGTCGCATTCAAAACAGAACCTCAAGTGCACACTGACGGAGATGAGAATGATGACCTTCAGTCTGTCAGAAATATTCGAATTGCAAAAATTTTAAATTACTCTTCACTTGTGCCCATGCATCCAGCAGAACCTGTGAAGAGTCCGGCTCATAGTAATCGTTGGATTAGAGTATGGGTCAGTCCAAATGCGTCTGAGGCATATAAATCAGGCAATTCGCTTCCCGAGGACACCCTAGTGGTTATGAGTAGCTTGGAAGACCTCTGGGGACGTCCAACATATGAAATAGGGCCGCTTTATACGCTGGAAGTTCTAGCAGGTGGTGTAAAAAGGGTAGGTATGTATTGGTACAATGTTCCCGAATCAAAGCAAGAAGCCGTTGGTGGGGCTAAAAGAATTTACTGGACTGAGCCTCACCCAAACTTAGCAAGTTGCAGTGAATGTCACGCAGATGGCATGGCTCCCCCCAGAGATCGAAGTCGCATTAGAATCAGGAGACCAGCACCTGAAACCAGCATCACAGGAAATGTTGGGGGTTTAGGTACAGAGGATAGTAAGTGATAGTAATAGGACGGGCTGTGCTAATAACTGAGCCTCTGGCAAAACTACCGGTTTTGAAATTACCTCAACTAATAGAAATAACTATCCGCTCTTATGAAAACTAACAATAATATAGGCTTAAAAAAAGCCTTAGATGTTCTGTGCGACCAATACAAATCGTGTGAGGCTCTAGAAGCCGATCCCATATCAATTCCGTTGGGCTACAAAAATGCAATCGATAAAGAGTTTTCATCCTGGGTTGCGGCTCATTTGGCTTATGGACGAGTCGCACCTATGATCAGGGCTATCCGCCACTTCATGGAACCATTTGGCTCCGAGCCAGTAGCATGGGTTCGAGGACGCACCGAGCAAATTATCTGCAAAGAAATCTGTCTATTGTTGAATGGTTGGGTGTGGCGGTTTCATACTCTCGAAGATATGGCTAATTGGATACTTGCTTGGAAGCGAATGGACGAAGCTACTGGGAATCGAGGAATCGAATCGTTATTGTTGCCCTGCAAAGGCATGACTGCAGATCAGAGCCTTTCGGTACTGGTTCAAACTCTGCGCCAAAGTCTTCCCAAAACCTCTGGCATCAGATTCAACTTGCCTGACCCCATAAAAGGTGCCGCATCTAAGCGGTGGAGGCTGTTTTTGCGCTGGATGGTTCGTAAGGGTTGGCCAGACTTTGGTATCTGGGAAAAATACCCTCCATCAGAATTAATTATCCCACTAGATACCCATGTCCATCGTATTTCGAAGCAAGTTGGCCTATGCACTAGGAGTTCGCCAGACGCAAAAGCCGCCAGGCAAATTACTGAGGCGTTAAAAATATTTGACCCAACGGATCCCCTGAAATATGACTTTGCTATCGCGCATCTAGGGATACTCCGTGATTGTAATGGGAAGCGTAGAAAAACCTGTAAAGAATGCTCTCTGTTTGCATTGTGTCAAACCAGATAAACGCCTTCAGCAAGGTTATCACTTTGCTCCGAACAACCTACCAATTTCAGCTGAAAAAAGCTCACCCAAGTTTCTTAAACTGAGAGCAAAATCGACCCTATCTTCCCTTCGGAAAGGAGATATTTCAGGGAGATATATATGGTAGTACCTGATGCTATAAGCCACACAGGGGCTACCATAAGTTATTTCAACGCGACTCTGGGTAAAAGTTTTTCTTTCAAAATCATAGTTGACTTCAAACTGTAGTCCAAATCTGTCATCCTTTGTGCCATAGGATCCACCTGTCTTAATGCCTCGTTGCTTTATGTGCAACCTGTTGATTCCAGAATTAAAGAATGCCAACCTAAACCGTGTTGAGGGAGTAATTGCAACGTCCGCAGAAACTGAGCTGTCAGCAGTGCCTTCAGACATTTCAGTTGCCTGCCTGAAACTCAAACGCAAGGTTCTGTTTGGTTCAATGTCAACATCAGTGTCAAAAGAAGACCATCCTTGCTTTATCCGCCCATCAGAATAGATTATGGGGTCGAAATAATATTTTATTGATGTCCTTGCCCTAACAAGATCAGCATAAGAAGTATCAGGGTTAGGTCTACCAAATAAATGTTGCTTTAGTCCAAATTCAATACTGCGCTCACCTACCGCAGTATTTCCTACCCCTGGGCGCGTATCTGCCTCATCAAACCTTGGAAATAGGCCAGCCAACTTGTTCTTTGAATTAAATGCAACAGCTACCATTGGCTCTAAAATATGCTTAATATCTCCAGAATAGCTGGCAAACTTCAGGTTCAAAAAACTCCTGCCGAGTTGGGGAGCTGAAAATTGAAGTCTGCTAGAGCCGATCCATCGCTGAGTCGACGGCCCCTCGATTCTGAATGGGTCAAAAACGGGGTTGTCAATTGGATTAGGCGGAAGCCTATTTTCATCTGAAGGAGTTTCGAGATCGAAATATGTATCTGTTAGAACAGCACTATAGTGAGTAAAACGGCCACCGATTTGCATATCCGCCCTCAATGGCCCTATCTGTCCCAGACGGCCAGATATTCTTAGGTGGTGGTCACTCCTCTCCCACTGGTACTTCGCCAGTGGCTCATCATCGCCAAGGTCAAGATAATAACCCAGACGACCGACCCTTGAGGAGCCATCCAAGTGGAAGTTGCCAATTGGTATTGGATATAGCCTCAACTGCCCTTCGGGTAGTTTAATTTTTTGAAGAGATGCAGGGAAATTGTTGTTATAAAAAGGGTCATCAGGCTGGAAAAAAGTGCGTTGGTCAGAAGCGAATATGCTAAATGTAGCCCATTTAAAGTTTTTTCCGATAAACACCGAGCTGTCGTATATTGGAGTTCCCAGAGGATTGGAGGCAATTCTACCAAACTCGGCCTCCATCAAATGATCAGAGGCATGATTTACATCTGCTCTAGCAAACCAGCCATTGTCCAAGTCCCATATTTCATGTAAATTAACGCGGTATCTGGATTCAGATGTAGTCTTTGGTCGAATATATTTCACTTGTAGATTTCCCTTATGTGCAAATTCTGGTGCCCAGCGGGATTCCAAACCCCACATCATGCCTTCTTTTGAGTACCAAGTGGGCGACAAGGTGGCATCTGCAGAAGAACCAAATGGCTGAAAATAGGACATCCCCAGCGCAAGGCCAAGTCGGCTATTATATCCGATTTCGGGGGGCAACAGTCCGGGAGCCCTATCCACACGCGCAGGGAAAAGAGCCCAAGGCATCCACATAATTGGAACATGACCTAGTTTTAGGACGATATTTTTTAACTTTGCATACCCCTGAAACCCAGAATGACCAATATAGGAACCTGTCTTTAGATCAAGTGAGGAAGCCTTGGCGAACCAGCTATGCGTTTCGTCGGGACATGGGCTTACTGATACTTCTTCAAAATGAAATTCAACTGTACGGTCAGCCTTGCCCCCACCCAGCAATTTTCCCAATAGTCCCATCGTATCACCTTCATAGCTAATAAAAGAAAGATGCTGGGAAACCAAAATCCATGAAGGTGGAAGCTCAAATGTAACTCCCCATGCTTCTCCAGATGGGATAAGTGCTTGGTTGGACATAATCATTTTTATTTCCAGACGATGACAACTCATTCTGAACTCTGCACTTTCTAATACTACAGAACCAGTTGCTTTCATGCTTTGATCTATTCGATTGTATTCGATTGAATCTGCCTTCAATACAACATTGCTACTTCCTATGTCTTCCCTTTCTATAGTACCTTTGGTCAAAAAAAGCGTTGAGCCTTTGTCTATGACAGATTCGCCTCTCCATTGAAGTGGCATAGGTTTACTTGTGTTTTCTTGACCTGGTCTTTGAGGGAATAATAGATCTATCTCTTTGACATCCAATTTTGGGAGGATTACTGGAAGGTCAGGAAGCCTGTCAACAGTCTGACAAAAAAGGTTGATAGGCACTAACACAAAGACGATAAATAGCGTTGAAATAATCTTTGCTACCAAAGAACGCGTCCCATGCCTCCTACCATCTCTGAGCAAGGCTCTACTCAAGGAATGTGGGAGTGGGGTTCGGCATGAATATGGTCGCGCTCTTCAGTATCTTGCCCCACGTTAGTAGTTGAATGTTGGTGTTGGTGTTCATGTGGAAAAATTATATTAGTTGCTACAAACAGCAACACACCTGCAACAAGTGCCGTCGTGCTTTTCCATCCTCTTTCCTTATGTGCTTGAGGAAGCAAATCAGCACAGGCAACATACAGAGCCAGACCAGCGGATATGGCAAGGACCGGGCCTACTGGTATCTTAAAGATATCTTGGCAAAAGGCTCCTAACAAAGCTGTAGCGGTCAATGTTCCTGCGGCCATCAGAGCACCACGTGAACCAAAACCCCGAACTAAAAAAATCGAACTAATAGTAGCTCCCTCTGGAATTCTGTGAAGCATAACACCAATAAAAACCAGAATTCCAAGGGCAGATTGGGTTCGCATGGCGGCTGTAATAGACATTCCATCTAAAAAGCTGTGGAGAGAAAGCCCAAACAGAGCCATGATGCCAGTCGTAGCAGAGCCTTCATGCTCGTGAGATTCTTCCCCGTAATGAAAATGAGGAGTTATTCCATGCTCGATTACATGTACAAATAAAAATCCACCCAGTATCCAAAAAACCATTTGTTCTCCGCCATAGTGCAACGCTTCTGGCGTGATACGAACAATTGTTACCGATACAAGATATCCCGCGGCCATCCCAGATACATATCTCATTATCGAAGCACGATTCTGCAGGAAGCGCACCACCAGCCACCCTCCAAAAAGAGTGGCCATGCATGCTATCAGGATAAAAAAATATATTGAATTTGGGTATTCCAGAATTGACCTCACTTTTTAGTAAGACTTTTTGTTGATTCACGTTTTCCCGAGACTGCGCTGGTTTTTTTTTCGCATTGTTTTTTTGCTAATGCAGAAACTGGCTTGGCTGGTGTTGCCTTTGGCTTGACAGTCATTTTTTCAGATTTAGTAATGGTATTTGATGATTTTGACTTTGCAGAACTTTCCTTTACCGCTGGTTTGGATGCTTTTTTGGTAGACGAGGCAGTTTTGGTCTTCTGGCCAATTACTTCTTTTGCAGAAAGAGTCTTTGTGTTTGTTTTGCGAGCCGGAGCGTGATCGATTTGTGTTTCAGGTCTTCCCTGCTCCATTGGCGAGGAAACTAATTTCCGTGGTTTTGCGGTTGGCACTGCCAGGGATGCTATTATTTCTGCTGTCAGCTTGGGAGGTACTGGGATTTCGGTTTTTGGTGGCGTGGCATTTTTTGGACTTATTTTTTTCTCCGACTTGCCACTTATTGCTTTTTTCGGCTTAGCTTCCGGAGGTTTTGGCTGGGATGTTTGCTTAGGGTGCTGAGTTCCCGTCTTTGTCACCGATTCGGTGGCTTTAGTTCCTTCAAAAAGTGTCCTAAGACGCTCCCGTTCATCTAGAGCGGCTCTCTGAACCCCCCTGCGACCACTCTGGTCATTTTCGGTATTTGGGGTTAGTGCCTTATCAAAACTGATTGGAGCGTCTCCGCCTAATACTACTGTTTCATCTTCAGAATCTCGTTTTCGTTCATGGGTTTCTTTTTGTCTCGATGTCTCTGGCTCGTCTTCCTTCCGAGTCATTTCCATCGATATTTCACCATAAGTTATCTTATGGTCAGGCTCTACAACAATGGTAACGCCATAGGATGTTTCCAGTTCTGAAAGCTCAGCACGCCTCTTGTTAAGCAAATTCATGGCGGTAATGGGAGACAGTTTGAGTTGGATCGCCGAAAGGCTATTCCTACTAAGTACCGACTTCAAACGGCGTAGGACGCTTAAAACAAGTGCTTCAGAGTTTTTTACCTGCCCTGTTCCCTGGCAAACTGTGCATGTCTCATGGGTAACATGCTGTATTGAGGGTCTGATTCGCTGTCGCGTCATTACCAGTACGCCAAACCTGTTAATTTTGCCGACTTCCATGCGAGCTTTGTCCATACGAAGTCGCTCAACAAGACGATCCATGACTGCCTTGATATTGGTTTCTCGTTTTAAGTCTATGAAATCAATGACAATGAGGCCAGCAAGATCGCGCAATCGTAATTGCGTAGCTATTTCTACTGCCGCCTCCAGATTTGTTTTCAAAGCTGTATCTTCTTGATTATCCCCTGTAGTCTTTCCAGAATTTACATCAATTGCCACAAGGGCTTCTGTTTGGTCGAGAACAATGGCACCACCGCTTGGTAAAGATACTCGCCGTGCAAAAATCCTCTCAATTTGTTCTTCAGTTTGGAATTTTGAAAATATCGGTTTTTTGCCGTTATAGTGACGAACTACATCCAAGTGCTGGGACATAGTACGGCGAAAAAATCCTTGGGCAGACTGAAATGTCTCTCTGTCATCAATATGGACTTCTTCGATTTCAGGAGTCCATGTATCGCGTAGAGTCCTAGTTACAACATCGTCTTCCTGCCATACTAGTCCTACACCTGCTCGTTTTTTATAAAGTGTCTGAACTTCATTATAGGTGTCGACCAAAATACGCAGGTCCCTTGAGAAATCTTCACGAGTCACACCAAGCGATGCAGTGCGGACTATGACACCCATGCCTTCTGGTATCACCAGTTCGTCTACCAGAGTTTTAAAGTGTTCACGCTCTTCCTGACCTTCAATTTTTCGGCTTATTCCATTGATGGGGTTATTTGGTGTTAGGACAAGGTATCTGCCAGGCAAACTTATTTGAGCAGTCACCATCGCACCCTTTGTCCCAAGTTCCTCTCGTATTACCTGAACCATTATTTCTTGGTCCCTCTGGAGCAAGTCCTGGATGCGACCACGCCTTCCATCGGGGCTAACTAAATTTCTTGGTAGCTCCCCTATGGGCAAAAATCCATTTTTTTGTGCACCGTAGTGGACGAAGGCGGCCTGTAGACTAGCATCAACACGGATGATTTTGGCTCTGTAAATATTTCCCTTGATCTTTTCGTGTTGCAAAAACTCGATGTCAAAATCTGAAAGAACCCCGCCTGTTAGTATTGCTACGCGAATCTCTTCAGGATCGGTAGCATTGATGAGCATAGTCTTCTTGCTCAAAAGAATCTCCCTTATTGATACCTCTTCCCAGGATATGGTGTAACACCTATATCCGGGCACAGGATGTGAAAAAGAAAAAGGGCTTTCCTCAGAAATTACCCTGTAGATTGACAGATAGGCAATCAGGTAAGCCCAACAGAAAGAATGACGATACCTGATGAGAGCATTTTATCCTCAATTTCTACATTTGGAATAAAAAATTACAACTGTTCGATGGGATAAATCCCTTTTTCAATTAGATCGCCGGCGATAATGTCCCTCAATTTAGAGCTAGAAACAGGTATGCAGGTATCGAATACCGACAAATCTTTGATTGCACTTTCTAGATTCACGCCTTCCAAAACTTCTGCCAACAGTAAACATGCATTATTGCGAATTTTACCTATGGTTTCGTTGACAAATACATTTGCGAGGTTTGATGCAAATTCTTTCCATCTATGGGATATAGAATTCATCTTTCCAGCGCGCACAACCGCTGATTCCATGGCGAAAATTTCCATTGCCATATCTGCGACACGCGCAGATGCCTCCTGATTTTCTATGAGTTTTTGCCCAACGAGTTCCAAGGCTGTGGCGGTTGAGTACTGGAACTGTCGCTTGGCTATTTCCACAGCATGGGATGCCCACGCAAGATAGCCACTGCCGAGGATAGGTAGATTTGAAATGTCTTTGCAGAAGGTTAGCGTTTGGTTTCCGCATTTTTTGAATATTTGGCCTGCGATGATCATTCGGTTGATTTCATTTGTGCCTTCAAATAGGCGATTAATTCTGTTGTCTCGATAAATTTTTTCAGGCGGATATTCTGAGGAAAAACCGTATCCACCAAAGACTTGTACAGAATCATCTGCTATCAGTCCCAGAGCCTCCGAATCCCACACTTTCATCAGGGATGCCTCGATCTGGAATTCGTCCATAACATCCATTTTGTTGCTGGCGGCGTTTTCTTCCGTCCATGAAATATTGTGCATCTTGTCGTTAATATAGCCTACAGTGCGGTAATTGATGCTTTCGGCAACGTAGATACGCATTGCAATGTCAGACAATTTCTGGCGAATTAATCCCATATTGTTAATCGTTTTGCCAAACTGTACTCTTTCGGAGGCATATTTCAGAGTGTACTTAAGGACATCTTTTGCAATTCCGTTGCAACCAGCACCTAGCTTGAATCTTCCAATAGCTAAAATGCCAAAAGCGATGCGATGACCAAACCCCATACGGCCTAGTAGTCTATCTTTTGGTATTCGACAGTTTTCAAAAGTGAGGGCGCGAGTAGAACTGCCCTTAATGCCGAGTTTCATTTCCTCTGCGCCAATACTAAAGCCAGGATCAGTTTTTTCAACTATGAAGGCACTAAATTTTTTGCCATCAACTTTGGCAAAAACAACAAACACATCAGCAAAACCAGCATTGGTTATCCACATTTTGGAACCATTGAGTACCCAATGCTCCCCATCGAGTGTTGCCGTTGTCTTTGAATTCATAGCGTCGGAGCCGGCATTTGCCTCAGTGAGGGCATAGGCGGCGATCCATTCTCCTACTGCCAGTTTGGGCAGATACGTCGCTTTTTGTTCTGAAGTTCCAAAATAGACGATTGGCAAACTACCAATTCCGGTATGCGCGCCATAAGTAACAGAAAAAGAAGGCTGTCTACCCATTTCCTCAAGTACTAGCAAACCCGTTAGCTTGTCCATGTCCATGCCGTCAAATTCCTCTGGTATCTCTAGGCTCAACAGGCCAGTTTCTCCTGCCAGTCCAACCAATTTTCTACACAATTCGAGGTCTAGTTTGTCGATGGCGGCATCATTTGGCAAAATCTCTGCCTCCATAAAATCCCTTGCCGCTCTTCCAATGTCCTTAGCATCGTCACTCAATTCTTCAGGTATAAATTGCGGGAAAGCACCAATCGCGGAAACCAAAAATCCGCCACCAACCAAGTTTTGACTCATGTAACCTCCTTATTGTGGCTTCAAAACCAATAGCCTTTTTTGTCCAATACAATATCCCAGTTTACAATGTAAGTGGCTAATTGTCACAGTTCCATCTCATGGTGGCTAATTGCTAGTTTGGAGGGAGTTTTTGCCTGAAAAAGACCAAATCCAGGCCATGTTTGCTCGAATTGCTCGCCGATATGACCTATTGAACCATCTACTTTCGTGCGGCATGGATTATTGGTGGTGGCGCAAGATGGCAAAGTTGACTGTGGCTACACCTGGAATGAAAGTGCTGGATATTGCCGCGGGTACAGGCGATAGTTCAATTGCATTGGCAAAAAAGGGTGCAATTGTTGTATCTAGTGATTTTGCATTTTCGATGCTTCGTTTAGGATATGATAAAATCAGGTATAAAAGCATGAAAAATAAAGTGTTAGGACATGTTGGGGCAGATGCACACATTTTGCCATTCAAAAGTTCGACTTTTGATGCACTAACCATTTGCTATGGACTACGGAACTTAGAACAGCGATACATAGCATACGCCGAATTTAAAAGGGTTCTAAAGCCAGGGGCAAGGTTGGTGATACTTGAATTTAGTCACCCTACGCGAACCTTGATAAGATGGCTTTATGATTTCTACAGTCGATTTTTCCTTGTCAGAATAGGTGGCTTTTTTAGTGGAGACAAGGTGGCCTACAGGTATCTCTATCAGAGCATCAAGCAATTTCCACATCAGGCAGATTTGGCGCAAGAGTTAATAAATACTGGATTTGCCGATGTTTCATGGAAGAACTTAAGTTTTGGGATAGTTGCAATACATACTGCAATTGTCCCCGCGAATGATAACACTCGTTTGTTGAAATAATACGATTTAGGTGGTAGCAAGAAATGGCAATGTCACGGTTTTGCAATCATGAAAATGGCTCAGTAATGTCGAAACAAATTCCATTTCGCATTTCAATCATCGACTACCTAAACGCCACCCCACTTAACTACGGCTTTAAGCATGGATTGGGCTTCAAGTACTTCCATCTCAAATTTCATGTCCCATCAATTTGCTCTGACAATCTGCGAAACGGCGATGTAGACGCTGGTCTGATAAGCTCTATCGAATATCTCCGCATACCCGACTTAAAAATCGTATCTGGCCTGTGTATCGCAAGCCCAAAGAGGGTCAGGAGTGTCGTATTGTTGTCAAAGGTTCAACCAGAATCCATTAAGTCATTAGCACTGGATACATCCAGTCGCACATCGGTAGTATTGGCTCAAATATTACTGAGGGAAAGGTATAGAACCGAGCCAATAGTTACAGAAATGCAACCAGAAATCGAAACAATGTTGGCCGAACATGACGCGGCCCTTCTAATTGGTGACACCGCCATGCGCGTCAACCGCCAAGGGTTGATGGTATTAGACCTTGCAGAAGAGTGGTACGCTTGGACGGGACTTCCGTTTGTCTTTGCATTATGGGCGGTGAGGTCTGATGCTCCAGAGTTGGACTCACCAGGGGGAGTTGTCCCATTTTTTCACCAAAGTTTTAAGTTAGGAAAAGAAAATATAGAAAACATTATAGATGAAGCATGGTGCTCTATCGGGTGGACAAAACAGGAACTGCGCGACTACCTAACCATCAACCTAAGCCATACATTAGGAGAACCTGAAAAGGAAAGCTTATCCCTATTTTTTGAAAAGAGTGTAAAGATGGGTTTTGCCGCAGAAAATAGATTGATGAAGTTTTTGTAATCACGACTGACCATTGGGCAACAATAACCTCAAAATAAGCGGTATACTGCCTGAATGAATAAATCAAAACCATCCAAAAAAAACATACATTCATCTTTTCGCTTAGTGCTCGAATATGATGGAAGTCGTTATCATGGCTGGCAAAGGCAGGGGGAAGCTCAAAGAGTCGCAGGAGTAAAAACCATCTCTGACACCATAAATAGACAGTTACACAGAGTAGGAATAAAAGTATTGCACCTAGCAGGCTCAGGAAGAACTGATGCTGGTGTACATGCTCTAGGGCAAGTGGCCTGCCTCCAACTGGCAAACCCTATTACAGCCTCCGAACTGCACAGTATTTTAGAGCAACATCTACCTTTTGACATTGCCGTTCCTAGTCTGGCACCATGCCCTTCAGATTTTGACCCAAGGCGAGATGCCATTTCTCGGAGCTATCTCTATCAAATCGCGTTGAGAAAATGCGCCTTTGCAAAAAATTATACGTGGTGGCCAAAAAGAACAATCAACCTTAAACTAATTGAAAGTGCATGGAGAAGCTTTGAAGGCAATCACACATTTGCGGCTTTTGCAGACATTGAGACAAATGAAAACCCCAACTGCCAAATCTATAGTTGCCTATCTGAGGTATGCGAAAAAATATTGCTATTGCGAATTACTGCAAAGTATTTCCTCAGGAGGCAGGTCAGAAGGATGGTCGGAGCTACCATCCATTGTGCACTGGGCAATGCAGATATTGATCAGATTTCCAAAGATCTCCAAAATCCATCCAATAGTTCTAATTTATTTTGGGCAGAACGCGCCGCCCCTGCCTCTGGGCTTTTTCTGGAGTCTGTTCATTACCCAGGGGATAGTTCAAACAGGGCTATGCTCCCCGTGGTGCGAATTAGGTCCGGTAACTAGCGGATTGAAAAATGATCCATTTTTATCGTAAACTTAACTTTCTTTTCTGCCTCGGTCCCGTAGCTCAGCGGATAGAGCAACCGCCTCCTAAGCGGTAGGTCGCGCGTTCAAGTCGCGCCGGGACCACCAAATAATTCTGATTTGAAGTCCAACTTGTTGTAATTCTGTTGAAACTTCAAAACCTGCTCTTCTCTTATAATCACTGATCTGTGGGCACCTGACAGCAACATGGTAAGGGTTGACAAAAATTCCGCAAAAAATTTTAACCTATGCACAATAAGAATGTAGCTGGTCATATTTTTCAGTATTTTTTTGTATTGGATTACTTCTGACTAGGTTAAAATGATTTAACCTAGTCAGGAGTAATCATGGCATCCATCACATTGCAGCGCGTAGGCAAGTATACCTACCTGTACGAGTCGGTTTCTTACTGGGACTGCCTTAAGAAGCGACCGGACAACCATAAGACCCGCATAGGAAAGATAGACCTTATGACCGGCGAGCCTGTATATGTGCAGGAATACCTGGACAGG